>JAJYLA010000014.1 GCA_021788115.1 Actinomycetes bacterium | reverse complement strand
TCCACTCTTCGCGTACTACGACCGTCACCGTCCCCACCCAATCGTACGTATGGGTGATCCTGCCTGAGGGCCACGGCTCCCCTTCCTCCGGATAAGGCCCCGTCCACACTGGGAGGCTGCCGTCCCCCCAATCGACCACGTACGCGCCCCGCGCCGTGATCGAGAGAGGTCCCAAGGGTGTGGAGAAGTGCCACTCCGGCGGGGCCGTCGTTCCCCCGGTCACCAGATAAGCCAGTTTCCCTGTGATTGCCCAACCCGGCGGGATCGACGGGTGCGGAACCGGAAGACGAACGGTCTGCCAATAACGCAGCGCCAAGACCGCGGGGGCTACCGCGTTACCGACGGGTCGCGCGCCACACGCCGGCAGGTGACGGGTCCCCAGCCACGCCAAGACCGTCACATTGGGTGCCGGCGTCGCCGACCCCAGCGCCAGGCAGGGCCCCCCGCCCGGCCCGGCATTTGCCACATACGGCAACATCGGGGGCGGTGCTCTCCTGCGACCCCGTCCCCCAGTTACGTGCGTAGGATCGGCACGAGTCGCCGCGCCAGGCTCTACCACTTGGTATGACCCACCACACAGGACGGCCGTGCCTAGGGAGCCTGCAACACACGCTCCCCCACTTGCGGAATACGTCAGGGAGGTGGGGATTGAACTACTCCCGAAACCGAGTACGGCAGCAAGGAGCAGCTTTAACACGGGTCGCCTACCGTGGTGGGCGTAAGGAAATCCTCGTTCACCGAAAGTGCCCACGGCGTCGGATTCAGACCATTTGGATCTATACCAGGCTGCTTGGGGCGCAATTCCCAGTACTCAGAAGAGGCCGCACGCGTCGGGTGAATCTCAACTGCAGAAAGATTACTCGTTGCTTGAACAAATATGCACGTCGGACTTGAGGACAGGATCCGATCGACCACTGTAATCCGATCACCGGGTGGCCTACGCACGTTCACGAAATGACTAGTGACCCCCTGCTCAAGTACACGTTGTTCGACCGCGTATAGAGGGTCGTTATAGACGGTCCTCAAGTACAGGTTAGCCTTGGAAGTCAATCGTCCGGTCGACACAACGACGCGAGCAGCGTCCCCATTCAGGTGGTTGAGCACCTTGAACACGGCGTTCACGTACGCCGGCGTGATGACCGCCGGAATCGTGTCCGGGTTCGCCGCCAGCGCGGTGGTGGAGGGCGGAGACGAGGTGGTCGTCGGGCTCGCATCGCGCTTCCCGCTCGAACAACCCCCCACCGCCAACACCAGGATCCCACCGAGCGCAAGAATCTTGCGTCTCATAGCCTCTGGGCTACTCTCGCACAGTCGGCTGGAAATCGCAAGGGCCGGTTGCGGGGACCGCCACCGCACCCCTCCGATCGGCGCCCTTCGCCCCGCCCGCGGCCCGGCCACCCGGAACTGCTGACAGACGCGCCGCGCCGGCCGGAGATCCGACGGCCGGCGCGGCGCGGACCTCAGCGCCAGTCGGTGTCCCGGACGACCGGCGGCCTGGGATCGGGGGCGTCCCAGGTGAGGCGGTTCACGACCTCGATGACGCCCGGGACGTGGCGGACCTCGTTGCAGATGACGCCGACGTCGCTGCGATGCGGGACAGAGCCGGTGAGGATCGCCACGCCGTCGTGGACGGCGGCCTCCACGTGGTGGTCCTCCGGTGCCCACAACGGGTTGGCCAGGAGATCGTCGACCCGATCGCTGATCTCGGCGTCGGGACGGTCGAAAAGTCGCAGGATGTCGTGGCGGGCAAGCATCCCGACGACCCTGTCGTCGTCGGTGACGGGCATGACCCGGACGTCCCGCCGGAGCATGCGGCGCGCCGCGCTGGCGGCGGGCTCCTCCGGCGCGCAGGTGTCCACGTCACGGGTCATGATGTCGCCGGCGGTCGGTGCCTCGACGGCGGCGCCCGGAGCGTCGGCGGCCTCGCCGGCGGAGCCGAGCGCACGGGCGAGCAGCGAGCCGAGCCCGCGACCTTCGCTCCCCGTCCCGACGACGCGGCCGACGACGTCGGATTCACTCACAACACCGAGGAGGTGACCGATGTCGTCGACCACCGGGACGCTTCGGATGCGGTGCTCGAGGAGGAGGTCGGCGACATCTCTGAGCGTGGCGTCCGGACGGACGGTCACGACGTCGACCGTCATGAGGTCCCTCACCTTCATGGGGAGCACGGCGCCGCAGGCGAAACGCCCTTCCCCGCTGGTCTTCGCGCGATCTGGACCCTCGACACCCACTCGTCGCTCCTCTCCTGAGTCTCCTCGCGGGTACACGGTACGCGCCGCGCTACGCCTTGGTTCGAAGCGTGCTCACGCCTCGGTGACCAGCAGCAGGGTCCAAGTACCCGACCGGGTATCCGAAAGTCCCTTGTCGGTTGGAGAATCGCTTTCGGTGACCTTCGGCCCTACGGCCTCGCGCACCGGCGGTGCCACACTGGGCAGCGTCGATCGCAGCGCGTGAGGAAGGTCGACCGTGGCCCTGGAAGCGTATTTCGACAGGATCCGAAACGACCGGATCGCCGCGGCAACGAAACGCTCGATAAGACTTCCCGGCCGGCGCGACGGTGAGGTGGCCTTCGCCCACGTAGCCGTCCTCTCGGCCGGGCAGGTCGGAAGGACCTAGCGAAGGCTCCTCGGGATGTCAGAGTGGCCCTCCCGACCCGGCGCCGGCTCGTTGACCAGGCGAGCCGGCGCCAGCTTTCTCCGGCCCCTTTTTTGATGTTGCGGACGGGCGTGGAGCGGGATGGGGGTTCCGCCGGCCGGTGCCCGTCCGTGAGCCGCCGTGCGGTGCATAGGCTTCGGTTCATGGAATCGCCCTCTGCTTCCCCCACGCTAACCGGCTCCGGGGAAGCCAGGTCGGGACCCCTCACGCCGGAGGAGCTGCGCCTGATCGACGCCTACTGGCGGGCCGCCAACTACCTGTCCGTCGGCCAGATATACCTCCTCTCCAACCCGCTGTTGCGGGAGCCACTGCGTCCCGAGCACATCAAGCCCCGCCTCCTCGGGCACTGGGGGACGACCCCCGGGCTCAACTTCATCTACGCGCACCTGAACCGGGTGATCCGCAACTGGGACCTCAACGTCGTCTACGTGACCGGCCCCGGCCACGGGGGGCCTGGGGTGGTGGCCAACTCCTACCTCGAGGGCACCTACAGCGAGCTGTACCCGAACGTCACCAAGGACGCCGCCGGGATGGCCCGCCTGTTCCGCCAATTCTCCTTTCCCGGCGGCATCCCCAGCCACGCCGCCCCCGAGACCCCCGGCTCCATCAACGAGGGGGGCGAGCTCGGCTACTCCCTCGCCCACGCCTACGGGGCCGCGTTCGACAACCCCGACCTTCTCGTGGCATGCGTGGTGGGCGACGGGGAGGCCGAGACCGGTCCCCTGGCCACCAGCTGGCACTCGAACAAGTTCCTCAACCCGGCCCATGACGGGGCGGTCCTTCCGATCCTGCACCTCAACGGGTACAAGATCGCCAACCCCACCGTCCTCGCCCGGATCCCGGACGACGAGCTCCTGTCGCTCTTCGACGGCTACGGGTACCACCCCTACGTCGTCGCCGGCGACGTCCCCGAGGACGTCCACCAGCAGATGGCCGCCACTCTCGACCAGGTCGTCGAGGAGATCGTGGGCATCCAGCGGCGGGCACGAGCCGAGGGTGGTGGACCCCGGCCGCGCTGGCCGATGATCATCCTGCGCACACCGAAGGGCTGGACCGGGCCGAGGTTCGTCGACGGGCAGCCCGTCGAGGGCACCTTCCGGGCCCACCAGGTGCCGATCGGCGAGGTGCGGACGAACCGGGCCCACCTGGCGGAGCTCGAGGCGTGGCTGCGCAGCTACAAGCCGGAGGAGCTGTTCGACGAGGCCGGCGCCTTGCAGGAGGAGCTGGCGGCCCTGGCGCCGCGCAGCCACCGGCGCATGAGCGCCAACCCGCACACCAACGGCGGGCTGCTGCTGCGGGACCTCGACCTGCCCGACTTCCGGGACTTCGGCGTGCCTATCGAGGGTCCCGGCAAGCAGTTCTCGGAGGCAACGCGGGTGCTCGGCCGCTGGCTCGCCGAGGTCGTGCGCCGCAACCCCGACACCTTCCGGCTGTTCGGGCCCGACGAGACGGCGTCGAACAGGTTGAGCGACGTGTTCGACGTCACCGCCCGTGCCTTCGATGCGGAGATCCGGCCCGGCGACGACCACCTCTCCCCTGACGGGCGGGTGATGGAAGTCCTGTCCGAGCACCTCTGCCAGGGCTGGCTCGAGGGGTATCTCCTGACGGGGCGCCACGGCCTGTTCAACTGCTACGAGGCGTTCATCCACATCGTGGACTCGATGTTCAACCAGCACGCCAAGTGGCTCAAGGTCACCCGCGGGATCCCCTGGCGGCGGCCTCTGGCGTCGCTCAACTACCTGCTGTCGAGCCACGTCTGGCGCCAGGACCACAACGGTTTCTCCCACCAGGACCCCGGCTTCATCGATCACGTCGTCAACAAAAAGGCCGAGGTCATCCGGGTCTACCTGCCGCCCGACGCCAACTGCTTGCTGTCGGTGGCGGACCACTGCCTGCGAAGCCGGCACTACGTCAACGTCATCGTGGCCGGCAAGCAGCCGGAGCTCGAGTGGCTGTCGATGGACGCGGCGGTCGTCCACTGCACGCGTGGGGCGGGGATCTGGGAGTGGGCGTCCAGCGACCAGGACGGGGAACCGGACGTGGTCCTCGGCTGCTGCGGCGACGTGCCCACCCTGGAGACCCTCGCCGCGGTCGACCTGCTGCGCCGCCATCTGCCCGACGTGAAGGTCCGGGTGGTCAACGTGGTGGATCTGATGCGCCTCCAGCCCGAGTCGGAGCACCCCCACGGCATGCCCGACGCCGAGTTCGAGTCGCTCTTCACGACCGACAAGCCGATCATCTTCGCCTACCACGGCTACCCGTGGCTGATCCACCGCCTCGCGTACCGGCGCCGCAACCACGCCAACCTCCACGTGCGCGGCTACAAGGAGGAGGGCACCACGACGACGCCGTTCGACATGGTGATGCTCAACGATCTCGACCGTTACCACCTGGTCATGGACGTGATCGACCGGGTCCCGGGGCTGTCGAGCCGGGCGGGTCACGTCCGCCAGCTCATGGCGGAGCGCCGCCTGCAGGCCCGGGAGTACACCCGCCAGGAAGGCGAGGACCTGCCCGAGGTTCGGGACTGGACCTGGCCCTACTAGCCCGACTCGGGATGTCACGCTGAAAAAATGCGGATCCTCGTGGTCAACGCCGGTTCCAGCAGCCTCAAGCTGCGCGTGCTCGAAGAGGACGACAGCGTTGCGTACTCCGCCGACCTACCGGCGCCCCGGGGGATCGCGGACTCAGGGGCCGTCCGCTCCTCCATCTCGGACTTCGGCACCGTCGACGCCGTCGGACATCGCATCGTGCACGGCGGGAGCCTCTACCACGGCCCTGTCGTGATCGACGAGACGGTGGAGGCGCGGCTGCGGTCGCTCACCGACCTGGCCCCCCTCCACCAACCGAAGTCCCTGGCAGCCCTCGACGCCGTCGACGCCGCCCTGCCGGGCGTCCCCGCGGTGGCCTGCTTCGACACGGCCTTCCACGCCGGCATCCCCCCCGCCGCGGCCACCTACGCCCTGCCGCCGGAGTGGCGCCGGCGCTGGGACCTGCGCCGCTACGGCTTCCACGGCCTATCGCACGCCTACGCGTCGCGGCGCGCCGCCGAGCTGCTCGACCGGGACCCGGCCGGCCTGCGCGTGGTGACCTGCCATCTGGGGGCGGGGGCGTCGCTGGCCGCGGTGGCGTCGGGACGGTCTGTCGACACCACCATGGGGTTCACCCCACTGGAGGGGCTGGTGATGGCCACCCGGTCGGGCACCGTCGACCCGGGCCTGGTGCTGTGGCTCGAGGAGCACGTCGGCATGCCCCCGGCCGAGCTGGCCACTACCCTCGAGCACCGCTCCGGGCTGCTCGGTCTGGCGGGAACCGCCGACATGCGCGCCGTGGTGGACGGCGCTGCCGCCGGCGAGGAGGCCGCGCAGCTCGCCTTCGACGTCTACGTGCACCGGCTGCGGGGCGCTATCGCCGCCATGGCCGCCGCGATGGAGGGGATAGACGCCCTGGTTTTCACGGGCGGCGTCGGGGAGAACTCACCGCAGGTGCGTGCTGCGGCGGCAGGCGGGCTGGGATTCCTCGGGGTGCGCCTCGACCCCGCGCTCAACGACGGGTCGGGCTCCGGCGCCGGCTCCTCGCCGCCCGACCGCGACGTCGGCGCCGCGGGGGCCGCGGTCCGGGCGCTCGTCGTGGCGGCCCGCGAGGACAAGCAGATAGCCCTGGAGGTCCGCCGGACCCTGGGCTCCTGAGGGCGTCCGCCCGTCGCCTAGCCGCCCGTGGCCTGGCCGGGGTGGGGCGGGTCGGCGAGGTCGGGCGGCGGGACGATGACCACGGGGCGCCCGGCGGACCCGGCGACGTGGAGGCTGGTGCTGCCGAGCAGCACCTCGGCGAAGCCGCCGACGCCGCGGCGGCCCAGGACGATCACGTCGGCGTCCTCCTCCTCCGCAGCGGCGAGCAAGGCGAGCGCCGGCGAGCCGTCCACCAGCAGCATCCGGTGGGCCACGCCACTGCCCGCCAGCGGGGCGCACCACTCGGTCACGAACGCCCGGCTCACGTCGTCGAGGTGGGACTGGCTCGGCACCGGGGGGCCTACGCCGATACGGCTGAGCAGCCCGACGGCATGCACGGCGACGACCTCGGCACCGAGGCCCTGGGCGAGCAGCACCGCCCAGGCCAGGGCCCGCTGGGAGTAGCCGGAGCCGTCGACGCCGACCAGGATCCGCTTGACCTGCTCCGGTCGTGGTGTCATGGGTCCCGCACCTCCTGGCGGTGCTGGCGCGACGTCACGCACACGACGCCGCCACAGGCTCCATCCTGTCGCCCCCCCGCCCGCTCGGCCAGGGACCAAGTCCCCTTTGCGCGGGCCCCCGGCGCACCGGGACCCCTACCCGGCGGGGATCGTCCAGCGCGCCTCGGTGCCGCCGGAGGGCCGCCGCAGCATCTCGAACGAGCCGCCGAGGGACTCGGCGCGCGCCGTGAGGTTCCGCAGCCCGTTGCCGATGGGCGGCACAGGAGGGGGCCCGACCCCGTCGTCGAGCACGCGGGCGACGACCTCGCCGTCGAACGCTCCGACCTCCACGGTCACCGCGCTGGCCCGTGCGTGGCGGGCCACGTTCGACAGCATCTCCCGCACGGCCGCCACGATGTGCGGGCGGATCCCGTCGCCGGTGTCGTCGACGGGACCGACGAAGTCGACCCTCGGGGCGAACCCGAGCGCCCGCTCGGACTCGGCGACCACGCTCAGCACCCCCGAGCGGACCCCTTCGCCGGGCGGGACGGCACCCAGCCAGTACCGGCCCCCCTCGAGGTCGAAGATGGCGCTGCGCAGCTCCCGGATGGTGGTGTCCAGGTCGTCGACCACCGCGGCCAGCCGCTCGGCGACGCGGGGATCGCGCACGCTGCCCATGCTCCCCTGGATCGCCATGCCGGCGGCGAAGATCCGCTGGATCACTGTGTCGTGGAGGTCCTGGGCGATGCGCTCGCGGTCCTGGGCCGTCGCCAGCTCCAGGGTCGCGGCCCGCAGCCGCTCCTCGACCTCCATCCGCTCCCGGACGTCACGGGCGATGGCCACGAACGGCGGCAGGTCGCTCGTGTGGGGCCGCGGCGGCGGGGCCTGGATGACGAGCTCGACGGCGGCGTCGGAGCCGCTCTTGTGGCGCAGGGTGGTGGTCAGCGTCCACGCGGAGACCTCCCTGAGCTCGAGCGCGACGAGCATGTTGGCGAGCTCCTCGCGGGTGAGGTCGGGCGCCAGGCCCACCAGGGTCATGCCGGCGAGCTCCTCGGGGGTGTAGCCCGTCTCCTGCACGGCCCCGCGGTTGACGTAGGTGAACTGCCAGGAGCTGCGGTCGAAGATGAAGACCGCGTCCTGAACCTGGTCGAGCACGTAGCGGACCTCCTCGGCGGCCGCCTCCGCCACCATCCGCTCGGAGATGTCGCGCACGGCGGCGATCACGAACGTCTCGTCGCCGAGCCCGAGGGGGGAAAGGCTGATCTCGACCGGGAAGGTCGCGCCGTCGGACCGCTTGCCGACGAGCACCATGCCGATGCCCATGGGGCGCGGGACGGGCTCGCGCTCGTAGCGGGCCCGCTCCGTCCTATGAGGGTCCCGCAGGTCGTCGGGGACGAGGATCTCGACGGCCTGGCCTGTCAGCTCGCCGCGCTCGTAGCCGAAGAGCAGCTCGGTCTGCCGGTTGACGAAGACGATCCGCCCGGTCTCGTCGGTCACCACGATCGCGTCCGGCGCCGCCTCGACGACAGCGTCGATCAG
This sequence comes from Actinomycetes bacterium, assembly GCA_021788115.1. Classification (GTDB taxonomy): domain Bacteria; phylum Actinomycetota; class Acidimicrobiia; order Acidimicrobiales; family Palsa-688; genus JAJYLA01. The sequence continues at coordinate 35,136 of JAJYLA010000014.1, read as the reverse complement.
CGCGGCGTCGCGGCGCGGCTCGGGCCGGCCCAGCTTGGCTGCGACCGTGCCTTGCGGCGGCTCGGGCATGACGGCAGGCACTCCTCGAGATGGTACGGCAGCAGCGTATCTCCCGCGATGCCCCCGTCTGCAGTTGAGCGTCCCCGCTCCCTCCGAGAAGGCAGCCGGGGCGGGAGCTACTCCTTGACGATGACCACCACGGGGGCGCTCGCGTGGGTCGTGACCTGCTGGCTCACCGACCCGAGTAACAGGCCCGTGAAGCCGCCGTGGCCCCTCGACCCGACGACGAGCATGTCGGCGTCGCGGGCGTGTTCCACGAGGACGCGGGCCGCGGCGCCGCGCACCGAGCTCATGGTCACCTCGAACCCGGACGGGACGCCGATCACCCCCGACGCCTCCGTCTCGAGCGTCTTCTGGGCGATGATCTCCATCTCCTGGTCGGTGCCGAACTCGCCCGGGTGCCAGGCACGCACGACCTCGACAGCGGCACCCCGCACCCGCGCCTCCTCCGCGGCCCATACCAGCGCCCGCCGGGACCCCTCCGAGCCGTCGAAGCCGACGACGATGCGGTAACGCTGCTCGCTTGGCTCGCTCATCCCTGCTCCTTCCTGGCCGCCCACAGCACGCAGCCCTCGTGCGGCGACACCTTTCAGTGTCAGCCCGCCACGACTTCCGCGACAGGGCCAAAGATCCCTTCGTCGAGAGGCCGAAGCCCCGCCTGCGCAGCCTGGGGGAGGCGGCGCACGAAGGGGTCGTCGTCGGACCCGCGCGGGGATCCCGTTTCCAGGGTCGCCCACGGTGCCCGCGCGCCGCTCCGGCCGGGAGGAGCCCAGCGCAGCCGCACGGTGCGCACATCGGGCTGGTCTTCGACAAGCCTGGCGGCCCGCAGCACGCAGTCCGCCGCGCCACCCTCACCGGGCGCCGCGGCGTCCGCGACGTCGCCGGCGTCCCGGTCGGTGAGCGGGAGCAGCCGGGTGTGCACGCCCGCGTGTGGCGACGTCGATGCCTCGACGCGCGCCCCGAGCACCCGCCCTGCCGGGCCGGGAACCTCCCCGACCACGACCACGCCCGCGCCCGGGACGGCGCCCGCCGGCGGGGCGCCGGGGGGGAGCCCGTAGGCCGCGAGCACCTCGGCAGACACGTCGGGGGGCAGCGGGTCGCCCACCGCCCCCCGGCAGCGGTCGAGCGCCGACCGGGCCGTGTAGCCGTCGCATCCGCCCAGATCGGGAAGCCTCCCCCTCTCCGGCGGCGTCCAGCTTCCGTCGCGCCGGGCACCCAGAAGCCGGCGGGCCCCCTCCGCGGCGTCCCCCGTCTCCACGCCCGCCTGCCGGCACGCCTCGGCGATGAGACCGGCCGCCCCCGGAGCGAGCACGGGCTTGACCCGGGTCGCCGCCCGCGCCGCCGCGACGAAGCGGCGCCAGCCGCCGGACCGCTCGGGGATCACCACCACGACCTCGGCGCTGTCGTCGAGGGTGAGCCACGACAGGCCGGTCGCGGCGTCGATTGCGACCTCGTCCATGTGAACCACCCTCGAGGTGTCCACCCGCCACTCCCGCAGCGCTCCCGCGACGTCCGCAGCGCCCGACCCGGAGGGGGCGAGCACCGCCACGCCGGCGGCGGCCGCGGCCCCCAGGCGTGGCGCCAGCCAGGCGCGCACGGATATCCCGTCGCGCTCGGCGACGGCCCGAAGGTACCGCTCGCCGGGGGCGGTCGGCATGGTGACCCGGATGAGGTTGTCGATCCAGCGCTTCTCGCACGCGAACCCCGAGTGGCTGAACACGCCGAGCATCGCCTGGTTCGACGGCAGGGTGTGGGCCACGAAGGTGGCCACGCCGCGGTGGCGTGCCGCGGCCGCGAGGTGCTCGAGCAGCAAGGTGCCCAGCCCGCGCCCCTGGAAGGCGTCGCCGACGAGGAAGGCGACCTCGGCCACGTCCCCGCGGGCCAGGCGGTCGTAGCTGGCAACGGCCGCCATCGCCCCCGCGACCTCGACGATCAGCACGAGACGGTCCCGGTAGTCGATGCGGGTGGCGTGCTCGACTTCGTCGGCCCTCAGGTGGGGATGGGCGGCGAAGTACCGCATGTAGACCGTCTCGCCGGAGAGGCGCTCGTGGAAGTCGTCCAGCGCGCGGGAGTCCCCGGGGAGTATCGGGCGGAGGCGCGCCACTCGGCCGTCGGTGAGAAGGACCCCGCAATCGCACTCTGCCGGGAAGGAGGTCACGCTCACGGCTGCTCGTCTCCCTGGGCCGGGGTCACGGTTCGCCTGCGTCGCCGCACCCGGCGCCTGGCACCCATCGTCCGCCTCCAGCGGCGGGCGTCCCAGGGTCCAATGGCACTTACTCCTCGCGATTTCACTCCGGCATCCGGGACCTTCGACCCCAACCTGTCATGACCCTTGGCCGGTTCTCGCCCACCGCGATCCACGGGAGACTCGGGCCATGCACACGCGGCGCGCGAGGATCCGGGTCCTGGTCGCCGAGAGCAACCCGCACCTGCGTTCCGTGCTCAGCTGGTCGCTGGCCCAGGACGCCCGCTTCCAGGTGGTCGCCGAGGTGTCCGACGGCGACGAGGCCGCGTCGTGCACCGCCGACTTCGACGTCGCTCTGCTCGACCTCAGCATCTCCGGCCTCGGCGGTCCCGGCACGCTGGCGCGCCTGCAGCAGCGCAGGCCGGCACCGGCAGTGGTGCTGATCTCGGGCACCGACGCCGTCTACCTGCGCCACGCCGCCGCCGCCGAGGGCGCCGCGGACTTCCTCGTGAGGCCCCTCGAGCCGCCCGTTCTCGCGGACCGTCTCGTCACCGCGGTGGCGCGAACCGCCCCCCTGGCAAAGCGCTGATCTCGGGAGCGCCCCTGGCGCCTGCGGCTGACAGCGGGGCGGCGGTTGTGGAATGCTCCCCGCATGGGCACGTCCGACGGCGTCTACGAGGAGCTCTCCGTCGAGGAGTGCCTGGAGCTGATGGGGGCGCACCACTTCGGCCGGGTCGGAGTCGTCGTCGACGGCGAGCCGGTCATCTTCCCCGTCAACTACGCCCTCGACGGGGACGAGGTCGTCTTTCGCGCGGCACCCGGCTCCCTGCTGTCGGGCGCGTCGCTCGGTCGGGTCTCCTTCGAGGTCGACGAGGTCGAGGAAAGCGGCCGCACAGGTTGGAGCGTGGTGGTCCAGGGATTCGGCAACGAGGTGACTTCCACCATCGACGAGCGCTCCGAGCACATCCGCGCCCTGCGGCTCGAGCCGTGGGTACCCGGCGAGCACGACCACTGGATCGGGATCATGCCCCGCTCCATCACGGGTCGACGGCTGAGGCGCACCGCTTCCTCCTAGGACCGCTCCCCACGGCAGCGGGTGCTGGACGTCGCCACGAGCAAGGGTCTTTCGCCCCTGCCCCCGGCCGGCGGCCCCACCGACACTGGATCGAAGGAGGACGGACAATGGACTACCTGGAACGGTCAGGCAAGGTTGTGGTCGGCGTCGACGGCTCGGACGGCAGCCGCGCCGCGGCCGCCTGGGCACTCGACGAAGCGCGCCGGCGCGGCGCAGAGCTCGAGGTTGTCTACTCCTGGCAGATGCCGGCCCTGGCCTACAGCGCGCCCGCCTTCGTAGCCCCCACTGCGGAGGAGGTCGACCAAGAAGGTCACGACCTCCTCGCCTCCGCGCTGTCGGGGCTCGACGCCGGCGACGTGAAGGTGAGCCTCGTGGTGCGCGAGGGACCCCCGGCCGAGGCGTTGCAGCTCGCCGCGTCCGAGCCCGATGTCCGCCTCCTCGTGGTGGGTTGCCGCGGTCACGGTGGCGTCACGGAGCTGCTGCTCGGCTCCGTCACCCACGCGCTCAGCCATCGCCACCCCGTTCCCCTGGTGATCGTCCCGCGCGCCACCTCCGTCCACCCGGTGGACCCTCACGCCAGGATCGTGGCCGGCGTCGACGGCTCCCCGGAGTCGCTCCTCGCCCTGCGCTGGGCAGCGGGCGCGGCGCGCCTTCGCGAGGTCCCGCTCCGCGCGGTGACGGCCTGGCAGCATTCCCGCCACGCCGGCGACGACCCTCCCCCGGGAAGCGGCTCCCTTCCCACCAAGCTGCAGCTGGCGGCGGCGGACGTCCTCGCCGCGGCCGTCGAAGGCCTCGGAGACATCGGTGTGCCCGTCGAGCGGGCCATCGTCGAGGGGCCACCCGCGCGTGTCCTTGTCGACGAAGCTGCCCGTGCGCAGCTGCTCGTGATCGGCGGGCGCGGCCACGGGCGGGCCCGAGAGGTGCTCTTCGGGTCGGTGGGCCACGCCTGCACCCACCGCTCCCCCGTCCCCCTCGCCCTCGTCAATCTCCCGGCCGACGGGGCCCGCGGAGACTGACATCGAACCCGCGCCCCCACGTCGCGGACCGGCGACGATGACCGCGGACGTCGCCCCCGCCAGCGACCTCCTCGACGAGTCCCGCTGCCTCGAGTTGCTGGCGGCCAATGACTTCGGCCGGGTGGCCGTCAGCATCGGTGCCATGCCGGCGATCTTCCCGGTCAACTTCTGCTTCGCCGAGGGCCGCATCCTCTTCTACGCGGAGGGGGGATCCCGTCTCGCTGCCGCCCTCCAGCACGCCGTGGTGGCCTTCGAGGTCGACGAGACCGACGGCGCGACCCGCCAGGGCTGGAGCATCCAGGTCGTGGGGGTGGCCGGGTTCGCCAGCGCCTCGGAGGGCGCGGCCGCGGGCCGGGCCGGGCTTCGCCACTGGCCGACGACGCACCGCCAGGTCCTGGTCAGCCTCGACCCCGGCCAGATCCTCGGCCGGCGCCTGCCGCCGGCGGATGCTGGCGAGCACGTCGTCCTCTGAGACTGAGGCGTCGCAGGAACGCTCCAGGACTAATGCGCCGGCTTCGCGCGTCCTCGCGTATCACTAATATGGTGACGCATGTCACTCCACTACGGTCTAAATACTGTGACTGAGTTCACTCGGATAAGCCTGTCAATAACCCGCGACGACGGTCGCCATTTGCCCGCCGATCGGCCGCTGGGTGGGGAGGCCCGGAAATGTCCTCTCTCAGGGTCTTCTTAGGGACTTGTGCCGCAACTACAGGACTTTTAGCCCTGACAGCGCGATCGAGACTGCGTGCACACTGGACTCAGCATCCCTCCTCTCTCGAGGATAGAAAAAGGAGCCAACGCACAATGCGTCGTAAGACATATGACACCCTGCTGAGCCTTGGCGGTCTCGTTCTCACGGTGGTGTTGCTCGTGGCCGGGGCGCTTCTTCTGTGGGGCCATAACTTTGCCAACTCGAACGTGCATGATCAGCTGGCGGAGCAGGACGTGGTGGTCCCCGCCCTCGGCAGCTCGGCCCTGGCGAGCCCAGAGATCGGCCCTTACTTGAACAAGTACGCCGGCCAGGAAGTCCTCTCGGGCCCCGCAGCCAAGGCGTACTCCGACCACTTCATCGCCGTCCACCTGAGCGAGATGCCCTACAAGGGCGTTTACTCGAAGGTCAGCGCGGCGTCGATGGCGAACCCCACCGATACCAAGCTCGCCGCTGAAGTCAACACGGTATTCAAGGGCACGACCCTGCGGGCCATGCTCCTCGAGGCCTACGCCTTCTGGGAGATCGGCTACCTCGCCCTGATCGCCTCCATCGCCTCGTTCGTCCTTGCCGGCATCATGCTGGTCCTGACGCTCCTCGGCTTCTGGCACCTGCACAAGGTCAACGCCGGCGAGGAGGTGTTCGCCCGGCGTCTGGGCGTCACCACGCCGGCCACACCCCTGACCGTCTGAGGCCTGGTGCGGGGCCGGGCCCCGCGAACCCTCGATAGTCCACAGACACCCCGGTCACCGAGGAGGCTCAACCCCCGGTGACCGGGGTGGTTTTTTGTCCCGGTACCCGCGGAGGAGCCCTCCGTGAGGGCGATCGACCAGGAGGCGGCGGCTCAGCGCAGCCGGCGGCGCTCCGCCAGGCGGGCGGCGTACGCGGCGGCCTCGGAGCGGCGGGCCATGCCCAGCTTGGCCAGCAGGTGGGAGACGTAGTTCTTCACCGTCTTCTCCGCGAGGAACATCTCCTGCGCGATCTGGCGGTTGGTGCGCCCCTCGGAGATCAGGTCGAGGATCCGGCGCTCCTGCGGGGTGAGGTCGTGGAGGGGGTCGTCCTCCTCGGGCGGGTTGCGCAGCCTCTCCAGCACCCGGGCGGTAACCGAGGCGTCGAGAAGGCTCTCCCCCGCCGCCACCCGGCGGATGGCGCCGACCAGCTCGCCGCCTCGGATCTGCTTGAGCACGTAACCCGAAGCCCCCGCCATGATCGACGCGAACAGCGCCTCGTCGTCGGCGAAGCTCGTCAGCATGATGCACGCCACGTTCGGGTGGGAGGAGCGGATGTCACGGCACACCTCGATCCCGGAGGGACCCTCGCCGAGGCGGACGTCGAGGACGGCGACGTCCGGCTGGGTCTGGGGGATCCGCTCCAGGGCCTCCTCGGCGTTGGAGGCCTCGCCGACGACCACCACCGAGTCCTCGGCCCACAGCAGGTCGCGGATGCCCCGGCGAACCACCTCGTGATCGTCGAGGAGGAAGACGCGTACCTCGGCGGAGTCCTTCGACCCGGGGGCGCCAGGGTGGGAGCCGGTGGAAGAGTCCATTGTCGCTTGTCATACTAGCGGTGGACCCGGGCGGAAGGCGGAAGCTTGCCGGCGAGCCCCCCAAGTGAACTACGGCCCGGGAGTTGAGGACGTTCGGCACTGTCTTTCCGCCTCCCCGGCGACCGACGATGGACGCCAGCATGCGCCGTTCGGACCCCCGCCCGCCCGATCCCTTCCGGCCGCTCGGCAGGATCGGGCGGTGGCGCTTCCGGCACCGCCTGGCCCGGGTGTGGCGCGAGGAGAGCCGCATCGTGCGCCGCCGGCTCCTCCGCCAGTTGCGCGCCGTGGAGGGCGAGGAGCTCGCCGAGGCCCGCGCGGCCGTCGAGAGGGCCGTCGCCACCCTGGAGGTGACCACGGTCGATGGCGTGCGGCTCCGCTTCGACGGGTGCGACCCGGCCACGGCGTCGCGGGTGGCCCACGAGGTCAGCATCGGCACGGTCATCCTGGACAAGCTCCGCCTCCCGACCCCGCTGTGCTCGGTGCAGTTCCGCACGTCGGCGGGAACCGCAGTGGCCTTGCTCGCCCGCCGGGTGGCGATCCCCGACCTGCGCTGACCCCGCGCCGGGGGCTGCTCGACGCGCGCCCCCCTGCCGATGCGGCAGGCTCGGGGGTCGCAGATCCGCCGAGAGGAGCGCCATGACCACCACACCCGCCGCCCCCCGCGGCGCTCCCAGCGGCACGGGCCCCGCGCCCGCCCCCGTGCGCACGGGTCTCGCCCTGGCGGTGGTGATGTCGGGGGTGCTCATCACCGCCGTCGACACGACGATCGTGGTGCTGGCGCTGCCCGCGATCGAGCGGGCGCTCCACGTGGCCCTGGCGTCGGTCGTGTGGGTGATCATCGGGTACCTGCTCGTCATCACCGTGCTCGCCACCCAGGTCGGCCGGCTGGGGGACATGTTCGGACGGGTCCGCATGTACGAGGCGGGCTTCCTCCTCTTCATCGCCGGTTCGGCCCTTTGCGCCCTCGCGTGGGACGAGGCGTCGATCATCTCCTTCCGGGTTCTCCAAGGCGTCGGCGGGGCGTTCGTGACGGCGAACAGCGGGGCGGTGATCGCGGACCTCTTCCCCCGGGAGCGGCGCGGCAAGGCCTACGGCTTCAACGCGCTCGGGTGGAGCCTGGGGGCGGTGCTCGGCATCGTGCTCGGCGGGGCCATCGTGACCTACATCGACTGGCGGTGGATCTTCTGGATCAACGTCCCGATCGGCCTGGCGGCCGTCGCCCTCGCCGTGCGGGTCCTGCACGACACGGCCGCCCGCCAGCGGCACCGCATCGACGTGGCCGGCATGGCGGCGCTCGGCCTCGGACTGTTCGGGGTGCTGTGGGCGATCACCAGGCTCGCCACCACCTCCCTCGACGCGTCGATCCTCGGCTACCTCGTCTGCGGGCTGGTCGTGATTGCCGGCTTCGTGGTGGTGGAGAGCCTGCAGGCGGAGCCGATGCTGAAGCTCTCCTTGTTCCGGGTGCAGACGATGACCCCGTCCCTGCTGGCCGCGTTCTTCCAGGGGCTCGCCAACTTCGCGGTGCTGTTCCTCGTGATCATGTACCTCCAGGGGCCGCGCGGCCTCACCCCCATCCACGCCTCGCTGCTGCTCGTCCCCGGCTACGTCGTCGGGGGGACGATCGGGCCGCTCGCCGGCCGGCTCGCGGACCGTTTCGGCCCCGTGCTGCCGGCGACGGCCGGCCTGGCCGTGCAGGTGGTGGCGCTGTTCATATACGCGCACCTGACCATCGGCACGGGGCTGTGGCTCGTCCTGGTCGCCAGCGTGGTCAACGGCACCGGCGCGAGCGCCTTCTTCCCCGCCAACAACGCGGCCGTGATGAAGGCCTCCCCCGCGGACGCCTTCGGCATCTCCTCGGGGATGCTGCGGACGTTCTCCAACGTCGGGATGGTCTTCTCCTTCTCCGTCGCCATCCTCATCGCGTCACGGTCGATCCCCAGGCACCTGGCCTTCGCCATCTTCGTCGGGTCGACGACCCTGCACGGCTCGCTCGCCCGCGCCTTCGCGTCCGGCCTGCACTCGGCCTTCTACGCGTCGATGGGACTGATGGCCGTCGCGGCGGTGCTGTCCGCCACGCGAGGGACCGCGGCGCTGCGCCCCGACCGGAAGCACCCTGGAGGCCACACTTAACGATATATCGCCGTTATACTTGTGACTGTCGACCACGTTCCGATGGCCGGAAGAGCACAGACACAGGAGGTGCGACATGTGCGCACATCACGGGGGGCGCAAGTTCGGCTGGGGGGCGCCTCCGGGTCCCGGCTGGCAAGCCTGGGCGGAGGCGCCCTTCGCGGGGCCGCCTTTCATGCGCCGCGGCGGGCCGTGGCGGCGCATGCGCCGCGGGGACGTCCGGGGCGAGGTGCTCGGCGCGCTCCTCGAGGGACCCGCCCACGGCTACGAGGTGATCCGCCGGATGGAGCAGCGCAGCGGCGGCTTGTGGAGGCCCAGCCCCGGATCGGTCTACCCGACGCTGCAGATGCTCGAGGACGCCGGCATGGTCCGCGCGACCGACCAGGACGGCCGGCGCACCTACGAGCTGACCGACGAGGGACGGGCCGAGGCGGAGAGCCGCCCGGCACCCGAGGGTCCGCCCTGGGCGGAGGACGACCCCCGGCGAGGGTGGGTCCAGCTCCACGAGGCGCTCGGCCAGCTGCACGTCGCCGCACGCCAGGTCTCCGACGCCGGCAGCCCCGAGCAGGTCGAGCGGGCCGCCGCGGCGCTGCGCCAGGCCCGCCAGGCGCTCTATCAGATCCTCGCCGAGGAGTGAACCCCCCAGGTCAGCCGAGGTCGACGAGGACCTTGCCCACCGTCCCCTTTTCGACTGCGTCCTGCGCCGCAGCGACGCCGTCGAGGGCGAAGCGGGTCACCGGCAGCGCCGTCAGCGCGCCGGCGGCGAGCGCGCCCCGGATGTCGCGGACCGCGTGGTCCAAGGCGGCAGCAGGCACGCCGTAGAGAAGCACGAAACGCAGCGACACGTTCGCCGTCATGCAGCGGCGTACCGGCAGGACCGGATCGGTCGCCTCGCTGGCGTAGCTGACCACCACCGTGCCGGGGCCGGACACCGCCAGGTCGAGGTCGAGGTTGGCGCCGAGGGCGACCTCCACGACCCGGTCGACGGTCTGGGCGAACCGGCTGACCTGCGCGACCGCCTCGGGGTCGCGGTAGTTCACGACCAGATCCGCGCCCGCCGCGGCGGCCAGCTCGGCCTTCTCCGCGCTGCTGACCGTCGTCGCCACCCTGGCCCCTGCCCACTTGGCGAGCTCGATGGCGAAGTGCCCGACCGCCCCGGCTCCGCCGGTGACCAGGACCGTTGCGCCGTCGAGCGGGCCGTCGGCGAACAGGCAACGGTGCGCCGTCAAAGCCGGCACCCCCAGGCTGGCGCCCAGCTCGGCGGAGGCGCCGTCGGGGAGCGGGACCGCCTGGCGCTCGGGCACGACGCTCCACTCGGCCGCGGTCCCCCACGGCCTGCCCGCAGCCGCCAGCCACAACCACACCCGCTCTCCCACCCGGTCGGAGTCGACCCCCGGGCCGACGGCGTCGATCTCGCCGGCCCCGTCGTGGTGGGGGATCTGCCACCCCGACGGGGCGGCGCCCGTCGCCCCAGACCGGCTCTTCCAGTCCGTCGGGTTCACGCCGGACGCGCGCACCCGGACGCGCACCTCGCCCGGACCGGGTTCGGGGCGTTCCATGTCGACGACCTCCAGCACGTCGGCCGCCGGGCCGATCCTGTCGTAGCGGGCTGCTCGCACGGCGCTCTCCTCTTTTTCCCCGAAAGGTCCGTCTCCGGGCCCCGAACTACCGTAGGGCGGTGGGTCGCGTCCGACCAACCCAGGGGCGGCGGTGAGCACCGCGGGCGTCGTGCTCACCGCGCTCGCCTCCGCCGTCGCGGTGGCGACCTCGAGCGTGCTCCAGCACCGCTCCGCCCGGTCCGTCGCCGGCGGATCCGCCCGCGTGCTCCTCCGCCTCGTGACCCGCCCGGCGTGGCTCGCAGGCCTCGCCGCGGGCGCCGTCGGCCTCGCCCTGCACGCCGTCGCGCTGGCCCACGGCCAGCTCGCCCTCGTGCAGCCTCTGCTCGTGTCCGGCGTGCTCTTCGCCCTCCCCGTGAGCGTGGTCCTCGAGGGCAGGCGCCCGTCCGCGGTCGAGTGGGGATGGGCCGTCGTCCTCGTCGCCGGCATCACCGACTTCCTCGTCGCGGCCCGCCCGAGCCCGGGGCGGATCTCCGTCGACGCCGACCTCCTCGCCTGGGCGGTGGCGGCCGCGGGGGCGGGTGTGGCGGTGGTGGCCGCCGTGGCGTTCCGCTGGGGGCGCAGGCAGTCAGCGGTGCTGCTCGGCGCCGCGGCAGGGCTCGGCTTCGGGGTCGCCGCGGCTCTCTTGAAGCAGACCCTGACCGTCGGCCGCGCCGGCGTCCTCGCGGTGATCGGGGACTGGCCGCTCTACGCCCTGCTGGCCGCGGGTGCCGTGTCGATCGCCCTGACCCAGCTGGCCTACCGCGCGGGGCCTCTCGGCAGCTCGATGCCCGCGCTCACGATCGCGGACCCGGTGGCGTCGGTGGCGCTCGGGGTGTTCGCCTTCCACGAGCGCCTCGGCGCCGGCCCGGTCGCGATCGCCGGCGAGGCGCTCGGCGTCGTCCTCATGTTCGCCGCGATCGCGCAGCTGGCCCGGCGCAACGCCCGCTCGGCGCTGCCCGCGCCGTCGTAGCATCGGTCGAAACGAAAGGACGCCGGTGTACTACCTGCTTCTCTACGACCTCGTGGACGGGTACCTCGAGCGGCGCGAGCCGTACCGGGACGCCCACCTGCAGCGGGTGCGCGACGCTGCCGACCGCGGCGAGCTGGTGCTGGCGGGCGCGTTCGCGGATCCTGCGGACGGTGCCGCCCTCGTCTTCCGGGGCGGGGACCGCTCGGTGGCGGAGCGCTTCGCTGAGGACGACCCCTACGTGCGGGCCGGCCTGGTGGCTGGCTACCGGGTCCGGGACTGGACCGTTGTCGTCGGGGGCGATTGAGCGGGCGGGGACACAGATGCCAGCGCGCAAGACGCAGCCCGCCCTGTTCGAGGAGGTCGAGTCCGCCGTCTCGGACCGCCTCGCGGGGCAGGCGCCGCTCGCCACCCGGATGCGCCCGGCGACCCTCGACGAGGTCGTCGGCCAGCCGCACCTGCTCGGGCCCGGCGGTCCGCTGCGCGCCCTCATCGAGGCCGACCGGCTGTCGTCGATCATCCTGTGGGGTCCGCCCGGCACCGGCAAGACCACGCTGGCGATGGTCGTGGCGTCGCGGACGCACCGGCACTTCGTGTCCCTGTCGGCCGTCACCGCGGGGGTAAAAGACGTCCGCGAGGTGATCGAGGGCGCTCGTTGCCGCCTGGCCGGGGAGGGCCGGGGCACCATCCTCTTCCTCGACGAGGTGCACCGCTTCAACAAGGCTCAGCAGGACGCGCTGCTCCCGGCCGTCGAGGCGGGGCTGGTCACCCTCATCGGGGCGACCACCGAAAACCCGTTCTTCGAGGTGAACGCCCCGCTCCTCAGCCGCTCGACCGTGTTCCGCCTCCACCCGCTGGGCGACGACGACCTCGCCGACCTGGTCGGGCGGGCGCTCCGCGCGGAGCAGGCCGGCGCCGCCCCCGACGCGGTCGAGCACCTGGTGGACATGGCCGGGGGCGACGCCCGGGCGGCGCTCACGACCCTCGAGGTGTCGCTGGCCCTGGCCGGCGCCGCCGGCCGGGGGGAGGTCATTCTCGCCGACGTCGAGCAGGCCTGCCAGACGCGGGTCCTGCGCTACGGGGAGGACGAGCACTACGACGTCATCTCGGCGTTCATCAAGTCGATCCGGGGCTCCGATCCCGACGCCGGCCTGTACTGGCTGGCCCGGATGCTCGACGCGGGGGAGGACGCCCGGTTCATCGCCCGCCGGCTGGTGATCCTCGCCTCCGAGGACGTCGGCATGGCCGACTCCATGGGACTCGTCGTCGCCGACGCCGCCGCCCGCGCCGTGGAGTTCGTCGGGCTGCCCGAGGCGGGCCTGAACCTCGCCCACGCGGTCGTCTACCTGGCGAGCGCCCCGAAGTCGAACACCGCTATGGCCGCGCTGTCGCGCGCCTTCGACGACGTGCGCAACCGGCCGGCGGGCGCCGTGCCGCCGGCCCTGCGCAGCGTCAGCCCCTACCAGCGCCGCAAGCTCAAGGAGGGCGGCGGGTACCGCTACCCGCACAGCGAGCCGTCGGGCTTCGTCGCCCAGGAGTACCGCCCCCCGGAGATCGCCGGCCCCATGGGCGATCCCGCCCGCCGGCTCTACTACCGTCCCTCCCCCCACGGGCGCGAGGCGGAGGTCGCACTCCGGCTCCGGTCGTGGTGGGGAGACGCGCCCTACGACGCCGGCGAGTGGTGGGAGTTCGACAAGTTCCACGACCCCGACCGCTGACCAGCGGGCCGAGATCCGGGAGCCCGTCGAAATATGGAGTGAGAACTCACTCCGTAGCCTACAGTGGTGCCGTGGCCGCCCGCCCCACCCCCAACGGAGAGGCAGCCCCGGCCAAGAAGCGGGGCCGGGCGGCGGCCCTTTCCCCCGAGAGGCGCCGGGAGGTGATCGTGGGGACCACCCTGCCGCTCCTCCTGGAGCACGGCCGGGCGGTGACGACCCGGCAGATAGCAGAGGCCACCGGCGTCGCAGAGGGGACGCTCTTCCGGGCGTTCCCCGACAAGGAGTCTTTGATGCGTGCGGTGGTCGAGGCAGCCCTGGACCCGGCCCCGCTCGACGCCCGGCTGGCGGAGATCGACGCGACCCTCCCGCTCGACGAGCGCCTCGTCGAGGCGGTCCGCGTCCTGCAGGAACGGTCGCTGAGCCTGTGGCGCCTCGCATCGGCGCTCGGTTTCACACCCGGCATCCGGGGCATCGCCCCGGGGCGGCGGCGCCTCATGACGGACCTCGGCTCCCTCGTGGCGCTGTTCGAGGCGGACCGCGAGCAGCTGCGCTTCGACCCCGCGTCGAACGCCCGGCGCCTGCGCGCCCTGGCGGTTGCGGCGTCGCACCCGGTGTTCGCCGAGGAGCCGCTCAGCCCCGAGGAGATCGTGTCCTTGTTCCTCGACGGCGTGCGCCGCCCGGCCGGCGCCCACCGGGCGCGCCCGCGGCGATGACGGCGATGCTGCTCCGCCTGCTACGCGGCCACCTGCGCCCCTACCGCGGAGCGCTGGCGCTCGTCGTCGGGTTCCAGGCGCTGCAGTCGATCGCCACCCTGTACCTCCCGAACCTCAACGCCGACATCATCGACAACGGCGTCGTCAAGGGCGACACCGGATACATCTGGTCGCAGGGTTCGGTGATGCTGGCGATCTCCTTCGCGCAGGTGTGCCTCGCCGTCGCAGCGGTGTACTTCGGATCACGGGCCGCCATGGGCTTCGGGCGCGACGTGCGCCGCAGCCTGTTCCACACCGTCACCGGCTACTCGGCCCGGGAGGTGGCGCACTTCGGCGCCCCCTCGCTCATCACCCGCGTCACCAACGACGTGCAGCAGGTGCAGATGCTCGTGCAGATGTCCTGCACCCTGCTCGTCACCGCCCCGATCATGCTCGTCGGCGGGGTGATCATGGCCCTGCACGAGGACGTGGGCCTGTCCTCCATGCTCGTCGTCGTGGTGCCGGTGATGCTCGTGCTGGTCGGGTTCGTCGTGGTCCGCATGGTCCCGCAGTTTCGGGTGGTGCAGACCCGCATCGACCGGGTCAACCAGATCCTGCGCGAGCAGCTCGCCGGCATCCGGGTCGTGCGCGCCTTCGTCCGGGAGCGCGACGAGGAGGGCCGCTTCGCCGACGCCAACCAGGAGCTCACCGGCGCGTCGCTGCGCGCCGGCCACCTCATGGCGTTCATGTTCCCGATCGTGTTCCTGGTGCTCAACGTGTCGAGCGCGACGGCGGTCTGGATCGGCGGCGACCGCATCGCATCGCGCGCCATGCAGGTGGGGGCGCTCATCGCCTTCCTCACCTATCTCATCCAGATCCTGATGGCGCTCATGATGGCGACGTTCATGGTCGTGCTCGTGCCCCGTGCGGCGGTCTGCGCCGATCGCATCCAAGACGTCCTCGACACCCCCTCGACGGTGACCCAACCGGAGGCGCCGGTCCGCGAGCTGGCCGGCCGCGGGCTGCTCGAGATGCGCCGGGTGGGATTCCACTATCCGGGGGCCGAGCAGCCGGTGCTCTCGGGGATCTCCCTGGCAGTGCGGCCGGGCGAGACGACTGCGGTCATCGGGAGCACCGGCGCCGGGAAGACGACCCTTCTCAACCTGATCCCCCGTCTCTTCGACGTCACCTCCGGCGCGGTGCTGGTCGACGGCGTCGACGTGCGCCAGGTCGACCTGGACACCCTGTGGGGCCGGGTCGGGCTGGTTCCGCAGAAGCCCTACCTCTTCTCGGGCACGGTGGCCAGCAACCTGCGCTACGGCGACCCCGACGCGTCCGACGAGCAGCTGTGGGAAGCGCTGGAGATCGCCCAGGCCCGCGACTTCGTCAGCGCCATGCCCGGGGGCCTCGACGCCCGCATCGAGCAGGGCGGAACCAACGTCTCGGGCGGTCAGCGCCAGCGGCTCGCGATCGCCCGCGCGCTCGTCCGCCGGCCCGACATCTACCTCTTCGACGACTCCTTCTCGGCGCTCGACCTCGCCACCGACGCCCGCCTGCGCGCCGCGCTCGGGCCCCACACCCGCGACGCCGCGGTCGTCATCGTGGCCCAGCGCGTGTCGACGGTCGTGCACGCCGACCAGATCCTCGTGCTCGAGGGAGGGCGAGCGGTGGGCCTCGGCGCCCACGCGGAGCTCCTCGCCACCTGCCCCACCTACGCCGAGATCGTGGCGTCCCAGATGTCCGCCGGCGAGGCGGCGTGAGCATCCGCGGCGACGGCAGCGCAGATCGCGCCGGCGCCGGTTTCGATCCGGCGCTGCACCGGGAGCACGCAGTCCGGGCCCGCCGGTCGATGGGGGGGCACATGGGGGCGGCGGCCATGCCCGCCGAGAAGGCCCGCAACTTCCGGGCCTCCGCGCTGCGCCTGCTCGGACGGATGCGACCCGAGCTCCCTCGGGTCGTCGCGTCCGGCGTCCTCGCCGTGGGCAGCGTCGCCCTGTTCGTGGTGGGCCCGAAGGTGCTCGGCCACGCGACAGACATCATCTTCAAGGGCCTGATCAGCCCGTCGCACCGCATCGACTTCGCAGACCTGCACCGGGTCCTGCTCCTGGCCATCGGCCTGTACGTGGTGTCGGCGGTCCTGTCCTGGGCGCAGGGGTGGATCATCGCCGGGGTCGTCCAGCGCACCATGTACCGGCTGCGCGAGGACGTCGAGCAGAAGATCCACCGGCTCCCGCTCGACTACGTCGACGGCACGCCCCGCGGCGACCTGCTCAGCCGGGTCACCAACGACATCGACAACATCGCCCAGAGCCTCCAGCAGACCCTCAGCCAGCTGGTCACCTCGGTCCTGCAGGTCGCCGGCGTGGTGGTGATGATGGTGTACATCTCGTGGGTGCTGGCCCTGTTCGCCATCCTCACGATCCCCGCGTCGCTGCTGATCCTGCGCCTGATCGCCTCCCGGTCGCGCCCCCGGTTCATCGCCCAGTGGCGCCACACGGGGGGGCTCAACGCCCAGGTCGAGGAGGCGTTCACCGGCCACACCCTGGTCAAGGTCTTCGGGCGCCAGCGCGAGGTCGAGGCCCGCTTCAACGAGACCAACGAGGACCTCTACGAGGCGAGCTTCGGGGCGCAGTTCGTCTCGGGCACCATCCAGCCCGCCATGATGTTCCTCGGGAACCTCAACTACGTGGCCATCGCGGTGATCGGCGGGCTGCGGATCTCGAGCGGGGCGATGTCCCTCGGAGACCTCCAGGCCTTCATCCAGTACTCGCGCCAGTTCACCCAGCCGATCACGCAGATGGCCTCGATGTTCAACGTGCTGCAGTCCGGCGTCGCGTCCGCGGAGCGGGTCTTCCACTTCCTCGACGCCTCCGAGGAGGCCCCCGACGCCGTCCACGCGCCCCCGCCCGGGGTGCCCCGCGGGCGTGTCGAGTTCGAGCACGTGTCTTTCTCCTACGACCCGGCGACGCCTCTCATCGTGG
Source organism: Actinomycetes bacterium (assembly GCA_021788115.1). Lineage (GTDB taxonomy): Bacteria > Actinomycetota > Acidimicrobiia > Acidimicrobiales > Palsa-688 > JAJYLA01. The sequence goes on along the minus strand of JAJYLA010000014.1, from coordinate 18,456 downwards.
ACCTGTCGCTGGTCGCCGAGCCGGGGCAGACCGTCGCCATCGTGGGGCCGACCGGTGCCGGGAAGACGACGCTCGTCAACCTCCTCATGCGCTTCTACGAGATCGACGGGGGCCGCATCACCCTCGACGGCCGGGACATCGCGACGATGCGCCGCAGCGATCTCCGCCGGCACGTCGGCATGGTGCTCCAGGACACCTGGCTCTTTGCGGGGACGATCCGCGACAACATCGCCTTCGGCGACCTCGGCGCCACGGACGAGCAGATCCGCGCCGCCGCCAGGGCCGCCTACGTCGACCGCTTCGTCCGCTCGCTGCCCGACGGGTACGGCACCGTCCTCGACGACGAGGGTTCCACGGTGAGCGCCGGCGAGAAGCAGCTGCTCACCATCGCCCGCGCCTTCCTCGCCGACCCCGCCATCCTGGTCCTCGACGAGGCCACCTCGTCGGTCGACACCCGCACCGAGGTGCTCGTCCAGCAGGCCATGGCCGAGCTGCGCTCCTCGCGGACCAGCTTCGTCATCGCCCACCGGCTCTCCACCATCCGGGACGCCGACACCATCCTGGTGATGGAGCACGGCCGGATCGTCGAGCAGGGAGACCACCACGAGCTTCTCGCCGCAGGGGGCGCCTACTACAACCTGTACAACGCCCAGTTCGCCGGCGCCGCCACCGAAGCCGCCTGAGCCCCGCCGGCGCCCGGCCGATCACGCCACCCGATCACGCCACCCGGTCACGCCACCCGGTCGCGCCCCGAGTGCTCGCCCAGGGACAGGTACTCCTCGTCCTCCTGGGCCATGTGGAGCTTGAGGAGGGCGTACAGCCCGTAAAGGGACCGGCGCATTTCGGCCACGTCTTCTCGGTCGGGATCGGCCGCGTCGATCTCCGCCACCAGGCGACCCAACCGGCGGATCTGATGGTTGATCTCGACGTGGGCGCGAGTCATGGGACCGAGCGGGTCGACGCCGCCCAGAAAACGCGTGAGGGCCGGGTAGAGCTCCGCCTCCTCCGCAACCTGGTGGGGCGCGATCGCGTCCCTCAGGAACGCGTACACCGAAGCCACCCCGGCGATCGACCCGGAGCCCGAGCCGGCTTCCAGGCCGTCGGCGGCAGCCCGGATGGAGCTGATCTGCGGGCGAAGGGCCGCGTGGTCGGCAGCGAACCGGCGCGTCAACTCGCTCTCCACCGCGGGCAGGCGCCTCTCCCCCCTTCCCCGGCGCAGAGCCCTCAAGGCGTTCAGGATGGCGGCGACGTCGATGGCCTCTTGGAGCAGCGCCCCCCAGGTGGGAGCCAGGTCGCCGATCCCGGCGACTGCCATGGCGCAGAGCGACAGGCCCATCCCGAGAACGACGCTTTGGAGGGCGATGCGCCGCGATCGGCGGGCGATGACGTACGCGTCTCCCAGGCGGCCGAGCCGGTCCACGGCGAGGACCACGTCCGCCGCCTCGGAGGACGCCGTCGCTCCCCGCGCCCCGATCGACACGCCGACGTCGGCCAGGGCGAGCGCCGGGGCGTCGTTGATCCCGTCGCCGACCATGATCGCAGGCGCCGACAGCTGCTCGAAGCGGACCGCGTCGACCTTCTCCGAGGGGCTGCGCTCCGCCAGCACCTCGTCCACGCCCAGGATGGTCCCCACCGCTTCGGCGACGTCGCTGCGATCCCCGGTCAGCATGACGATGCGAGAGATACCGTCGCGCCGCAAGGCGCGGACTGTCCGTGCGGCGTCGGGGCGGAGCGGGTCACTCAGGAGCAGGGCGCCGGCCAGGGCGCCGTCGACCCCGACGAACACCGTGCTCATATCGTCGAGCTCCGCGCGCCGCCGTACCTCGCGCAGCCAGCGCTCGGAGCCGGACGCCCCGGCCCAGGCAGCCTTGCCCACGGCCACCTGGCGCCCTCCGACCCGACCGCGCACCCCCTGCCCGGCGACCTCCTCCACGCCGGTGGGCAGCGAAAGAGCACGGCCCTGGGCGCGGGCGGCTCCGACGATGGACGACGCCATCACGTGCGGCGACACCTGGTCGAGCGAAGCGGCCAGCCCGAGGATCTCCTGCGCTTCGAGGGGTCCGGCGGACAGGACGTCTTCGACGACGGGCCGTCCCTCGGTCAGGGTCCCCGTCTTGTCGAAGAGCAGCACCCGCCCGCGTGCCAGCCGCTCGAGGGCCGCGCCGCCCTTGATGATCACCCCCCGCTGCGCCGCCCGCGAGAGGCCGGCCACGATGGCGACCGGTGCGGCCAGGATCAGCGGGCAGGGGGTGGCCACCACCAGGACGGCAACCGCGCGCACGAACTGCCCCGAGGCGATCCAGGCGGCAGCCGCCGCCGAAAGGCTGGCGAGAAGGAACCACGCCGCCCACCGGTCGGCCAGGCGAACGAAGGGGGCGCTGGACGCGTCCGCCTCGCGGACGAGCCGGACGATGCCGGCGTAGGTGCTCTCGGCGGCGGTGGTCGTCGCCCGTAGCTCGAAGGGGCCACCCCCGTTGACGGCGCCGCTCCGTACGGCGTCGCCGCCCGCCCGCACCACCGGCTGAGCCTCCCCCGTCAGCGCCGATTCGTCGAGGATCGCGGGACCGCCCTCCACGAGCCCGTCGACGGGGACCACCTCTCCGGGCTTGACGAGTATCACGTCGCCGGGGCTGATGTCCTCGAGAGGGCCGGTGACGACCGCGCCGCCGACGTGGCGGTGGGCCGTGCGGGGCGCCCGCTCCAGCAGCGAGCGCAACTCGACGTGAGCCCTGCGGCCCGCCCACGCCTCGAGGCTGCGGCCGCTGGCCAGCATGACCGTGATGACCGCACCCGCCAGGTACTCCCCCGCCACCAGGGTGCCGACCAGGGCCAGCAGGGCGATGAGGTCGACCCCGAGGCGCCGGCGCAGGGCCGCGTCGAGCATCCACCAGGCTGCGGGAAGCACCCCCAGCACGGTGGTGAGGGCCCACAGGGCATGGGCGAGGGCCGGCTGCCCGAGCGCGTGGGCGACCGCCCCGGCCGCCAGTCCGACCAGGGAGGCGCCCAGCACCCCCACGCTCACGTGGCCCCGCGCGGTGTCGACCCCCCGGGAGGGCCCCGGCGAAGGAGCCACGGGTTCCGGACCGCTCATCATGGCGGCCGATCACCTCCGGCACCACGGCGCGCCACCCACGGCTGGGCGGTGCATGGCCGTCACCTCTACAAGACGCCGGCGGCACCGGCTCTGCCAGGGCCCAAAGTCAGATCTTTCCGTCGCGGTTGACGCGTCACGGGGGTGACCTCGCGAGGCGAGACGCCGGCGCCGTGGACTGCCTGCTACACTCCCCCGCGTGCTGGCTTCAAATACCATTGAATCAATGGATATTGATTTGGCGAGCCGGCTGGGCGCCCTCGCCGACCCGGTGCGCCTCGCCATCGTCGGCCTGCTGGCAGGCGGCGAGCGCTGCGTCTGCGATCTCCAGGAGCGAGTGGCAGTCGCTCCGAACCTGCTCTCCTATCACCTGCGCGTGCTCCGGGAGGGCGGGCTGGTCCGGTCCGCCCGGCGTGGCCGCTGGGTCGACTACCGCCTCGACGGGGACGGCTTCTCCTCGCTGTGGGCGGCCCTTTTCGCCGCCGGCGTGCCGCTCGCCGGCCAGGCGGTGCCTGCCGGAAGGGCCCGCCCGGCATGCGAGGACCCGTCGGGAGACGCGTGAGCCGGACCGCCACGCGGCCCCGCCCCGGGGACGGCAGCCGCGCCGAGGAGCGGGCCGTCGCCGCCCGCCTGTCACGCCTCGATCGTTTCCTGCCCGCATGGATCGCCGCGTCGATGGCCGGCGGCCTCGCCCTGGGGCGGCTGTTCCCCCGGCTCGACACGGCCCTCGGGAAGATCGCCATCCACGGCACCAGCCTGCCGATCGCCCTGGGCCTTTTGCTCATGATGTACCCCGTGCTGGCCAAGGTCCGCTACGCCGAGGTGGGGCGGATCGCGGCTGATCGACGGATGATGGCCGCTTCCCTGTTGCTCAACTGGGTGGTCGGCCCCGCCGTCATGTTCGCGCTGGCGTGGGCGCTCCTCCCCCATGAGCCCGCCTACCGCAGCGGGGTGATCCTCGTCGGCCTCGCCCGCTGCATCGCCATGGTGCTCATCTGGACCGACCTCGCCGGCGGCGACCGGGAGATGGCCGCCGTGCTCGTCGCCCTCAACGCCGTCTTCCAGGTGCTCGCATACGCCGCGCTCGGCGTCTTCTATCTCAGCGTGCTCCCACGCTGGTTGGGGCTGCACGCCGAGAGCCTGTCGGTCTCGATGGGCACGATCGCAGCCACCGTCGCCATCTTCCTCGGCGTCCCGCTCGTGGCCGGCTTCGTCACGCGCACCGTCGGCGAGCGGCGGCGTGGCCGCTCCTGGTACGAGGAACGTTTCCTGCCGGCGGTGGGGCCCCTCGCCCTCTACGGGCTCCTCTTCACGGTCGTCATCCTCTTCGCGCTCCAGGGAAGGACGATCACCTCGAGGCCCCTCGACGTGGCCCGCATCGCGTTGCCCCTGCTCGGCTACTTCGCCCTCATGTGGACAGGCGGCTTCGTCGTCGGCCACCGTCTCCGCCTCCCCTACGAACGCACGACCGCACTCGCCTTCTCCGCGGCGAGCAACGACTTCGAGCTGGCCATCGCCGTGGCGATCGGAGTGTTCGGGGCGACGTCCGGCCAGGCTCTCGCCGGCGTGGTCGGGCCGCTCATCGAGGTCCCCGTCCTGGTGGGTCTCGTCTACGTGGCCCTGTGGGCCCGCCGGCACGTGTACAGGGCGGGGCAGGACACCGCCTGATGCCACGGCCGATCATCCTTTTCGCCTGCGTGCACAACTCGGGGCGCTCCGTCGCCGCCCAGGCGATAGCCCGTCACCTCGCCGCCGGCCGGGTGGAGGTCCGCTCCGCCGGGTCGGCGCCTGGGGACGGGGTCGACCCCGGCGTCGCCAGCGTCCTCGCCGGCCGGGGGCTGAGCGTCGTCGACCACTCCCCCACGCTCCTCGACCGCCCCCTGGTCGAGGCGGCCGACGTGGTGGTCACCATGGGGTGCGGCGAGACCTGCCCCGTGGTACCCGGCAAGCGCTACGAGGACTGGCCCGTCGACGATCCCGCCGGCCGCGACCTCGTCACGGTACGCCGTATCGTCGACGACATCGAGGCCCGCGTTCGGGCGCTGCTGGCCGACATCCTCGGCGCATCCCCCGCCTGACCGGACCGCCCGCGAGCACAGCGGCGGCCCCGCGCGGCGGCGGGCGAGGAGGAGCACAACGGGTGTCTCGATGGATCGCCGGGGTAGGAGACCGGGGCACCGGCTGGACGTTGCAGGGCGAGGTGTTCCCCACCGCCGTTCGCGGCCAGGCGGCGGCCATCGCCGCCACCGTGGACTGGCTGGCCAACTTCGCGCTCATCGAGATCTTCCCGGTGTGGCAGAGCGCGATCAGCCTCGCGGCCGTCCTGGTGTGCTTCGCAGCTCTCGCCCTGGCGGCCATCGCGTTCGTCTACTGGTTCCTCCCCGAGACCAAGGGCATGCCGGTCGAGGAGATCGTCCGGGTCTTCGAACGCGAGCGGCGCGCTTCCGGGCCGGTCACCAAGGTCCAGCACGCGCTGGCGCCTGGCGGCGCCGGGTCCCCGCGGCGCCCTCCTCGTCCCGCGTGAACCGGCCGGGCAGGGCCCCGCACCAGGCAGGAAAGGCGCGCTCAGCCGCGGTGCCGGTCGTTACGGCGCGGTGCCTCGCACGCCCTTCTGGAAGGCGTCGACCGTCTTCGAGCAGAACGCGTCGAGGTCGCCGGGCTTGCGGCTGGTGACGAGGGTGTTGGGGCCCTTGGAGCACACGACGACCGCCTCGTCCACCCACCTGCCGCGGGCGTGGGGCACACGTGCGCCGCGCCGGGTCCCGTGCATCGCCGGCAGCCGCAGTGGGTAGCAGGTGCAGGACGGCCCATCAGCGCAGACGAAAGGATCGACCCCGATGACCACTGCCACAGACGTCGTCTCCCTTCTCCGCGAAGACCACAAAGAGGCGCGCGAGCTGCTCGCCCGGGTCTCCACGAGCTCCGGCGACGACAAGCAGGCCGCTTTCCAGGAGCTCGTCTACGAGCTCGCCCGGCACGAGACCGCCGAGGAAGAAGTGGTCTACCCGGTGCTGCGCCGTGACGCGAGCGACGGCGACGCGCTGGCCGACGCCCGCATCCACGAGGAGGAGAAGGCCAACAAGCTGCTCGCCGATCTCGAGAAGATGGACCCGCGAAGCACCGAGTTCGACAAGAAGTTCGAGACGCTTCGCAAGGACGTCCTCGCCCACGCCGCGGCCGAGGAGACCGAGGTGTTCCCGCGGCTGCAGCAGATGGAGGACACGGAGTCGCTGCAGTCGATGGGACGGCTGCTCGAGGTCGCCAAGAAGACCGCGCCGACGCACCCGCACCCGAACGTGCCCGGCACGGCCAAGGCGAACCTGGCGGCGGGGCCCCTGGCGGCGGTGGTCGACCGGACCCGCGACGCCATCCGTGACGCCCGGCAGAAGATGGGAGGGTGAGGATCAACGCGCCAGGGAAAGCGCGCCGGGCTCGCCACGGGGATCCTCGGAGCGGCAGGGCCCGCGTCCGTGTTCGTCCGCTGCCTGCCTGACAGCGCGCGCGGCGGCCGCGATCCAGCTCGTCCTTGCGGTGTGGCTGTCGCTGCTGATCGTCGGCGGCGGTCCATCGAGGCCCTCGCCGAAAGAGCCAACATCAAACGGCGGGCCGCGCGAGGCCATCTCGGAAAGATCGGGAGCCTCCGGCACAGGGCCGGCGAAATCGGGGGGCGCCTCCACGCGACGTCACCGGACCAGGCGCGCCCGGCCGTGGCCACAATCCCCCGGGCGATTCGCCCGGCGAAAGGGTCTTTCGGCCTTACCGGGGGCGACGGGAGAACCTAGCCACAGCAGGCAACCAGGTCAAAGATGGAGCCGCTGAGATGTCTTTGTCCCTTTCGGAAGGAGCATCTTGCGACATGTCGGTTTATCGTCCCGCCACGATGACGTGCGCGGCACCGTCGCACCCGGTACGCGCCACCTCGCTCCACGGAAGCCGCCGGCGTCCTCCGAGGGGGTGGTGACATGACCCGGGTGCTCGAGCGGCCCAAGCCCTTCGTCATCCCGGAGCTCTGCAAGGGATGCGGCCGCTGCGTCAGCTCGTGCGTGAAGGGCTGCATCTCCCCCGGTAACGGGATCAACGCCGAGACGGGGCTCATCCCCATCGTCGTGGACCTCACCGACTGCAACGGTTGTGCGCTGTGCTTCGACGCGTGCCCGGAGCCCTACGCCCTGCAGCCACTGCCGGACGGGGACATCGCCGGCGCCTCGGGCACCGCGCCCGGTCTTTTCCCGGAAAATGCTGTTCTGCCGGCGCCGCAGCCCCGCCCGGACGTGACGGTCCCGCTGCCCGAACGGGAGCCGCTCATCGTCAAGGGCACCTACGCCGCCGCCCTCGGGGCCATCCTCGCCGGCTGCCGCCACGTCTTCGGATATCCGATCACCCCCTCGACGGAGGGCGCCGAGCTGATGGCGAAGGTCCTGCCCGAGCTCGACGGGATCTTCGTGCAGGCGGTGAGCGAGGTCGCAACGGTCAACATGATGTACGGGGCCGGCGGCGCCGGGAAGCGGTGCATGACCTTCACGAGCTCGCCCGGCTTCAGCCTCATGCTGGAAGGCATCTCCTACATGGTCGGCGCCGAGGTGCCCGCCGTCTTCGTGGACGTCATGCGCGGCGGGCCGGGCCTCGGCAACATCGCCCCCGAGCAGGCGGACGTCAAGCTGGCCTGCCGCGGACTCGGCCACGGCAACACGCACGCCCTCGTCCTGGCTCCCGCCACGCCGCAGGAGATGCTGGACCTGACGATGCTCGCCTTCGACCTGGCGTTCAAGTACCGCAACCCGGTCGTGATCCTCGGGGACGGCTTTCTCGGGCAGATCACCGGGAAGGTGCGGCTGCCGCGCCACATGGTGGAGCCCGGGGTCCCCGACTGGGCGGTGGTCGGCGACCGAACGCACCGGCGGAACCTGATCTGCTCGATCAACCTCGACGAGGCCGACCTCGAGATCCACAACATGCATCTGGTCGGCAAGTACCGGCGGATGGCCGCCGAGGAGCAGCGGGCCGACCTGCACCGCTGCGACGACGCCGACACGCTGCTCGTGGCGTGCAACACCCCCTCCCAGCTGGCAAAGGGAGCCGTCAAGGAGCTGCGCGACAGGGGCGTGAAGGTGGGGCTGTTCCGCCCCATCACCCTGTGGCCCTTCCCGATCGACGCCCTGCTCACCGTGCTCGACCGGGTGAGGCGCGTGATCGTGGTCGAGGCGAGCGACGGCCAGATCGAAGACGAGCTGCGCCTGGCCTTGAGCCACGCCGGCGTGCACGCCCCGCCTCCGATCAGCCACGTCCGGCGCATGGGCGGGATCCTCCCGTCCCAGGCCGAGATCGTCGAGCACGTCTCGAAGCTGGACGGGGTCCTCCGATGACCTCGACGGTGTTCTACCGGCGGTTCGAGCGCCACGCCCACGGCGAGGGCATCAATGCCCACACGACCACCTACTGCCCCGGCTGCGGCCACGGCCTCGTGCAGAAGTACCTGGCCGACGCGATCGACGAGCTCGGTGTCCAGGACCGCACCGTCTTGATCTCCCCGGTCGGATGCGCGGTGTTCATGTACTACTACTTCGACGTCGGCAACTCGCAGGCCGCCCACGGGCGGGCCCCGGCCGTCGCGGTCGGCCACAAGACGGCCAACCCGGAGTCGATCGTGATCTCCTACCAGGGCGACGGCGATCTCGCGTCCATCGGTCTCGCCGAGATCGTGAGCACCGCGCAGCTCGGAATCCCGATCACGGTCATCTTCGTCAACAACGCCATCTACGGGATGACCGGCGGGCAGATGGCCCCCACGACCCTCATCGGCCAGACCACGACCACCACACCGGGGGGGCGTTCGACCCTCGCCGGCCATCCGCTCAAGATGGCGGAGCTGATCGCGGGCCTCGACGGGCCGGTCTTCGTCGAGCGGGTCGCCCTCTACGACAACCGGCGGCGCACCCACGCCAAGCGAAGCATCAACAAGGCGCTGGAGCAGCAGGTGACCGGCAAGGGTTTCGCCTTCGTCGAGGTGCTGTCCGAGTGCCCGGTGCACCTGGGCCTCGACCCCGAGGACGCCGAGAGCTGGGTCCGCGACACGATGTCTCGTACCTTCCCGCTCGGCGTCAAGAAGGACGTCACCGCAGACGGCGCCGGGTTCCCTCCCATCCCCATGCCCCGCTTCGACTCCGACGAGGCCCTCCGCACCGTGGGCGCCACCAGCGAGCACCCGCCCCGCTTCGCCACGGGCTTCCCCTCCCACGTCGATCCCGAGGACATCAGCATCAAGCTCGCCGGCTCCGGCGGCGACGGGGCCCAGACGGCGGCGCTTCTTATAACCCGGGCCGCGATCAACGAGGGCTACGATTCGACGCACATCCCCAGCTACGGGCCCGAATCCCGTGGCGGCACCTCCTTCGCCGACGTCCACGTCGCCCTCGAAGAAGTGCTCTCCCCGGAGGCACCGCACCCGCACGTCCTCGTCGCTTTCAACACCCCGAGCCTGGCCCGTTTCGGACCGACCGTCCGCCCCGGCGGGACGGTGCTCTACGACAGCTCGGTGACGGGCGCCGTACCCGCGGGCCTCCCGGACGACGTGACGCTCGTGGGGGTGCCCTTCGCCTCCGTCGCCCAGGATCTGGGGACCCCGCTGGTGAAGAGCGTGGTCGCCCTCGGCGCCTTGCAAGGAGCCACCACCCTGTTCCCGGCGGAGACGTTCCTCACGGCGATCCGCGCGGCGCTGAAGGACAAGCCGGCGGTGATCGGCGCCAACGAGCAGGCGTTCGCGACGGGCGCCGCCCTCGCCAGGGCCCAGGTGTAGAGGCCGGCAGGCGGCGCACCGGTCCGCTGCGGCGCCCCCGGGCTACCATTTCCGTGCGGCAGACGGCCACCGGTTGTCTCCCGAGGACCGCCCAGTGGAGCCCACCAAACCGCCAGGCACCCCTAGGCCGGCGGCCGACTCGGGGATCGCCTCGAGGTGGCCGCTGGTGGGGCGCGCCCAGGAGCTGGAGTACGTGGCGTCGATGATCGAGCCCCCCGGACACGGGGTGCTGCTCGCGGGCGCTCCGGGTGTCGGCAAGACCCGCCTGGCCCAGGAGGCGCTCGAAGCCGCGCGGCGGCGCGGCTGGGCGGTGACGGGAATCTCCGCGACGAGCGCCACCACCGGCATACCGCTGGGGGCTGTCGCCCACCTGGTCCCCCGACCGGCCGCCGCCCCGTCGGAGCGGGCCTCGCTCATCGCGCAGCTGGTGGAGGGCATCGTCGACGGAGGCAGCGGCGGGCGGATCGTCGTCGGCGTCGACGACGCCCACCTCCTCGACGAGCTGTCGGCCGCGCTGGTCCATCACATCGCCGCAGCGGGGATCGCCCCGGTGGTGGTCACCACGCGCAGGGGGGAGCCGGCGCCGGGGCCGATCACCGCGCTGTACAAGAACGGTCTGGTGCAGAGGCTCGAGCTCCAGCGACTCTCCCACGACGAGGTCGGCGACCTCCTGGCGCGGGTTCTGGGCGGCTACGTCCCCCACCAGACCGTGTCCCGGCTGTGGGACGTGAGCGGCGGCAACGTTCTCTACCTGCGGGAGCTGGTCCTCGACGCCCTCGATGCCGGCACCCTGTCCGTCGCCGAGGGGGTGTGGCACTGGGCGGGCGGGGTCGGCCCGGGAGCCCGGTTGAGCGAGGTGATCGGCGCCCGGCTGGCCGGCCTCGGACCCCCGGAAGCGGAGCTCGTGGAGCTGCTCGCGGTGGGCGAACCGGTCGAGGTGGGGCTGCTCCAGCGGATCATCCCCGAAGCGGACCTCGCCGGCCTCGAGCGCAGGAGCATCGTGGAGTCGCGTGCCTCGGGCCGGCGCATCGACGCCCGCCTCGCCCATCCCCTCTACGGGGAGGTCGTCCGGGCGCGCCTCGGCGCCTTCCGGCGGCGCGAGATCAGCCGCCTCCTCGCAGAGCAGCTGGAGGGGACCGGCCATCGGCGCCAGGGCGACCTGCTCCGCCTGGCCCTGTGGAGGGTGCACTCGGGCACCGCGCACGACGCCGGGCATCTCACCGCCGCGGCGGAGCGAGCCAACCGGATCCACGATCCCGCGACCGGCGAACTGCTCGCCCGGGCGTCGCTCGGGCTGGAAGCCTCCTTCGGTGCCTCCCTGCAGCTCGGGGCGGCCCTCGTGGACCAGGCACGCTTCGAGGAGGCGGAGTCGGTGCTGTCCCGGCTGTCACCGGCGGACACCGACGACGCCGGACGCAAGGGCCTCGCCGTGCACCGGATGAGGGCCCTGTTCTACGGCCTGGGCCGCGCGGAAGCCGCTGAGGCTGCCGTGGCGTCGGTGGAAGCGGCGATGCAGCAGGACCGCCACAAGCTCGTCCTGCGCGGCTGGCGCTGCATGATGCTCTCGCACGCCGGCCGGTTCGAGGAAGCCGCCACGGTGGCCGTCGCGCTCGCCGCCTCGGAGGATCGTGCCGCCCGCATCGTCGGCGTGCCCACCCTCGCCGTCGGCCGGATCCTGGCCGGCCGGGTCGACGAGGCGCTCGCCCTGTCCGAAGAGGGGGTCGAGCTCGTCGGCGGGGAGAGGTCCCTGCCTGCGCCCATGGCGTTCGTCCGCATCCTCGCGCTGGCGTCCGCCGGCCGGCTCGCCGAAGCCGACGCCGTCGCGTCCGCCGTCTTCCAGGCGGTGCCCTCCGGCGAGCAGCGCCCCGGGGAGGTGGCGCTGATCGACGCCGTGCGCGGCAGCCTGCGCCTCATGCAGGGCCGGCCCCGCTCGGCCCTGCGGGTGCTGCGGGACGCCGCGGTCATCCTCCGCCGGCACGCCACCGGGGGCTTCCTCACGTGGTGCCTCTCCCAGCAGGTCGAGGCCGCCGCCCTCCTCGGTGATGCGCGGTCGGCCCGCGCCGCGCTCGAGGAGGCCACGAGCCTCAAGGAGGGGGCCGTCCATCTCTTCGACGGCGCGGCGGCGCGGGCCCGAGCGTGGTGCCCGGCCGCCGAGGGGGCGTGGACCGCGGCCGCCGCCGAGCTGGCCGCGGTCGGGGAGGCGCTCGCGGCGAGGGGCGAGCGGACCGAGGCGATGCGTGCCTTCCAGGACGCCGTCCGCCTCGGCGGCGCCATCCTCGCCGCCCGCCGGCTCGGCGATCTGGCGGCGAGCGTCTCCGGCCCCCTGGCGGCTGCGTGCGCGTTGCACGCCCGGGCGGTCCTCGACGGGGACCTCTCGGCCGCAGAGGGCGCCGCCGGCTCCTTCGAGGCTGCCGGCTTCGCCCTGGTCGCAGCGGAGTTGAGCGCGAAGGCCGCCGCCCTGGCGGCCGACCAGGGGCTCAACCGGCGGGCGTCCGCCGCGCGCCGGCGGGCCGCGGAGCTGGCCGCCGGGTGCGAAGGGGCGGTCACGCCCGGCCTGATCCACGCGGAGGGCCCCGGCCGCCTGACCAGGCGCGAGCGCGAGGTCGCCCACCTCGCTGGGCTCGGCCTCACGAACCGTCAGATCGCAGGGAAGCTGGTCACGTCGGTCCGGACCGTCGAGAGCCATCTCCAGCAGGTGTACGCCAAGCTGGGAATCAACGACCGCGCGTCCCTGCACCGCGCCCTCGGCAGCCGCCCGACTACCGGCGACGGCGGCACGGCCGGGTCGGCGTCTCCGTAGGGGCCGCCGCGAAGACCCGTAGCCCCTACGGGTGCCGGCGGCATTCCCGGCCCTTACGATCGGGAGCATGAGCAGCGCAGAGCAACTCGAGAAGCTTCCCCCCGTGTACAAGCTCGCTCTTCAGCTCAGGGCCGACGGTGCGGACCGCACCCTGATCGCGGACTTCCTCGGAGTGGAAGTCGAGTCCGTCGGGGTGCTCCTCGAGATCGGCGCCGCGAAGCTCGCCGACATAGAAAGACGCGAGGCGCCACGTTCGCCGGTGTGTTGACCGGGTCCACTCCGAGGGGGCACCAGAGGGGCGGGATGTGGCGGCAGGACGCGCTGTGGGGGGAGGCGCACCCGGCCGTCACACCGCTCCCGACGGCAGCGGCCGGGGCGGGTCGCCGAGGACCCGCTCGGGCCGCGGTGCGCCGCGTTCGGGTCGGATCACCCCCATCGCTTCACCCCCTGGCCGAGGCGAGCGGTCCACGTGCGCCCACGTGGAGTCCGGCCGCGAGGTACACGCTGTCCGCGAGGGCGACGACGCAGCCCCAGATCGCCGTGCCGACGGCGAGGTGGATGTCCTGAGCCCAGGCGGGCGCGGCGAGCACGGCGCTCACGGCGCCCGCGGCTATCTGCACCGGCAGCAGGGCTATGAGCGACCAGGCAAGCGCCCTGGCGGCCTGGCCGTCCGACCGGCGCCGGACCGTGCGCGCCGCCAGGATCACGATCAGCGTTCCCGCCACCGCCGCCATGGTCCGGTGCACGAGTTGGACGATGGGCAGCTTCCAGCCGAGGCCGGCGCTCGCCGTGCACCACGGCCACGTCTGGCAGGCAGCGCTGGCTCCGCCGTCCACCACGATCGTGCCGGAGACGAAAAGGAGGAAGGCCGAGCCGGCGGCCCACCACACGAGACCGTCGACCCTGCCGGGGCTGCCCTCGGCCACGAGGATGCCGACTGCGGTGACGACCACCGCGGCGAGGAGCAGCAGCGCCCCGACCAGGTGGAGTGCGACCGTCCAGCCGGCGTTGCCGGCGAAGACGGTGATGGCACCGAGCACCACCTGGACGGCGACCATGCCGGCGGCCGCCAGCGCCGGTACGAGCACCCGGCGGCCGGCCCGTGCTCGCCGCGCAGCGGCGAGCACGGCGAACACCCCGATCGTCACCGCCGCGGCGAGGTACCGGTGCGTCTGCTCGAGCACCGCGTGGTAGTTGTCGAGCGGGCCGATCTTGCCGTTGCACAGGGGCCAACTCGAGCAGCCCATGCCGGATTCGGTGACCCTGACGGTGCTTCCGAGGACCACAAGGGCATAGGTGGCGATCACCGTGGCGATCGATCCCACCCGCAGGACCAGCGTCGGCCCCGCGGGGAGCGAGTCCATGCGCATGGAGCCCTTCCCGCCCTCGAAGCGAGGGCCCACTCGAGTCATCTGTCGCCACCCCCTGGTCGGAGACCCCGGTCCCGAGGTTCATTCATTCCTCTACTACACGTATAGCCGATTCGTCCCTCGGAGGAAAAACCGGTGGACGGTGAGGTCTCCCGGCAGCGGCATCCGGGGTCGGGAGGCTCGACTACTGTCGCTTGGCCGCGGGCCGGGGTGCAGGCACCACCGGATACCAGGCGCGGGTGGACCGGGACGGCCTCGCCCGCCGGGGAGGCGGGCGTCACTTCCCGGCTCGCGACTCGCCCCTGACCCGGCGTCGGGCCGCGGTCCAACGGGACTGCTACCCCTGCGGCCGACGGGAGCGAACGTGGCAGACGATCGCTGGTCCGCGCGTCTCTCCTTCAGCCCTGGTTCACCCCATATTTGATCAAGTTGCCCGCCGCTCGGATTGACTGTACAGTCACGGGCGTGGGGGATGGCCAGCAGGATCCACCTGATCGTGTCGCTTGGGCCCGCTCGCTGTCCGACGGTCACCGGACACTGGCAGAGAAGGCCTTCCACGATCTCCACGACGGAATACTGAGCGGTGCTCTTGTACCTGGTGAGCGACTCCAGATCGAAGCGCTCGCCGAGACGCTGAAGATGAGCGCGCTGCCCATCCGGGAGGCCTTGCGCCGCCTCGACGGCCTCGGCCTCGTCGAGCACGTGCCCCACCGCGGTGCCCGGGTGAAGGAGCTGTCGCTGGAGGACCTCCACGACCTTTACGACGCGCGCCTGCACCTCGAGACCATGGTGATACGGCGGGCCGCGGGGCGGTTCACTGACGAAGCCGCCTCCCTCGCCAGGACGGCCCTCGCGGAAGAGCAAGAGGCGGAGAACCGCAACGACAGGATGGCGGCCTGGATGGCCCACACGAGGTTCCACTTTGCTCTCTACGAGCAATGCGGCTCGACCTGGCTGTTGAGGCTCATCACCCCACTGTGGGAGAGCAGCCAGCGATACCGTATGCGCCTCACCCAACTGGAAGAGGACCTACCCCATCGCCGGGCGCAGCACGACCGGATACTCGCCGCGTGCGTGGCACACGATGCTCCCCGAGCCGAGAAGGAGATCCGTAACCACTTGGTCCAAACGGCGGATCTCTCCATGCGGGCCATGGGGGGCAAAGCTGTCTTTTCCCGCCATTTCAAGAGATCGCGGGCCTCCGCGACGCCAGAGGAGAGCACATGAAACTTGTGACATTCGAGTATTCGGGTATCCAGCGGGTCGGCGTACTGCGCGGCGACACCGTGGCGGAACTCGACACACCGTCGATGCGCTCGTTTTTCGAAAGTGGACAGACCGCCTCCCCGACCGGCCACGAGTTTCCCTTCGCCGACGTCCGGCTGCGCGCCCCCATAATCCCCAAGAAGTTCTTCCATACCGCAGGCAACTTCCGGGAACATCACGAGGAATCACTGCGCGTCGGATGGTCACACCCGGTGGCACCGTGGATCCTATTTTTCCAAAACGTCGACGCGATCATCGGCTCGGGGGATCCGATCATCTACCCGGAACACCTGACCAGCGAGCTTGATTACGAGTTGGAGCTTGCCGTGGTCATTGCGAAGAGCGGCAAGCACTTCGGTCCCGATGTGGCAATGGACTACGTCGGCGGCTATTTGATCTTCAACGACGTAACTGCCCGGGACATTCAGCGACGAGAGATGAAGAGCGGAGTCTTCTGCTTCTGCAAGTCGATCGACACCTTTTGCCCGCTGGGACCCTGGATCGTCACACCCGACGAAGTCGGCGACCCCCACGACCTAGCCATGGAGCTCCGGGTGAACGGTCAGCCTCGACAGGTCTCCAACATGAGCCGGATGTCCACGACGGTACCCGGGGTCATCGCCCACTACTCCGCCCTCGGGTACTCGCCCGGAGACGTGCTCTCCCTGGGTACGGTTTCAGGCGTCGCTGGATTCAGCGACGATCCGGCCTCGCTTTACCTGAAATCGGGAGACACCATCGAGGCCGAGATCGAACGCATAGGGGTTCTGAGCAATCCGGTGATCTCCTGGCAGGAGGCCTACGGCGAGGCCGCCCCCCCGAAGCTGCAGTGGGAAGAGGAGATCCACACGTGATCGACCCTGCGGAGATCTGGACCGGCACCCTGAACTCCCGGGCGATACAGGCGGGCGACACACGGGTCGGGCTCTATGACACCACCCTGCGGGACGGAGAGCAGACGGTGGGCGTCGTGATGACTGCGGAGGAGAAGCTCGAGATCGCCCGGCTTGTCGACGGGCTCGGGGTCGACCGGATGGAAGTCGGGTTTCCGAGGGTCACCGCCGAGGACCGGAGGGCTATCGAGCTCTTGCTGGGGGCCGGGCTCGACGCGGAGCTGTGGGGCTTCTCACGAGCCGTCGCCGCCGACGTGCAGTTGATCAGCGAACTCGGCCTGACGCACTCGGTGATCGAGGCACCGGTTTCGGACCTGAAGCTCGACGCGCTCGGCGTCTCGCGGGACAAGATGACCGGACGCATTGAAGAGGCGGTCAGCTCGGCCGTTGCCGCAGGCGTGCACGTCGCGTTCTTCGGTGTGGACGGCTCCCGCGCTGACCTGGACTTCCTTGCCGAGGTCTACCGGAGGGCCTTGGCCGCCGGGGCGAGCGAGTTGGTGGTCGTCGACACCCTGGGTATTGCCGCGCCGGAGGCGGTCGGCTACCTCATCGCGTACGTCCGCGACGCGGTCGGCCCCGACGTACCGCTGCACTTCCATGGCCACGACGACTTCGGGCTCGCCACCGCTGGCGCCGTAGCAGCGGTGAAGGCCGGCGCTTCATGGATCCACGGGACGGTCAACGGCATGGGCGAGCGAGCCGGCAACGGCAACCTCTGCGAGATCGCGCTCGCCCTGGAGGCCCTCTACGGGTACCAGACAGGACTGCGGCTCGAGCAGTCGGTGCCTGTAGCCCGAAGGGTCGCCGACATGTGCGGTTACGGGATGGAACCGTGGAAGCCCCTCGTCGGTGAGAACCTTTTCCGCCGTGAGACGGGGGCGGTCGCCGCACAGTTCCATGACCCGCAGGCGGTCGAGCCTTACTCGTCGCACCTCGTCGGGGCCACTCGTGCCATCGTGCTCGGTAAGAAGAGCGGAGTCGAATCCATCCGGATCAAACTCGAGGAGCTCGGGCTGCAGGTGCCCGAGGAGCACTGGGGGGACCTCCTGACGGCCGTGAAGTCTCGAGGCGTGGCCAAGCGGGGTCTGGTCACTGACGAGGAGCTGCGTGACATGATTTCCGACCTGCCGACGGCGAGCACGGACGCATGAGCGGTCGCCTTGAGGGTCGCTTCGCCCTGGTCACGGGGGCCGGCAAGGGGCTGGGCCTGGCGATCGCCGAAGGCCTCGCTCTGGAGGGAGCTCACGTCGCGGTGCATTACCGCAGTTCCGAGGAGGGCGCCAGGCACACGGCCGAGCGCATCCGGGAACTCGGGAGGGAGTCCGTGACCGTCCAGGCAGACATCGCCAACGCCAATGACGTCGCGCGGATGGCGGAGGAGGTCATGGCGGCGTTCGGCCGCGTGGATGTTCTCGTCAACAACGTGGGTGACATGGCCGCGCATCAGATGTCCTGGCGTGAGCTGACCCCCGAGGCGATCGACCACACGCTGGCCCTGGACGTCAAGGGGACACTGCTCATGACCCACGAGTTCGGCCGGAGGATGCTCGACGACCAGCAGTACGGGGTGATCGTCAATATAGGATCGCGCGTGGTGGTCGAGGGCAGCCCTCGCGCCCCACAGTACGCAGCAGCCAAGTACGCGATCCTCGGCATCTCGAAGTCCTACGCGCATGCCCTCGCTCCGCATGTCCGGGTCAACACGCTGGGACCGGGTTTCGTGGCGACCGAGACCCTTCTGCAGCGCGACGACTGGAAATCGGGGCGCCGTGAGGAAGTCCTCGCTCGCACTCCGCTTGGCCGCATACCCCAGCCCGAGGACATCGTGCCGCCGGTGATCTTCCTTGCTTCCGACGAGTCACGGCACATCACCGGTGCATTCCTGCTCTGCGACGGTGGTCACAGCATGGTGGGGGCCTGAGCTGAGTGATCGGCACTGAAGGGGCCCTTTCCCGTACTCCGAGCGCGCCGGCCACAGGACGAAAGCTCCACCCGAGGCTCGGCGTCCCCGACTGGTCCTATGGATGGATTTCGGTAATCACGCTTTTCGGGATCTTCGAAGCCATCACCCGAACCGGTCTGATGTCCGAGTCGAGCTTCCCGCCGCCTTCCCTGATGGTTCTGTCCCTTCTTCACGAACTGGTTAGCGGGACCTTCTGGGCCTCCGTCGGCGCGACACTTCAAGGGTGGGGCTACGGACTGCTCATCGCCGCCGCTCTCGGGATCGCAGCAGGGATGGCGGT
>JAJYLA010000118.1 GCA_021788115.1 Actinomycetes bacterium | reverse complement strand
GGCCCCCCCGGCCCCGCCGGCCCGGGCATCCGCCGGCGCACCCGCGCGTGCCGGCCGCCCGGCCCTGCCTCTGCCCAGCCGGGAAGAGCTCACGGTCGCCTGGGGCGACACGGTCCTGCCCTCGCTGCGACCGGGGATCAAGGCCTACGTGGCGACGGGCCGTTTCGTCGCCGTGGAGGGCAGCGCGGCGGTGTACGCCGTCCCCGACCAGGGGCTCCTGCTGCGCGCGGAGGCGGTGCGCAGCGAGGTCGAAGGCGCGCTGGAATCCCACTTCGGCCGGCGGGTGCCTCTTCGATTCGTGCTCGACGACGGCGCGCGAGAGGTGCGGGGGCATCCCGAACCGCCCGAGGGGGACCCCGCGGACTACGACGTCGGCGACTTCGAGGTCTTGCCGGACGCCCCGCCGGGGGTACTGTCGCCGGAGCAGCGCCTGATGGACGCGTTCCCGGGCGCCGAGGAGGTTTTGTGATGAGCGGCGAAGAGAGCCCCCTTCCCGATCTGGGTGCACTCCTGTCCAGGCTGGGCGAGGTCCAGCAGGGCCTGCAGCAGGCCCAGGAGTCGGCCGCGGCGCAGATCGTCGAGGGGACCGCCGGCGGCGGGGCGGTGCGGGTGCGCGTCAGCGGCGGCCTCAACTTCGAGTCCGTGACCATCGACCCGTCGGTGATCGACGCCGGTGACGTGGGGATGCTCGAGGACCTCGTGCTCGCTGCCGTGCGCGACGCGGTCGAGCGGGCGCACGCGCTCGCCGAGGACGTGCTCGGCGGCCTCGGTTTCGGGGGCGGCCTCGGCGGCCTGCTCGGTCCCTAGCGCGGATGTACGCCGCCGCGGTACAGGATCTGATCGACGAGCTCGGACGCCTCCCGGGTATCGGGCCCAAGTCCGCCCAGCGCATCGCGTTCCACCTGCTGCGGCTCCCGAGCCATGACGCCCTTCGCCTCGCCGAGGCCATCCGCGTCGTCAAGGAGCGCGTCTCGTGGTGCCGCCGCTGCTTCAACATCGCCGAAGGCCCGCCGGCCGGCGAGGCCGGGGCAGCCGGCGACGCCGGCCGGCCGCCGGCGATCGAGTGCGACATATGCCGCGACGAGCGCCGGGACCCGACCGTGGTGTGCGTCGTCGAGGAGCCCCGCGATGTCGTAGCCGTCGAGAAGACCCGCGAGTTCCACGGTCGCTACCACGTGCTGCAGGGCGCCATCAGCCCCATCGACGGCATCGGCCCCGACAACCTGCGCATCCGGGAGCTGCTCGCACGCCTCGAGGTCGAGGGGGTCAAAGAGGTGATCCTCTGCACCAACCCCAACATCGAGGGCGACGCGACGGCGCTCTACCTGGCGTCGTTGCTCAAGCCCCTCCCGCTCAAGGTCACCCGCATCGCGAGCGGCCTCCCCGTCGGCGGCGACCTCGAGTACGCGGACGAGCTGACCCTCGGCCGAGCCCTCGAAGGCCGGCGAGAGCTCGTCGACTAGAGGACAGCCCCCCGCTGCGTTCCGGGCCGGACTCGCGAGCCCGGCGCGCGAGCCCGGCGCCTCAGCCCGCCTCGCCGGCTTCGTCGAGGGCGTCGAGGAGGGCGAGGAGGGCCGCGTTGAGCGGCACCGGGATGCCGTGGCGCGCGGCGCGGCGCACGACCTCGCCGGTCAGGTGCTGGTGCTCGAGGGGGAGGCCGGCGAGGCGGTCGTAGAGCATCGAGCTGCCCGTCGCCTCGCCGTAGCGGGTGGTGGAGGCGAGCACCGCCTCGACGTCGCCGTCGCCGATCTGCGCCCCCTCCGCGCGGGCCACCTGCGCCGCTTCGAGGAGCAGGCCGCGGGCGAGGTCCTCGATGCCGGGGGCGCGCATCACCCCGATGCGGCGCATCGTGAGCGTGGTGATGGGGTTGGCGACGAGGTTGCCGAACAGCTTCTGCCACGCCGCGGTGCGCATGTCGTGGACGCCCCGCACGACGAGCAGCTCCCCGTCGAGAGACTTCGCGAGGCGCTGCTCCGCCTCCCCCGCGGGCACGACGATGCGGTCGCCGGCGAGGTGGCGCACCCGGCCGGGCGCGACCCGCTCCGCGGCGATGTAGGCGAGGGCCGGGACCGCCTTCCCGGACGGCAGGTACGGGGCGAGGCGCGCCTCGTGGTCGAGGCCGTTCTGCGCGGCCGCGACCAGGGTGTCGGGGCCGCACAGCCGGGCGAGCCACACGGCCGCGCCGGCGGTGTCGTTCACCTTGGTGGTGAACCACACCACCTCCGCGGGCGCCAGGCCCGGGGCCGAGGGGTCGATCGCCAGCGCCACGGGAAGCGTGCGCTCCGCGCCGGCGCGCTCGATGACGAGCGAGTCGATCGGGCTGCGGACGCAGACCGTCACCTCGTGGCCGGCGCTGCAGGCGGCGTCGGCGAGGACGGTGCCGATGGCGCCAGCCCCCACCACCGCGACGCGCACGGGGCTCTACCCGGCGCGCACGACCAGGCCGTCACCCTGCCCACCGCCGCCGCACAGGGCGGCCACGCCGAGGCCGCCGCCCCGCCGGCGCAGCTCGTGGAGCAGGGTGAGAGCCAGCCGGTTGCCCGACGCCCCGAGGGGGTGCCCGAGGGCGACGGCGCCGCCGTTGGGGTTGACCCTGTCCGCAGGCACGCCGAGGTCGTCGATGGCGCCGAGTGCGACGGCGGCGAACGCCTCGTTGATCTCGAACACGTCGACGGCGTCCACCTCGAGGCCGGCCTTGGCGAGCGCTTTGACGGCGGCGCGCGACGGCTGGGTCATGAGGGACGTGTCGGGCCCGGCGACCATCCCGTAGCCGAGCACCCGCCCGAGCGGGGCGACCCCGTGGCGTTCGGCGGCGGCCTCGGACATGACCACGACGGCGGAGGCGCCGTCGGAGATCTGCGAGGAGTTGCCGGCCGTGACGGTCCCGCCGGCGACGAACGCGGGGCGCAGCGCCGCGAGGCCCCCGGCCGTGGTGCCCGGGCGGATGCCCTCGTCGGTGTCGACGACGAGAGGATCGCCCTTGCGCTGGGGAACCTCGACCGGTGTGATCTCGCCGGAGAAGAAGCCGTCCTTGGTCGCACGGGCCGCCTTTTCATGGGAGGCCGCGGCGAAGGCGTCCTGGCGTTCCCGGGTCAGGGCGGGGAACCCTCCGAGGTACCGCTCGGTGTCCTGGCCCATCGACTCGTGGCTGTGGGCGTCCTCGAGGCCGTCGTACATCATCGAGTCCCGCAGCGTCGCGTCGCCGATGCGGTAGCCGGCGCGGGCGCCGAGCAGCAGGTGCGGGGCGGAGGTCATCGACTCCATCCCCCCCGCGACGACGATGTCGGCGTCGCCGGCGGCGATCATCAGGTCCGCCTGGTAGATGGCGTTGAGCCCCGAGAGGCACACCTTGTTGACGACCACCGAGGGGGTCGTCATCGGGATGCCGGCACCCGACGCCGCCTGGCGGGCCGGGATCTGGCCGGTGCCGGCCAGCAGGACCTGGCCCATGATGACGTAGTCGACCTCGTCGGGCCGGGTGGCGGCGCGCTCGAGGGCCGCGCGGATGGCGATTGTCCCGAGCTGGGCGGCCGAGAAACCCGCCAGGGCGCCGGACAGGCGGCCTATGGGGGTGCGGGCGCCGGCGACGATGACCGAACCGGGCATGTGTGGATCCTCCTCTGTCCTCTGCCCCAGTCTACGGTTCGGCAGTACCCTGGCCGTCCATGGCCCTCACCGAGGTGGATCACGTCGCGATCGCGGTGCGCGATCTCGACGCGGCGATCGCCTGGTACGCCGAGGCGTTCGGGGCGACGGTCGCGCACCGTGAGGTCGTCGAGCGCGACGGCGTCGAGGAGGCGCTGGTGGCGGTCGCCGACTCGTACGTGCAGCTGCTCTGCCCCACCCGCGACGCGTCGCCGGTCGCCCGCTTCCTCCAGTCGCGCGGCGAGGGGCTGCACCACGTCGGCTACCGGGTCGACGACTGCGCCGCGGCGCTGCGCCGGGCCGTGGCCGCCGGCGCCCGCCCGATCGACGAGGAGCCCCGGCCGGGGTCGCGGGGCACGACGGTCGCCTTCTTGCACCCGAAGGCCGCGTTCGGCACGCTGATCGAGCTGGTCGAGGAGGGCCCGGCGGACGGCGGACCGGGGTCATGAGGGGCGTGCCGGCGGCGGGCGCCGGTGCGGCCCGCGCGCACCGGGTGCTCCGCTCCAACGACCCGTGCTGGTGCGGCAGCGGCCGCAAGTACAAGCGCTGCCACAAGGCGTCCGACGGCCGGGTGCTGCCGGGCCGCGTCAGCCCCATGCTCGCCGTGCCCGACGGCATCCCCGCGACCGACTACTACCTCACCGGGGAGCCGCGGCACCTCGACGAGCCGATGGTCAAGTCGCCCGACGTCATAGAGCGCATGCGCGTCGCCGGCCGGGTGGCCGCCGAGGTGCTCGCCGTGACCGGCGCCGCGGTGGCCCCCGGGGTGACCACCGACGAGCTCGACCGCATCGCCCACCAGGCGTACGTCGAGCGGGGGGCCTTCCCCTCGACGCTCAACTACCACGGCTACCCGAAGTCGATCTGCACCTCGGTCAACGAGGTGATCTGCCACGGGATCCCCGACGACCGCCCCCTCGAGGACGGCGACATCGTCAACGTCGACGTCACCGCCTACGTCGGCGGCGTCCACGGCGACTGCAACGCGACGTTCTGCGTCGGCGAGGTGGACGCCGCCTCACGGGCGCTGGTGGAGGTCACCCGGCAGTGCCGGGACCTCGGCATCGCGGCGGTGCGCCCCGGCCGGCCGCTCTCCGACATCGGCAAGGCCATCGAGGCGCACGCCACCGCGCACGGCTACGGCGTCGTGCGCATGTTCGTCGGGCACGGGATCGGGCGGCAGTTCCACATACCGCCGAGCGTGCCGCACTACTACGACCCCGAGGCCGCAACCGTGATGGAGCCGGGCATGACCTTCACGATCGAGCCGATGATCAGCGCGGGCACCTGGCGGGAGAAGATGTGGGACAACGGCTGGACCGCGGTCACCGCCGACGGCCGCCGCTCCGCCCAGTTCGAGCACACCCTCGTCGTCACCGACACCGGCGCCGAGGTGCTCACTCCCGAACCGCCTGCCCGCTGATCCTGTCGAACTGCGAGGGGTCCTCGAAGATCTCGGCGCGGATGCCGAGGTCGCGCGCCGCGGCGACGTTGGCGGGCCGGTCGTCGACGAACACGACCTCCTCGGGGCGGGCGCCCAGGGTGCGGAGCACCGCTTCGTAGGCCGCCGGCTCCGGCTTGACCGCGCGCAGGTTGCAGCTGAAGAACCTCGGGTCAAAGGACGCCAGCCACGGCGCCGCATCGATCTCCCTCGCCACCTCGACCGGCGCGTTGGAGAACAGGGCGAGGCGCAGGCCACGCTCCGAAGCCCGCCCGGCCGCGGCGAGGCTCTCGGGGTTGGGGTGCAGCCAGAGGGCCGCGTCGAGGCGGACCAGTTCGCCGAGGTCGCCGTCGGGCGGCGCGGCGCCGACGACGGCGGCCCAGTACTCGCCGGCGGTCAGGTCCCCGCGGTCGTAGGCCGGCCGCTCCCCCCAGTAGGCGCGCCAGAAGTCGCCGCGCGCGGGGTCCCACCGCGCCGCCGACTCGATCGCCGCCCGGTCGGCGGGCGTCGGTGCTGTGCTGAGCACCTCGCCGTAGTCGCACAGAAGCCACACGGCGCCCGAGGATACGGCCCGGCGCCGGTTCCCCGGCGCCCGCGGCGGCCGTTGCGCAACGATGGTGCCGTGAAGGTCCATCTCGTCGACGGGACCTACGAGCTGTTCCGCCACTTCTTCGGGGTCCCGTCGCACGTCAACGGCGCCGGGCAGGAGGTGGCCGCGGTGCGGGGGGTTCTCGGCTCGGTCCTCGGCCTGATCGGCGAGGGGGCCACCCACGTGGGGGTGGCGACCGACCACGTGATCGAGTCGTTCCGCAACGACATGTGGCCGGGCTACAAGACCGGCGCCGGCGTCGACCCCGCCCTGCTCGGCCAGTTCCCGCTGCTCGAGGACGCCCTCGCAGCGATGGGCGTGGCCGTGTGGCCGATGGTGGACCTGGAGGCCGACGACGCCCTCGCCTCGGCCGCGTCGGTCGCCGCCGCGGACCCGGCGGTCGAGACGGTGGTCATCTGCACGCCCGACAAGGACCTCGGCCAGTGCGTCTCGGGTACGCGTGTCGTGCAGCTCGACCGGCGGCGGGGCACCGTGTTCGACGAGGCCGGCGTCCGTGCCAAGTTCGGCGTGGCGCCGGCGTCGATCCCCGACTACCTCGCGCTGGTGGGCGACAGCGCGGACGGGTTCCCCGGCCTGGCGGGGTGGGGGGCCCGGTCGGCCTCGGCGGTGCTCGCCCGCTTCGGCCACCTGGAAGCGATCCCCGAGCGTCCCGGCGAGTGGGGCGTGCCGGTCCGTAACCCCGGCACGCTCGCCGCCACCCTCGCCGCCCAGCGGGACCTGGCGCTGCTGTTCCGCGACCTGGCGACCCTCCGCACCGAGCCGCCGGTGATCCGCACCGTCGCGGAGCTGCGCTGGTCGGGCCCGACGGCGGTGTTCGACGGCCTCTGCGCCGGCGTGCTCGACGCCCCCGCCCTCGCCGGGCGGGCCCGCGCCCTCGCCG
The DNA here is from genome assembly GCA_021788115.1 of Actinomycetes bacterium. GTDB lineage: Bacteria > Actinomycetota > Acidimicrobiia > Acidimicrobiales > Palsa-688 > JAJYLA01. The sequence goes on along the minus strand of JAJYLA010000118.1, from coordinate 2,879 downwards.
AGGCCCACCGCTAGCCGCGTGCCGCCGCCGGCCGCCGCGCGCCGGCCGCGGCCGGTGCCGCCGGGCCGGCGATCCAATCGGCGGGGGCGCACCCGCTAGCTTGGTCCGCCGTGCCTTCCGTGAAGAGAGCCCGCCAGCGCGCCGGCCGAGCCGCCCGAATGGCCCAGCTGCAGCGCACCCAGCAACGTCGCCAGCGCACCCGCCGGGGGCTCATCGCCGGCGCGATAGCCGTCGCGGTGATCGGCGGCCTCGCCATCTACTACAGCACCCGGGGAAGCTCCTCGAAGGTCACGACCTCGTCGACCACGGCCGCGGCCTCCACCTCGACCACCACCGCCGCCAGGGCCGCCGCCGCGCTGCCCTGCCCGAAGGCGGACGGCAGCTCGCCGAGGACGATCACCTTCCCCGCGTCCCCGCCCAACTGCCTGACGGCGGGCAAGACCTACACCGCCACCTTCGTCACCAACGAGGGGAACATCACCGTGGCGCTCGACACCAAGAAGACGCCCGGCACGGTCAACAACTTCGTCTACCTGGCCCGCTACCACTACTACGACGGCACCAGGATCTTCCGGACCGACACGTCGATCGACATCATCCAGGGCGGCTCCCCGCACACCGAGAGCGCCAGCGACCCCGGTCCCGGCTACACGATCAAGGACGAGGGGTCCGGCTACACCTATGCCGCCGGCGACCTGGTCATGGCGCGCACCAGCCAGCCCAACAGCGCCGGCGCCGAGTACTTCTTCTGCACCGGGCCGAAGTGCGCCAACCTGAACAGCCAGGGCACCTACGTGGTGTTCGGGCACACGACCGCGGGCCTGAGCGTCCTGCAGAAGATCATCGGCCTCAGCTCCGGCTCGGGGGCGCTCGGCGGCTCCCCGCGGGTCCCCGTGACCGTCGAGAAGGTGACGATCACCGAGTCCTGACGCGGCCGGCGGAAGTCCCCGCCGCCCGCCGCCGGGCCGGTTCGCGCCGGCCGGCCGCCCTGTCCCCGACCCACCCCGCTGTCCCCCCAATCCGTGAGGAGGTCCACCCCATGCCCAGCCCCTGCCCCGCGGCCGACGGCTCGAGCCCGCAGCAGCACCAGTTCGACGCGCCGCCGCCGATGTGCATCGACGCCGAGAAGCGCTACACCGCCGAGATGGTCACCTCGAAGGGCACCCTGAAGATCGCCCTCGACCCGATCGGCGCGCCGGTGACGGTCAACAACTTCGTCTTCCTCGCCCGCTACCACTACTTCGACGGGATCGTCTTCCACCGGGTCATCCCCGGCTTCGTGCTCCAGGGCGGCGACCCGACGGGCACGGGGCGCGGCGGCCCCGGCTACCGCTTCGCCGACGAGCTGCCGGCGCCGGGCCGCTACGAGCTCGGCTCCCTGGCCATGGCGAACGCCGGGCCGGACACCAACGGCAGCCAGTTCTTCGTGATCAGCGGGCCGAGCGGCGTCCGGCTGCCGCCGCAGTACTCCCTCTTCGGCAAGGTGGTCGCCGGCATGGACGTCGTCGCGGCGATCGACGCGATCGGCACCCCGTCGGGCAGCCCCACCGAGACCGTCACGATCGAGTCGGTGACGATCACCGAAGCCGACTAGCCCGCCGCCCCCGCCCGCCGGGCCAGGGTACCTCAGCGGGTGGCGAGCGCCTGCAGCCCCGCCGGCGCCCCGTCCACGTACACGGTGACGGCGCCGGCGCCGGCGCTGCGCCAGGTGCCGTCGGGGTCGCGGATCAAGGCGGTGCGCTCGTCGATGGCCGCGAGGCGCAGGTGGCCGGTGGCCAGCTGGACGGTGCGGTGCGCCTTCTCCTCCGACCAGGTGTCGTAGTGGGGGAGGACCGCCAGGTGGCCGACGAGACCGAGCCCGAGGGTGAGGGCGCCCCCGCGCGGATCGACCATCGGGTCGCAGAGCACCATGGCACCCGCGGAGGAGGCCGCCAGGACGGCGCCGTCCTTCCAGGCGTCCACGAGCGCCGACCACGCCGGGCTGTCCTTGAGCACCGAGCGGATGTGCATCGGCGACCCCCCGCCCAGGTACACGAAGCGGGCCTCGCGCAGCGCCCTCGCCGTCTCGGGGTCCATCGCGTCGCCGCGGCTCAGGACCATGAGCCCCCGCACCGTCGCCCCCAGGGCGGCGAACCAGGCGACGGCGGTGTCGACGGCCCGCTGCGGGTGCTCGTAGGCGGCGCCGGTCGGCAGCACCAGCACCTCCGCCTTGCCGCTCGCCTCCCACAGCTCGGAGTCGAAGCTGCAGCCGTCGCTCCACTCGGCGCCGCCCACCAGGGCGAGGGGGCCGCTTTGCTCTGCGCTCATCGGCATGCACCGTAGCGGCTGCGCCGGCCGCCGGCGCCGATCGCGCCGCCGGGGCACGACGGGTGTGCCGGCCGGGCCACGCACACCCGCCACGAAGTGCCCCCGGGTAGAGGTCCCCTTCTCCCTGGTGGGGTCATCGTAACCCCGTTCCGGCCGGCGCCACCACCGAAGCGAAATGGAAGAAAGGGACATCGGGGGCGGTGCACGCCGAAATGCTCCGCCCGGCGGCCCCGCCGGGGCGGGTCGAGCCGCCGGCGGGCCCCGGTCGCCCCCGGGGGGCTATGCGAGGCCGAGCGCCGCGGCGCAGGCCGGCCACTGCCCCCAGCCGGCCTCGGCCTGCAGCTTCATCGCCGCCTGGTCCTGCATGGACGGCGCCTCGAGGTCGGGCCTGCCCGGGTAGCCGAGGTCGGTCCAGGTCTGCTGGCTGAACTGGTAGGCGCCGTAGTAGCCGTTGCCCGTGTTCTCCTGGTAGTTGTCCCCCGACTCGCACTCGCGGAGCTGCAGCCACACCCCGCCGGCGCCGCCGCCCGGCGAGGTCGAGGCGGTGGAGGGGGCCGGCGCGGCGGTCGTCG
>JAJYLA010000013.1 GCA_021788115.1 Actinomycetes bacterium | reverse complement strand
CCGCTTCGGCGCCGGCCGCCGCGCCCGCCGCGCGCGGGGGGCACGCTGGGCCACCCGGAGCGACCTGCACCCCCTCCGGGCCGGGCCGCCCCGGCGGGCGCCGGACGGCGGGCGGCTGGTGCTCGGTTACGCGGCGGTCGCCGGCCGGCGGCTCGTCGCCACCGAGGGGCGCCACTCCGTGCTGGTCGTGGGGCCCACCCAGTCGGGGAAGACGTCGGGGCTGGCGGTGCCGGCGCTTCTCGAGTGGGGCGGCCCGGTGGTGGCGACGTCGGTCAAAGACGACCTCGCCGGCGCCAGCAGGGCCTGGCGCTGCCGGGACGGGCCGTGCTGGGTGTTCGACCCGACCCGGACGTCGGGGTTGAGGCCGCTCGCCCGCTGGACACCCCTCGGGGCCTGCGCCGACTGGTCGGCGGCGCAGCGGATCGCCGGCTGGCTGGTCGACGCCACACCCGCCCGCACCGGCATGGCCGACGCTGCGTTCTGGTACGCCGCGGCCGCGAAGCAGCTTGCGCCGCTCCTCCTGGCGGCGGCCCGGGCCGGCTTCACCATGGCGGAGGTGGCCCGCTGGACCGACGCCGGCGAGTTCGACGAGCCCCGCCGCCTGCTCGAGCTGTGCGCCGAACCGGGGGCGGAGCTGGCCCTCGCCGCGTGCGAGGCGCGCGACGAGCGGATCCGCAGCTCGGTGGCCACCACGCTCGAGACGGTCCTGGCCCCCTTCGAGGACCCCGTGGTGGCTTCGTCGACCGCGGCGGCGGACATCGACATCGACGCCCTCTTCGAGCGTTGCGGCACCCTCTACCTGTGCGGCCCCGCTCATGAACAGACCCGGGTCCAGGGCCTCTTCGCCGCCCTCGTCTCGTCGGTCGTCGCGGCGGCGGTCGGGCGGGCCAACGGCGCCGGGCGCCCGCTCGACCCGCCGCTCCTGCTCGTCCTCGACGAGGCCGCGAACATCGCCCCGATCCGGGACCTCGACGCCCTCGCCTCGACCGCCGCCGGCCTCGGCGTGCAGCTCGTGACCGTCTGCCAGGACCTCGCGCAGCTCGCCAGCCGCTACGGGGCCGACAGGGCCCGCACCATCGCCAACAACCACCGGGCCAAGCTGATCCTCTCGGGTGTCTCCGACCTGGCCACCTTGGACCTCGTCTCCGGGCTCGCCGGCGAGCAGGCGGTCACCGAGCAGACCCTGAGCCGGGACCTGCGCGACGGCCGGCGCACCGCCACCACGGTCGTCGCCTACCGCCGCCTCGCCCCGACCGACGAGCTTCGGCGCATCGCCCCCGGCCAGGGGGTCCTCGTCTACGGCCACCTTCCGCCCGTGGCGATCCGGCTGCGGCCCTGGTTCGCCGACCGGCGGCTGCGGGCCCGGGCCGGCGGCTAGGGAACCTTGCGGGCGCGGCTCGGCGCCACGCGGGGCGGCTCGCCGGGCATCTTCGGGTACACGGGCGGCCAGGGCGCGTCGGGGATCCCGGTGGCCGCGTCGCGGTGGGCGAGGTCGAGGAGCGGCTCGAGCGACTGGGGGGCCGCTGCCTCCCACGGGTCGCCGCCGGCGGCGACCCGGGCCGGCACGCTCGCCAGCGTCCACGCGTCCGGGTCGATCGAGGCGAGCTCGTCCCAGCGGAAGGGGGTGGACACCTGGCCGGCGGGGCGGGCCCGCACCGACCACGCCCCGAAGACCGTCTTGTGCCGGGCGTTCTGGTTGAAGTCGACGAAGACCCGCCGCCCCCGCTGCTCCTTCCACCACGCGGCGGTGATCAGATCCGGGCGCCGCCGCTCGAGCTCGCGCGCGACGGCGACGGCCGCGGCGCGCACCTCGAGCGACGACCACGCCGGCTCGAGGCGCACGTAGACGTGGATGCCGCGGCTGCCGGTCGTCTTCGGCCAGCCGGCGAGGCCGGCGGAGCGGAGGAGGGCGTCGACCTCGTGGGCCGCCTCGCGGACCATCTCGAAGTCGACGCCGGGGGAGGGGTCGAGGTCGATGCGCAACTCGTCCGCGTGGTCGGGGTCGTCGGCGGTGGTCGGCCACACGTGGAAGCCGAGGCAGGCGAGGTTCACCGCCCACAGCACGTGGGCGAGGTCCTCGGCGACGAGCGCGCGGGAGGCCGTCCCGTTGGGGGTGGACACCACCACCGTGCGCAGCCAGTGCGGCCGGTGCTCGGGGACTCTCTTCTGGAAAAAGGACGGTCCCCCCGCGCCCTGCGGGAACCTCTGCAGGAGCACCGGCCGGCCGCCCATGGCCCGCAGGAGGGGCGCCTCCACCGCCTGGTAATAGCCGACCAGGTCCGCCTTGGTGTGCCCCGACCCGGGGAAGAGCACCTTGTCGGGGTGGGTGATCGCGACGGTGCGCCCCGCCGCGCTCACCTCGACGGGGTCCCCCTCGGGGTCCTCGGCCACCCCTCCCCCCCGCCGGGCTCAGTCCTCGGCGCCGGCGGGCGTCCCGGCGGCCGGCGGGGAGCCGGGGGCCTCGGGGTGATAGCTCGTCGCCAGAACCGCCGCGGAGCCGCCCACGCCGAGGGCGGCGGCGAGGAGCCCCCAGCGCAGCCCGCTGCGCTGGCGCCGGCGGAGGGCGTCCCACGAGTACCGCCCGGGGCCGAGGGTGGCTATCGCGCTCGCCACGACCGCGACGAGCGCCGTGTACTCCCAGCCGCCCTTGAAGACGAAGAACCCCTTCCCCTTGTGGTCTGTGAGCGTCGCCGTCGTCATGACCCCGATGGCGGCCGCCGCCGGCAGCGGGCTGGCGGCGCCGACGGTGAGCAGCGAGCCGGCGCCGAGCTCCACCGCCGCCGCCAGCCGGGCGTGCACGTTCGCCGGTTTGAACCCGAGAGCGTCGAACCATCGGGTGGCGCCGTGCAGGCCGCCCGGGCCGAAGACCTTGTTGTAGCCGTGCGTGAACAGCATCGGTCCGACTGCGAGGCGCAGCAGGAGGGCGGCGCCGTCGGATCGCCGGGCCTGCCTGGCAGAGGATCCTTTCGCCATGGGGCCACCGTAGCGCCTCTGGCGGCTCGGGTAGCGTGGGCCGACCGTGTCGCGCACCTCCGTCCTGACGCCGCCCGAGGGGGCCCTTCCCGCGCGTACACGGTTCGCAGCCGGCGTGGGGGCCGCGGTGTCGGGCCTGTCGCGGGCGCTCGGCCGCGGTGGCGGCTCCGTCGTCGGCGGCCGGGCGATCCTCGCCGTCGACGGGCGCGCCCTCTCCCGCCTCGCCGCCGGCCGGTCGATCGCCCTGGTGTCGGGAACGAACGGCAAGACCACCACCACCGCGCTGCTGCGCGCCGCCCTGGAGACCCGCGCGCCGGTGGTCAGCAACGCTCTCGGCGCCAACCTCCCGCCCGGCCTGGCGTCCGCCCTTGCCGGAGGCCCGCCCCGGGCGCCCGCCGTGCTCGAGGTGGACGAGGCCTGGCTCGGCAGGGTGCTGGAGGCGACGGCGCCGCGGGCGGTCGCGCTGTTGAATCTCAGTCGCGACCAGCTGGACCGCTACAACGAGGTCCGCCGCCTCGCCGGCTCCTGGCGGGCGGCGCTCGACGGCCGCCCGGGGGTTACCGTGGTCGCCAACGCCGACGACCCCCTCGTGGCGTGGGGCGCTGCCCTCTGCCCGCAGGTGGTGTGGATAGGGGCGGGCCAGCCGTGGACCGACGACGCGGCAGGCTGCCCGAGCTGCGGGGGGAGGATCCGCTTCGGCGGCGCCGGACGCGCCTGGGGCTGCGCGAGCTGCGGCCTGCAGAGGCCGGCTCTCGACGTGACCCTCGACGGCGCGGAGGTGCGGGGGCCGGGCGGGTGGCGGGTCTCGCTGCGCCTGGCGCTGCCGGGGCGCGCCAACCGGGCCAACGCTGCGGTGGCGATCGCCGTGGCGTCCGTCCTCGGCGTCGAGCCGGCGACGGCCGCCGCGGCGATGTCCGCGGTGTCCGAGGTCGCCGGCCGGTACGCCACCGTCGCCGCCGCCGGCCGCCGTGCCCGGCTCCTGCTCGCCAAGAACCCGGCGGGATGGCTGGAGGCCCTCGACGTGCTGCGCCCGCCGCCGGCGCCCGTGGTCGTGGCGATCAACGCCCGGGTCGCCGACGGCCGCGACCCCTCCTGGCTGTGGGACGTCCCCTTCGAGCGCCTGCGCGGCCGCGTCGTCGTCGCCACCGGCGAGCGCAGCCGTGACCTGGCCGTCCGCCTGCGCTACGCGGGGGTCGACCATCGCCGCCTCCCCGACCCGGTGGACGCCATCGCCGCGGTGGACGGCGACGTCGTTGACGTCGTGGCCAACTACACGTCCTTCCAGGCGCTGCGGGCGCGCCTCGCCCGATGAGCACCGTGGACTCGGCCGTCGGCATCGCCCTTCTTTTCCCGGACCTCCTCGGGACCTACGGCGACTCGGGCAACGCCACCATCCTCGCCGAGCGGCTCCGGTGGCGGGGCTTCGAGGCGACCCCCGTCACGGTGCGCTCCGGCGACGCCGTGCCCGCCGGCTGCGACGTCTACGTCGTCGGCGGCGGCGAGGACCTGCCGCAGGCGCTCGCCGCCCGGCAGCTGGGGCCGCCCCGCACCGGGCCGCTTTGCGAGGCGGTCGACCGGGGGGCCGCCGTCCTGGCGGTGTGCGCCGGCCTCCAGGTGCTCGGGGAGAGCTTCGTCGGCGGCGACGGGGTGCGGGTGGACGGCGCCGGCCTCCTGGACCTGACGACAGAGAGGGGGAGAGGGCCCCGCTCCGTCGGGGAGGTCGTCGTCGACCCGGTGCCCGCGCTCGGTCTGCCGGCGCTCACCGGCTACGAGAACCACGGCGGCGTCACCGTCCTCGGCCCGGGCACCTCGCCGCTCGGCCACGTCCGGCGGGGTGTCGGCAACGGCGACGGATCCGGCACCGACGGGGCGTGGTCCGGCCGGGTGCTGGGCACCTACCTGCACGGCCCGGTGCTGGCCCGCAACCCGGCCCTCGCCGACCTGGTGCTCGGCTGGGTGGTCGGCGACCTCGCACCCGTCGACGACGCCGAGGTGCTGGAGCTGCGCGGCGAGCGGCTGCACGCGGCGCTCGGCCCCCGCAGGCGGGGGAGGTGGCGGCCGTGAGGTCGAGCGCCCTGTACACCGACCACTACGAGCTCACCATGCTCGACGCCGCCTTGCACGCGGGCACCGCCGGCGAGCGGGCGACGTTCGAGGTGTTCAGCAGGTCGCTTCCGCCCGGCCGGCGCTACGGGGTGCTGGGCGGGTTGGGGCGGCTCCTCGACGAGCTCGAGTCGTTCCGCTTCGGCGACGCGGAGCTGGCGTGGCTCGCCGAGCAGCGGGTCGTGTCGGGTCCGACGCTGGAGTGGCTGTCGCGGTTCCGTTTCACCGGCACCGTCGACGCGTACGCGGAGGGGGAGCTGTACACGGCCGGGTCGCCGGTGCTCACCGTCGAGGGACCCTTCGGGGAGGCGGTCCTTCTCGAGACGCTCGTCCTGTCCATCCTCAACCACGACTCGGCCGTCGCCGCGGCCGCCTCGCTGATCGTGGCCGCCGCCCACGGCAGGCCGGTGATCGAGATGGGGAGCCGGCGGACCGACGCCGAAGCTGCCGTCGCCGCGGCGCGCGCCGCCTACCTCGGGGGGTTCGTGTCGACGTCCAACCTGGAGGCCGGCCGCCGCTACGGGGTGCCGACCGCGGGTACCGCGGCGCACGCGTTCGTGCTGTCGTTTCCCGACGAGCGCTCCGCGTTCGCCGCGCAGGTGGCCGCCCTGGGCCCCTCGACGACGCTGCTCGTGGACACCTACGACACCGAGCTCGGCATCCGGCGTGCGGTGCAGGTCGCCGGGCACGACCTGGGAGGCGTGCGGATCGACTCGGGGGACCTTGCGGCGTGGGCCCGCGAGGCCCGGTCCCTGCTCGACTCCCTTGGAGCGACCGCCACACGGGTGATCCTCACCGGCGACCTCGACGACAGGTCCCTCGAGGTTCTCGCCGGGTGCCCCGCCGACGGGTACGGGGTCGGCACGAGCGTCGTCACCGGTCTCGGGTACCCGACGGCCGGGTTCATCTACAAGCTCGTCGCGATCGAAGGACGGCCGGTGTACAAGCGTTCCCCCGGCAAGGCGACCGTCGGCGGCCGCAAGTGGGCGTGGCGGGCGGCGGCGCGAGGCGAGGAGATCGTCTGCACCGCGCCGGGGCCGGCCCCCGACGGGGCCCGGCCCCTCCAGTCGCGGGTGTGGGCCGCGGGCAGTCGCCGGCCCGGCCCGACCCTGGAGGAGTCCCGCGCGTTCCACGCCGGGGTCGTCGCGGAGCTGCCGGCCAGCGTCGAGCTCACCCTCGTCGGCGACGCTGCGAGCGGCGGCTGAGGGCGGCTCGGGGGGGCGGTGCTCAGCCGGCGGTGCGCTCCCAGAGCTTGATACCGCCGAGGATGCCGGCGGCGTTGTCGACGACGGTGACGTCGGCGGGCATCTCGGCGGTCAGGAGCGCCGCGTTGCCTCCGCCGACGAAGCAGTGGTCGAAGAACGTGAGAGCCCGCAGCGTGTCGATCGCCCCGAAGACCCGCCGCTGCCACTTCTTGGTGCCCACGGCCCTGCGGGCGGCGTCACCGAGCATCTCGTTGTACGACCAGCCCTTGTGCAGCGGATGGTGCGCGAACTCGAGGTGCGGCAGCAGGAGCCCGTCGAGGAAGAAGGCGGTGCCCACGCCGGTCCCGAGGGTGACCACGGCTTCGAATCCCTTGCCGAGCACCACCGCGGCGCCCTGCACGTCGGCGTCGTTTGCGACCTTGGTCGGCTTCCCTGTCGCATCCGCCAGCGCGGCCTCGAGATCGAAGCGGGCCCAGGCGCGCACCAGCTTGGGCGCCGGGACCCCGCCCGGTCCGTCGGGGGAGACGAAGTGCGGGGCGGACAGGATGTGCCCGCCGCGGACCATCCCCGGGAATCCCACCGAGACGCGGTCGAACGGCGGCAGCGCGATCGTGAGCCGCTGGATCTCGAGCACGAGCCTCTGCGGCGACAGCGGGTACGGCGTCGCGGTCCGGGCGCGCTCGTGCTCCATCCGGCCCGACGCGTCGAGCACCGACGCCTTGAGGCCGGTGCCGCCGACGTCGACGGCGAGGGTCGCCGGTCCGACCGGCTCCTGCTGGCGCACCCGCCGGGCGTCCGGTGCGCGTGGGGGGCGGGGGTGTGGCGGGGTCGTGGGCATGCCCCGACAGTACGCCCCGCTGCGAGAACCCCCCTGGCGTCCACAGCGATTGCCCCGGTCCCGGCTTCCCCATAGGGGCCCGATGGGTAGAGAATGGACGTGCCACCGTGGTTGTGGTGCCACCACTCGCGTGGCGGCAGATGGGACGGAGGGAGGTGCGATGAGCACGCGAGACGACGCTCGCCTCACCGCTCGGGAGCGCGCCGCCCTGGCCAGCCTGGAGTCGACGGCGGCTGCCGAGGACCCCGAGCTGGCGGCGCGCCTGACAGGGACGGGCGGCTTCCGGCGACTCCTGGTGATCGGACTGCGACTGACGGCGCGGCTTCGCACGCTGCCGCCGTGGATGCGCAGCCGCTGGTGGGGTGTGCCGGCCGTCATCGTCGGATTGGTGCTCGCGGTCCTCAGCATGAGCATCGGCCTCCCCGCCGGTGTCGTGGGGGTGGCCGTCGCGACGTGGGGGCTGTGGCTGACGGTGACCACGGTCGAGGACACCTGGGCGAGCGTGCGGGGCGAGCCGCCGCCGGAGTAGCCGGCAGCACGCCCCGTCGACCCGACGGCGTCGCCCCGACGACGCGGGCGGCGGCCGGGCGGTGCCGCGCGGCGGCCGTCCGCCTATGCTGCAAGTCTCAGCGGGTTCTCAGGAACGGGCGCTACAACCAGATGCTCGACCCGCTCCTCTCACCCTCACTGGAGATGCGCGTGCAAACCTTGGCCCTCGCCGGGGGCTGGCGCCCGAAGCGTGCCCCGGTCCCCTCGCGGGACCGTCCGCCGGCGCCGGCGAGCGGCTCCGCCGCCCTCCACGAGGGCGCCCTCCCCGCGGGTGACCCCCGGCGGAAAACGAGGCGGTCCTGAGCGCCCTGCAGGTCCGCACCGTTCCAGCGCCGGAGCCCCTCACAGCCGGCCCGGCCCCCGAACGACAGGGCGGCCCCCGGTGGCGCCGCCCCGCTGTCGGCGCCGGGGTGCCGCTGGCCCTCGGGCTGGTCCACGTCGCCCTGGTCGCCCCGCACTACTTCGTCGGTTCCTTCGACGACGACGCCGGCTACATCCTCTCCGCCCACGCCCTGCTCACCGGCGGCGGGCTCACGGCCCCGCTGTCGGCGGGCACCGAGACGGTGATCGGCACCTACCCGCCGGGGTATCCGGCCCTGCTCGTGCCGCTCTTGTGGCTGTGGCCGCACAGCTTCGTGCCCCTGCGGCTCCTGTCGGTCGCCTGCTACGCGGCGCTCTTCCCCCTGACGTGGATGTGGCTCGGCCGGCGCCACGTCGGCGACGTCGTGCGGGGCGCCGTGCTCGGCCTGCTCGCCCTCGGCCCCACCCTCGCGACCTTCGCCAGCATGGTCATGGCCGAGGCGCCCTTCCTCGTGGCGTTGATGGTCCTCTTTTTGGTCGTCGAGCGCTGGGAGGCCGGCGGGCGGGTGTGGACCGGGAACGGTGTCGCCGTGCTGGTCCTCGCGCCCGCGCTGGTGTGGCTCAAAGAGGCCGGCATCGGCGCCGTCGCCGGGCTGATCCTCTGGCTTCTGGCGCGCGGGGCGGCGCGCCGGCGGGGCGGCGGATGGTGGCGCCAGGGAACGGCGGTCGCGCTTTCGACGGGGTTGCTCCTGTCGCCGGTCGTGATCGCCCGCGCCGTCTCGGGATCTCCGCTCCTCGGCGACGTCTACGCTGGCCAGCTCGCCGGCTACTTCCACGGCGGTCTCGTCGACCGTTTGGTCGACGTGGTGCCGCACTCTCTCGTCACCCTCTTCTCGAGCGCCCTGCCGCTCACGCTGGTGCCCTACCGCGCGCCCCTGCCGGACGGCAGCGCCTTCGCGGTCGTCTGGCAGGTGCTGTACCTGGTGCTGAGCGCGCTGGTCGTCGTGGGGGCGGTGGTATCGTTTCGGCGGCACCGGGATGCCGCCGTCGCGGTGGTCCCCGTCTACCTAGGCCAGATCCTGCTCTATCCCTTCATCAACGAGCGGCGCACCATACTGGTCGTCCCCGTCCTGTGCGCGTGGGCCGTCCTCGGTGCCCACGCCGTGTGGGAGCTCGTCGACGCCCGCCTCCCCCTTCCGTGGCACCCCGCCGCCAGCCGGGTCGCGGTCGCCGGCGTCGCCGCCGTGGCGGTCGTCGCGCCGCTCGTCGCGCAGATGCCCCGCGACTACCTTCTCGGGTGGGGCCAGGACTCCTCCCGGTTCGCCGGCTCAAGATACGTCGCCATCCTCGCCCGTCTCGGCAGCCCCTCCGACCTCGTGGAGACGGATTACCTCCGTTCCACTACGCTCTTCTCCGGGCACGCCACCGGCAACGAGGCCTTCGTCATGACCTACCGTTCCAACTATTCACGGGCGTCGTGCTCCCTGTCCGCTGTGCGGCGCGGGATCGCGGCGGACCGCGCCGCGTTCCTTCTCCTCGGCGACCTCAACAAGCCCCACGTGATGGACAGCCCGTGCGTCCTCCGCTACGCCTCGTCTGCGACCTGGGCGGTGCGGCTCCTGCACACCGCGCGCGACGACGCGTCGGTGTACGAGCTTCTCGGCCCCGGCACCGGCCACCCCGACCTGCGCGACCTCACCGCGGGTGCCGTCCCCAGCGAAGCGCCGGGTGTGCTCGAGTGGGACTGGGGACACCCGGAGACCCTCTCGCAGGTCAGCGCCGGCCAGGTGACCGTCGCCTCGGCGACCGTCTCGTCGGTGGCGCTGCAGCTGCGCTTCCCCGACGGCCTGTGGCGGACCGTCGCCGACGCGCCCGCGGCCGTCGGCGACGGCTCCGGGGACGCCCCCTACCTGCTCGCGACCCTGCCCCAGGGGACGATCGCGACCGCTTTCCGCCTCGTTGTGTCCGCGACAGGCCAAACTGGAAGAATCGTGGCCACCGACGTGCACGCCATCGGACCGGCGGCAAGCCAGGCTCAGGGCGCCGCGACCGCACACGGAGACACGCCATGACAGCCCCGCCCGACAGCCGGATCCGCCCAGCCGCATCCCGCCCCACCTTCGCCTCGACCCTTGTCCGCCTCCTCGAGCGCTATCCGATCATCCGCAGGATCACCGGGTACAGCGCCGGCTCGGTGATCGCCGCCATCCTGAGCGAGCTGGCGTTCGCCATGGCGTACGGCTGGGGGCACGTCGGCACCACCACGGCGTCGGCCGTCGGCTTCCTGGGCGGGGCGATACCCAACTACATCCTCAACAGGCGCTGGGCGTGGCAGGACCGGCGCGGCCGGGACCGCCGGACCGAGATCGTGCTCTACATGGCGGTGGCGCTGTCCAGCTTCGTCGCCTCCGCGGTCGCCACCCACTGGGCGGAGACGGGCGCCCGGTCGGTCACCCCGGACCACGGGTGGCAGGTGCTGCTGGTCGCGGGCGCCTACCTCGGCGTGTCGGGCGTCTTCTTCGTGCTCAAGTTCGTGCTCTACGAACTGGTGGTATTCACCCCCGAGCGCGTCGTGCGGCGGAGCGGCCAGCCCACCAGGTTGTGATCACCACCCGCGCGAAGCGGAACCCGTAGAAGAGGTTGTGCCCCTTCTTCGACACCCCGGCCTCGCGCTCGTACATGGTGGCGGGCTTCTCGATCACCGTGAAGCCGTGGGCGACGGCGCCGATGAGCAGCTCGGAGGTCTGGTACTGGGGCTGCCGTAGCGGCACCACCTCGGTGATCTCCGACCGGAAGGCGCGCAGCCCGTTGGCGGGATCGGTGATGCGCACACCGGTGAGGGCGCTGATCAGGGTGCCGAACACGAAAACCCCCGCCTTGCGGACGGGATCGGACGTCTCGGTGCGGCCCAGGCGACGCGAGCCGTTGACGAAGTCGGCCTCCCCCGCGACGAGCGGCTCCATCAGCGCAGGCAGCTCCCTCGGGTCGAACTGGCCGTCGGCGTCGGCGGTGCCGATGAAGCGGGCGCCGCGCTGGCGGGCCAGCTGGTAGCCGGCGCGGAAGGCGTGGCCCTGCCCGAGGTTGACGGGGAACCGGCACACCAGCGCGCCCGCCGAGCGGGCCTCCTCGCCGGTGCCGTCGCTGGAGCCGTCGTCGACGAGGATCGTCTCGGTGTCGAGCCCGGACATGGAGGCGGGGACCGACTTCACCACCGACGCCACCGTCTCCGCCTCGTTGAGCGCCGGGATCACGACGGCGATCGGGGCGCCGGGTCCCGGCCCGTACTGTTCGACGAAGTCGGCGACGGCTTCGGAGGAGATCCGGGTGGCGTCCGGGAGGTCGTGGATGGCTCCCTGCACCGCGCGCTGCGGCCTGGGGCCCTTTCTGGCGGATCGCATAGCCCCGCCAGGATAGTGGCACCCGGCCGGGCGGAACACCTACGTGCCGGGGTGGCCCGCCGGGCCGTTAGGCTCGTCGGGGCCCATGATCGACACCCGACTCCTGCTGGACGACTTCGAGGTCACCGCGGCGCGCCTGGCGCGCAAGAAGGTGGACCCCGCCCTGCCCGAGGCGGCGCGCGACCTCGCCCGGCGCCGGCGTGAGCAGGTGCGGCGCGTCGACGAGGCGCGCTCGGCGATGAACGCCGGCTCCGCGCGCGTCGGTGCGCTCATGCGTGCCGGCCGGCGCGCCGAGGCCGACGACCTCCGCGCCGAGCTGGCGTCCCGCCGGGCCGAGGTCGACGAGCTCGAGGCGACCCTGCGCGAGATCGGGGCGGAGCTCGACGACGTCGTCCTCCGGATCCCCAACCTGCCCGCCGACGACGTCCCCGACGGCGCCGGCGAGGAGGACAACGTGGTGCTGCGCACGCACGGCTTCGACCCCTCCGTCTACGCCGGCGCGAAGTGGGCGCCCCACTGGGAGGTCGCCGAACGCCTCGGGATCTTCGACGCGGAGCGGGCGGCCAAGCTGAGCGGGGGGATGTTCTCGGTCCTGCGCGGCGACGGGGCCCGGCTGCTCCGCGCCCTGGTGACGTTCGCCCTCGACCTCAACCGGGACCACTACGAGGAGATCCTGCCGCCCCATCTGGTGCGCACCGAGACGATCAGCCGCACCGGGCATCTCACCAAGTTCGACACGCAGGCGTACCGCGTGCGCGACGACGACCTGTGGCTGGTCCCCACGGCCGAGGTGCCCCTGATGGGGCTGCACCAGGGCGAGATACTCCCCGAAGCCGGCCTGCCGCGCCGCTACATGGCCTACACGGTCTGCTGGCGACGGGAAGCGGGGGCCGCGGGCAAGGACACGCGGGGGCTGCAGCGCGTCCACGAGTTCCACAAGGTCGAGCTCGTCAAGCTCTGCAAGCCCGAGGACGGCGAAGCCGAGCTGGAGGCGCTCCTCGCCGACGCCGAGCGACCCTTGCAGATCCTCGGGCTCCCCTACCGGGTCGTCCTGCTATGCGCGGGGGATCTGACCTTCTCGGCGTCGAAGGTGTACGACCTCGAGGTGTACGCCCCCGGTGTCGACAAGTGGCTCGAGGTCTCCTCGATCAGCCTGGTGACCGACTTCCAGGCGCGGCGGGGCCAGATCCGGTTCCGCCGCGAGGGCGGAGGGGTGGAGTTCGTGCACTCCCTCAACGGTTCGGGGCTGGCCACCCCGCGGGTGTGGGCCGCGATCCTCGAGCTGGGCCAGCAGCCAGACGGGACCGTGCGCCTGCCCGCCGCGCTCGCCCCCTACCTCGGGCGCGACGCCATCGGCTGAGCCCTGTGCCCGCCCCCGGGGCGGCCGGCCGCAAACGCCGGCGGGCGAGGCACAATGACGTCATCAGCGCCTGACGGGAGGGAGGGCCAGATGAACGTGTCGGATATCACGGGTGTCCGCAAGGCGGTCGTGACCGTGTCGTCGACGAGCCGCCTGGGGGACGTGGCGCGAGCCATGCGCCTCGACAACATCGGTGCCATGGTGGTGGGGATGGGCGCCGAGCCGATCGCCGGGATCGTCACCGAGCGCGACATCGTGCACGCGATCGGGGTGGGCGGCCCGGCGGCGGTGAACCTCACGGCCGGGGAGGTGATGACGTCGCCGGTGCCGACGTGCTCGCCCGACGCCCGGCTGCTCGACGTGATGGAGACGATGCTCACCAAGAGGATCCGGCATCTGCCGCTCGTCGAAGACGGCCGCCTGGTCGGGATGGTCAGCATGGGTGACGTCGTCAAGGGCCTCCTCGACCGCATGGAGCTGGAGGCCAGCGTCCTGCGCGACATGTACCTCAGCGCCCGCGCCCGCTAGCGCCGGCTTCGGGCACGCGGGCGGCGAAGACCAAGGGGTCCCCGCCGGGGATACGGTA
This sequence comes from Actinomycetes bacterium, assembly GCA_021788115.1. Lineage (GTDB taxonomy): Bacteria > Actinomycetota > Acidimicrobiia > Acidimicrobiales > Palsa-688 > JAJYLA01. Next base: position 30,830 of record JAJYLA010000013.1, on the reverse strand, counting down.
CCTACCATGCGGGTGGCGATCACGGGTTCGGGTGGTCTGATCGGCGGGACCCTCGCCGGCGAGCTGACCGCCGCGGGCGCCGACGTCGTGCGAATCGTGCGCCGCGCGCCGGCGGGAGCGTCGGAGCTGCGCTGGGATCCCCCAGCCGGAGAGCTGGACCCCGCCGGCCTCGCGGGCGTCGACGCGGTCGTCCACCTGGCCGGGGCCGGCATCGGCGACCGCCGGTGGAGCGCCGAGCGCAAGCGGGTGATCCTCGACAGCCGCACGGCAAGCACGGCGCTGATCGCCCGGGCCGTCGCCGGCGCCGGCTCCGGGCGCCCCCGGGCGCTCCTCGTCGCCTCGGCGGTCGGCTTCTACGGTGACCGCGGCGCCGAGGTGCTCACCGAGTCCGCCGCCCCGGGCGGTGATTTCCTCGCATCCGTGTGCCGGGAATGGGAGTCTGCGGCCTCGCCGGCCGCCGAGGCCGGGGTCCGGGTCGTGCACCTCCGGACGGGGCTCGTCCTCGCCCGCCACGGCGGGCTCCTCCCGAAGATGCTCCTCCCCTTCAGGGCCGGGCTCGGCGCGCGGCTGGGTTCCGGCGGCCAGTGGTGGAGCTGGATCACGCTGCGCGACGAGGTCCGGGCGATCACCTGGCTCCTCGACCACGAGGTCGGCGGCCCGGTCAACCTCGTCGCTCCCCGCCCGGTCACCAACGCCGAGTTCACCCGGGCCCTCGGGCGGGCCGTGCACCGGCCGGCCGTCCTGGCCGTGCCCGCGTTCGCCCCCCGGCTCGCCCTCGGCCGGGAGATGGCGGACGCGCTCATGTTCACCAGCGCCCGCGTCGAGCCCCGGGTGCTGACCGCCGGCGGCTTCGAGTTCGCGCATCCCGAGCTCGACGGGGCCCTCCGCGGAGTCCTCGCCGGGCCCGGAGGCTGAGCGGCCGCCCCGCCCCGCCGCGCCGGGTCAGCCTGCGGGCGGCTCGGGAGCCACACGGATCACCGCCGCCCCGTTGACCCGGTCGTCGCGGAGGTCGGCGAGGGCCTGGTCCGCCGCCTCGAAGGGGTACACCGTCGTCGTGGGGCGGATGCCGATGCGCTCGGCGATGGCCAGGAGCTGGACGCCGTCGGAGCGGGTGTTCGCCGTGACGCTGCGCAGGGTCCGCTCCTGGAAGAGGTGCGCCTGGTAGTCGAGCGACGGGATGTCGCTCAGGTAGATGCCCGCCACCGCGAGGGTGCCGCCCCGGTCCAGGGCGGCCAGGGCCGGAGGCACGGCGGTGCCGACGGGAGCGAAGAGGATCGCCGCGTCGAGGGGCGCCGGCGGGGCGTCGAAGGTGTCGCCCGCCGAGGCCGCGCCGAGCTCCAGGGCCAGCGCCCGGGCGTCGGGGGAGCGGGTCATGACGTGCACCTCGGCGCCTGCGGCGATGGCCACCTGCGCCGTCAGGTGGGCGGACGCCCCGAAGCCGTAGATGCCCAGCCGGCCCCCCGGGGGAAGGTCCGCCTGGCGGAGCGCCCGGTAGCCGATGATGCCCGCGCACAGAAGCGGGGCGGCGTCGTCGTCGTCGAAGCGCTCGGGGAGCCGGTAGACGAACGCCTCGTCGGCGACGAGGTACTCGGCGTAGCCGCCGTCGAGGTCCCATCCGGTGAAGCGCGGATCCACGCACAGGTTCTCCCTGCCCGACCGGCAGAACCTGCACCGCCCGCACGTGGAGGCGAGCCACGCGACGCCCACCCTTTCCCCCGTGCGGAGCCTGCGACAGCCCGGCCCGAGCGCCTCCACGTGGCCCACCGCCTCGTGGCCGGGTACCACCCCCGGACGGCGGGGGGCCAGGTCACCCTCGGCGAGGTGCAGATCGGTGCGGCACACGCCGCACACCGCGACGCGCACCAGCACCTGGCCGGGACCCGGCTCGGGAATCGGCCTCTCCACCGGGCGCAGCGGTTTGGTGTCGATCGGCCCGGGCGTGGCCACCTCCCACGCCCGCATCGTCGCGCTGCTCGCTGAGGCGCTCACGGCACATCTTGACGGCTGCCGGGGCCCGCCGGCAAGCGATCGCGGCTCCGAGGCGTACGGCCCGCCGGGGTTGCCGCCCCGGCGGGCCGCACGTTCTCAGCCCACCAGGGCCTTGGCCGCCGCGGTGATCTCCGCCAGACCCTTCTTGGCGTCGGCGAAGAACATGCCCGTCTTCGGGTTCGTGTACAGCTCGTTGTCGATACCGGCGTAGCCGTGTCCCATGGACCGTTTGATCACGATGATGTTCTTTGCGTGGTCCACGTCGAGGATCGGCATGCCCGACAGCGGCGTGTTGGGCCGGCGGGCGGCCGGGTTGGTCACGTCGTTGGCTCCCACGACGAGGGCGACGTCCGCCGAGTCGAACTCGGGGTTGACCGCGTCCATCTCCTTGAGCTGCGTGTAGGGGACGTTGACCTCGGCGAGCAGCACGTTCATGTGGCCGGGCATGCGCCCGGCCACCGGGTGGATGGCGTAGGACACGTCGACACCGCGCGATTCGAGCACGTCGGCCAGCTCCCGGCATTCCCGCTGGGCCTGGGCGGCCGCGAGGCCGTATCCGGGCACGATGATGACCTTGCTGGCATAGGACATCTGGATGGCGGCGTCGTCGGCGGAGAGCCGGCGGATGTCGCCGGTGGCGCCGGCGCCGACGGCGACCGCGGAGTCGCCGGTCCCGAACCCGCCGATGATGATGTTCGGGATCGAGCGGTTCATCGCCTCGGCCATCAGGATCGTGAGGATGGTTCCGGACGCCCCGACGAGGGCGCCGCCGATGATCAGGCCGGCGCTGTTGATGACGAAGCCGGCCATGGCCACCGCGATACCGGTGAACGCGTTGAGAAGGGAGATCACGACCGGCATGTCGGCGCCGCCGATCGGGAGCACCATCGTGATCCCGAACACCAGCGAGGCGCCCACGACCATCATGAGGATCCCGATGTTCTCGGAGCCGGTGAAGAGGTAGGCGCTGCCGCCGACACCGACGGCAGCGAGCGCCCCGGTGAGGACGCGCGCACCGCGGAACACGACCGGCTGGCCGGTGATCCAGCCCTGCAGCTTGCCCGCCGCAATCAGCGACCCGGAGAAGGTCACGCCGCCGATGATGACGTCGAGCGCCGTCGCGACCGCCGTGCGGGGGGTGATGGCGGTGCCCGAGACGCCGGCGAGGCGCACGAAGTCCGCGATCGCGATCACGGCGGCCGCGCCGCCGCCGACGGCGTTGAACAGGCTGACCAGCTGGGGGATGGCGGTCATCTTGACGCTGTGGGCCATCCACAGGCCGGCGCCGCCGCCGACGACGAGCCCCGCGGCGAGCACGATCCAGGCGGTGGTGCTGGTGTTGCCGTCGTTGGCCATCTTGGCCAGCGTGGCCGCGACGGCGACGACCATGCCGGCCGTCGAGATCGGGCTGCCCTTGCGGGCGGTGGCCGGGGAGTTCATGAGGTGCAGCCCGGCGATGAAGGCGATGGCGGCCACGAGGTAGGCCATCGCCACGATGGTGTCTACGGTTCCCACGCTGCTCAGTTCCCGTTCTTGGTGGGGTCGGCCTGGGGCTGCGGCGCCGGGCGCTTCTTGAACATCTCGAGCATGCGGTCCGTCACGGCGTAGCCGCCCACCACGTTCATCGCCGCGAACACCGACGCCACGAACATGAGGACGTAGCCGGTCGCGTCGTGGGCCTGGGCGGCGGTGATCATCGCGCCGACGACCACGATGCCGTGGATGGCGTTCGACGCGGACATCAGCGGTGTGTGCAGCGTGGACGGCACCTTGCTGATGACCTCGTAGCCGGCCAGGATCGCCAGTACGAAGATGCTGATGTCGGACACGAGTCCGGCGCTCATGAATTGCCTCCTGGAGTAGCGGTTGTGTCGAGGAGCTTCGAGACCGCGGGGTTGACCACCCGCCCGCCGTGGGTCACGACGACCCCCGCGTGGACCTCGTCCTCGAGGTCGATCGCCAGCGAGCCGTCGCGGACCAGGGTCTGCAGCAGGGCGCCGACGTTGTTGGAGAAGGCGGCGGACGCCGCCGCCGGCACCTGCGCCGCGAGGTTCCCGCCTCCGATGATGGTGACCCCGTTGCCGGTGACCACCTCCTGGTCCGGTACCGAGCCCTCGACGTTGCCCCCGAGGGCGCTGGCCGCGAGATCGACGATCACCGACCCGGCGCGCATCTGCTTCACCGCGTCCCCCGTGACGAGAAGGGGCGGCCGGCGGCCCGGCACCTGGGCGGTGGTGATGACGATGTCGAAGCGAGCGATGAGCGAGTTGAGCTCCTCCTGCTGGGCGGCCTGCTCGCTTTCGGTGAGCGCCCGCGCGTAGCCGCCCTCGCCGGCGGCGGATGTGACGGACTTGAGCTGCAAGAAGCGCGCCCCGACCGACTCGATCTCCGAGCGGGTCTCGGGCCTTACGTCATAGCCGGTGACGACAGCGCCGAGGCGGCGCGCGGTGCCCATCGCCTGCAGCCCGGCCACGCCGGCGCCGAGGACCAGGACGTCGGCGGGCTTCGCCGTTCCGGCGGCCGTGACGAGCATCGGGAAGAAGCGGGCGAACGCGTCGGCGGCGACGAGGACCGCCTTGTACCCCGCGACGTTGGCCTGCGACGTCAGGGCGTCCATGGACTGTGCGCGGCTCACCGTGCGGGGGAGCATGTCGAGACTGACCGCCGTAACGCCCGCCTCCGCGAGCCGCTGCGCGAGGTGGGGGTCGATCAACGGCCGCAGCATGCCGATGATCGTCTGGCCCGGGCGGAGCTGGCCCACGAGCTCGGGAGAGGGGGATCCGATGGTCACGACGACATCGGCGCGGGCGGTCAGCTGCGCGGCTCCGACGACGGAAGCCCCGGCGCCGGCGTAGGCGTCGTCGGACAGGAAGGCGCCGGCCCCGGCTCCTGTCTCCACCGCCACGTCTATGCCGGCGGGCTTCAGCTTGGTCACGGAGTCGGGTGTCAGCGCCACCCGTCGCTCGCCGGCCGCAGTCTCCTTGATGGCAGCGACCAGCAGGCGCGCCGCGCCCGCGGTGGACTCATGGGGTGGCTCACTCACACGGATCTCCTGTTCGTCTCGCGAAACTGGTCCTATACCTTGCCGTGTGAGAACTGGCGACTACCAGGGGCGAAATCCACACTGAGGTGTGTCTTTCGGCCCTGGGCAACCCGACCAGAGGGCCCTACACGACGTTGGCTGATAGCAGCGACGATCTGCCAGGTCCACCGTACTCTTGAGGACCCGCCCGGGTCCACGCATCCAGGAAGACCGGCTATGGCACTGGAATACCTCGACGACAGCAGCCTCGTGATCCAGGCCGAGCTGCCCGGCGTCGACCCCGAGCGTGACATCGAGGTCTGGATCGCCTACGACGTGCTCCACATCCGCGCCAGCCGTGACCTCGGGCCGGAGCCGGGAGATCACGCCTCGGACCTACGCTACGGGGCCTTCGTGCGGGACATCGCGCTGCCGCCGGGCACGGAGGAGGAGTTCGTGAGCGCCACTTACGCGGACGGACTGCTCGAAGTGCGGGCGCCCATCGGTGACCCTGCACGGCCTGCCGCCACGCGCATCCCCGTGGTGGTCCGCCGCCCGGCCGCGAGGCCCTGAGGGTCGAGGGCGCGGCAGCGGCAGCGGCCGCCGGGAGCGGGCGCTGCCGCGCGGCGGTGCCCGGCGGCGGTCAGCTCAGGCGGCGTCGCCCGGGGGCGGCTCGCGTCGCACGACGAGGCGGCACCTCGCGCGCTGCGGTTCCTTGGCCGCGAGGCGCTCGACGACGAGGCGACCCCCCTCGGCGGAGAGCCCCTCCGCCAGGCCCTCGGCGAGGCCGAGGTGCAGCTGGCACACCGTGCCGGGATCTTCGCTCGCCACCTCGGCGAACGGGCAGCGCCCCAGCACGAAGTCGATCCGCCGGCCCCGCTCGGTGCGCTCCGGGCGGAACCCGCGCCGCAGCAGTTCCTCTCCGAGCAGATCCGCCGGCTCGCCGCTGCTCGCGACCTCGGCTGCTCGACGAAGCCCGTACCGCCGGCCGGCTTCGCGGGCGTCGACCTTCTGGCGGACGGCGTCGGTCAGCAGGGCGGCCAGCCATGCGTACGCGCCGGAGGTGCCCCACGCCCCGGCCACCTCGGGGTGCACGCGGTAGAGAAGGCGGGGCCGCCCGGGGCGGTCGCGTGCCTCGAGCTCCTCGACCACGAGAGCGGCGCCCTTGAGCACGGCGAGGTGCTGGCGCACCGCGTTGTGGTTGAGCCCGACGAGGTCGGTGAGCTCGCCGACCCCGACAGGGCGGCCGGCGTCGACGATGTAGCGGAACAGCCGGTGGCGGGTCGGGTCCCCCAGCGCCCGGGCCTCCTGCTGCACCTCGTCGTACGCGTCGTCGGTCATCGTTCCCCGCAGTCCTAGGAATATTCTAGTCTACGACAGAATAACCCGTATGGTTGGGCGCGCCGGCGGGCGCGGCGAGGGGTGCCCCTCGGGTCGTCGGCCGGCTCCATGGGGGCCAGTCTCCCCGCAGCCGGCGGCGCAGCACCAGCACCGGGAGCGATCGCGCGCGCGGTGCCCTGCGCCGGGCGCAGCCGGGCGTTTCCCGCCTCGACGTGTTCCTCGCCGGCTCCGGCGACCCGCTAATCTCCCGCGACAAAGGCAGCCGCCGGTTGCCGCCGACGGGAGGCTTGTACATGAGCACTATTGGGACCCGATCGGGGCGGTACGGCATTGCAGCGGGCGTGATGCTCCTGGCGCTGGTAGCCGGTGCGTGCGGGAGCAGCAAGGGCAGCATATCGTCCCCGACGACCGCCGCTGCCACCCCCACCACGGCCGCTGCGACGCCCACGACCGCCAGTTCCGCCACCGTGCCGGCCAAGTACGCGTCGGGGCTCACGGTGGCGGTGGACGCCAGCTACCCGCCGGACGAGTTCATGCAGAACGGAAAGATCGTTGGCTTCGATGCCGACCTCGCCCAGGCGCTCAGCAAGGCGATGGGGGTCCCCTGGAAGCTCGAGAATGCGACGTTCGACACCATCATCCCCGGCCTCCTCGACGGCAAGTTCGACCTCGGCAACTCGTCGTTCACCGACAACAAGACCCGTGAGCAGCAGGTCGACTTCGTCGACTACTTCAGCGCCGGCGAAGGCTTCTACGAGAAGGCCAGCAGCACCAAGACGTTCAACGGTCTCACGGCGCTCTGCGGGCACTCGGTGGCCGTCGAGTCGGGGACCGTCGAGCAGAGCGACGCCCTCGCCCAGTCGAAGAAGTGCAAGGTGAACGTCCTCCAGTACTCGGACCAGAACCAGGCCAACCTGGCCGTGTCCGACGGCCGCGCCGATGTCGGCTTCGCCGACTCCCAGGTGGCGGCGTACATCGTCCACCTGTCCAACGGCGAGTTCAAGCTGACGGGCACCCCGTTCTCGACTGCTCCCTACGGCTTCGCAGTCCCGAAGAACAGCGGCCTGGCGCAGCCCCTCCTCGCCGCGGTCAAGGCGATCATGGCGAACGGCCAGTACATGCAGATCCTGACGAAGTGGGGTGTGCAGCAGGGGGCGATCAGCAGCCCGACGATCAACGGGGCCACCAGCTAGCCGTCCCGCCAGCCGGCGGGTCCTGTCCGACTCAGTCTCGAGGCGCCCATGGCAGCCAGCGATCTCCATGAGGACACCGTGCCGTCGGGCGAGTTGCAGGTGGTGCCGGTCCGCCACCCGGGGCGCTGGGTGGCGGCCGCGGTCGTGCTGGTGCTCGTCGCGATGCTGGTGCGCACGCTGTTCTTCTCGCACGTGATGCGCGGCGGCCGCCCGCAGGAGCGATTCGAGTGGCACATCATCGACCAGTACTTCTTCACCTCCGAGGTCCTCAAGGGTCTGCTGGTCACCCTGGAGCTGACCGTCCTCGCGATGGCCGGCGGGATCCTCCTCGGGGTGGTCCTCGCGGTGATGCGCATGTCTCCCAACCCGATCGTGGCGGGGGCGGCGTGGGTGTACATCTGGTTCTTCCGCGGGACGCCGGTGCTGGTTCAGCTGCTGTTCTGGTACAACGCGTCGTACATCTTCCCGTCGTTCACGCTCGGCGTGCCCTTCGGCCCGGCGTTAGTGCACATCAACTTGAACGCGACGCTGACCCCCTTCATCGCCGCGAGCTTCGGCCTCGCCCTCAACGAGGGCGCCTACATGTCCGAGATCGTCCGGGCCGGCATCCTCTCGGTGGACGAGGGTCAGACCGAGGCCGCCCAGGCGATCGGCATGAGCCGGCTCATGACCCTCCGTCTCGTCGTGCTGCCCCAGGCCATGCGGGTCATCATCCCGCCGACGGGCAACGAGACGATCTCGATGCTCAAGACCAGCTCCCTGGCGAGCGTCGTGACCGTCAAAGAGGTTCTCTACACCGTCCAGCTCATCTACGCCCAGAACTTCAAGACCATCCCGCTGCTGATGGTGGCGAGCCTCTGGTACATCATCGTGACCACCGTGCTGATGATCGGGCAGTACTACCTCGAACGACACTTCGCCCGTGGATCCGTGCGCCAGCTCCCGCTGACCCCGGTCCAGCGGCTGAGCCGGGCTCTCAGGATCCGACCTGCGGAGGGGCCCTTCGGCCCGAACCTGGACGTGGATGCCATCACGGTAGCGGGCAGTGGTCGCCCGCACGGAGGCGAGGGCGGGGGCCCGCTGTGACACAGGCGATGGTCCGCGCCGAGGGTGTCCGCAAGCGCTTCGGGCGCCTCGAGGTCCTCCGCGGGATCGACCTCGAAGTGGGCTCCGGCCAGGTGCTGTGCATCATCGGTCCCTCGGGGTCGGGCAAGTCGACCTTCCTCCGCTGCATCAACCACCTGGAGAAGGTGGACGGAGGCCGGCTCAGCGTGGCGGGGCACCTGGTCGGCTACCGCCACCAGGGCGGCAAGCTCTACGAGCTGCGGGACCGGGAGGTCTGCGCGAGGCGCGCCGAGATCGGCATGGTCTTCCAGCACTTCAACCTCTTCCCCCACATGACCGCGTTGGACAACGTCACCATCGGCCCGGTACGCGTCAAGGGTGAGGACAGGTCGACGGCGGCGGCCCGCGCCCGGCAGCTGCTGGAGCGGGTCGGGCTCGGGGACAAGGTCGACGCCTACCCGCGCCAGCTCTCGGGCGGCCAGCAGCAGAGGGTGGCCATCGCCCGTGCCCTCGGAATGGAGCCGAAGCTGATGCTCTTCGACGAGCCGACCTCGGCTCTGGACCCCGAGCTTGTGGGCGAGGTGCTCGACGTGATGCGGTCGCTCGCCCTGGATGGCATGACGATGATCGTGGTCACCCACGAGATCGGCTTCGCACGCGAGGTGGGGGACACCCTCGTGTTCATGGACCGGGGGCTGATCGTCGAGTCAGGTCCTCCCAAGCAGGTACTCGCCAACCCTGCAGAGATGCGGACCCGGGCATTCCTGTCCCGGATTCTCTAGCCGCCAGCTGGGTGAGGACGAGGCCGAGCACGCGGTCCTGGTCCATCGCCGCGCCGCGGGCGAGGTGCGTCCGGGCCCCCGCCTCGGCGCGGATCGGCTCGAGGGCGTCGGCGCGCAGCCGCCCCCGGAAGGGATGCCGGTAGCGGGCGCCGCGGGCAGCACAGCCCGACGCTGCGAGCCGCCCAGGTGCAGCGGTGGCCCGCCCCGGGGCACGGCCCACGGGACGCAGTGTCGATAAGTGCAACAGCATTCAGCCCCCACTCGCGCTCGCCCCGGGGGAGGAGGCCGACCGGCCCGTATGCATCCTGCAACGGGCTCGCAACGTTTTGCATGCTTAGTGCACGTGCGTGTGGCATTATCGGGGGCACGGCCGCGGAAACGTGTCGGGGTGCGCCGATCGGCCCCAGGCCGCCGAGAAGGGGAGGAAGAACATGTTGGGGTCCGTTTTCAAGGCGACGCGCACGCGGGACGTCGCGGCCAGGCCGCAACGACGGATGGCATCGCGGCGCCGGGCTTGGGGTGTGGCGGCGGGCGCCGCCGCCCTGATCGCCTCCCTGACGTCGGTGGCGCCGGCCGCGAGCGCGGGCACGAGCACGAAGTACTACTCGGCGTCCGCGTCGCCGCTGATCGCCAGCGTGAGCACGGCGAGCGACGTCACCGTGACGCTCACCAACGACCCCTCGAGCCGGCAGTCGTTCGGCTCGGCGGAGCTGACGTTCGGGGCCAGCAGCAACGGCATCACTGCCGGTGACGTTCCTGTCGTCTCGGTTCCGGGGTGGTCGTGGTCGTTCGTTTCGCAAACGGCGCCGGCCGTGCTTCTGCTCACGAGCGGCGGGACCGGGTACGACATCGCCCCGGGCGCGTCGCTGTCCGTGGAGGTCCAGTTGACGGCGCCGTCTGCGGGCAGCGTCACGATCGCCACCGCCGTGAAGCAGTCCAACGACTTCTCCGGCACCAACAACGACTTCTCCAACACAGGGAGCGATCCGGTCCTCACCGTGGTGCAGCCGCAATACCAGCAGCGCTGCAGCGGGAGCTGCGACACCGGTGCCCTCACCAGCAGCACGACCGGCACGACAGCAGACCTCGGCGCGTCGAGCAGCGGCACCACCACCAGCGGCAACACCTTCGACCTGACCGCCTCGTTCGGCTCCGGCCTCGTGTTGAGCTGCGACTCGCTCGTGTCGGGGAACGCGACCGCGGACCCGTTCCTGTACTTCAGCAGCAACCAGACCCCTTCGACCACGATCTCTGGCACCCTGACCCTGACGTTCCCCAGGTCGATCGTCAACGCGGTGCCGGACAACGGTGCTCCGCACATGCCGGTGTGCGCGGGGGCTACCGAGGTTTTCCCGACGACGAGGCAGACCCCCGGCGACGCCGCCTACCCCTACCAGGGGCTGCTCTACGACTGCACCGATCCGGGCTACGTCGTGGGGGCCAACGAGATCGGCCTGTGCGTCGAGTCCCGTCGGAAGCTGGCGGGCGGCGCGGAGCAGGTAGTCGTCTACACGAGTTCCCTGACCGACCCCATGTCCTACTAGGCCCGATCGGGCACGAAACCCACGGCGAGCCGGCGTGCCGCCGGCGTGACGCCGAGCTGCTCGAAGAGGGCGTCGCTCTCGTCGAGCAGCCCGGCGTCGACCTCTCCCGGCAGCAGGTCGATCATGGCCTGCACGGACATGGCCACCTCGTAGCGGTAGCCCCGCGCCCGGGCCACCTCCACGCTCCGCTCGAGGTGCCCCCGCACCGACGCGGGATCTGCGCCGAGCGCTGCCCCGGCGAGGGCGAGCACCCGCAGCCCCGAGGGGACGAGGAGGTCGCCGCCCGCCAGCCTGCTCGCGCCGGCGAGCACCCTCTCGGCGAGGCGACGGGCGGCTGCTGCGTCGCCGGCGAGCAGGTGCGACTCGGCGAGGACGGCGTCGGAGTGGACCACGCCGAACGCCTCGCCGTCGGTGGCGTACATGGTGCGGGCCGACTCGAGCAGGGAGCGGGCGCGCTGGTGTTCCCCGCGGCGGGCCGCGAGCCGGCCGAGCAGTAGTGTGCCGTAGGCGACGAAGCTCCGGGTCCGCGCGGCGCGATAGGTGCGCAGCGCTTCCTGCAGGGCCGCCTCCGCCTCCACCCAGTGCCCCTGGTCGGAGAGGACCTCTGCGATGTTGCCCGACTCCACCGCCGCGATCCACTGGTCGCCGGCGCGCTCGCACGCCGCGCGGGAGTCCGCGTAGTAGGCGACGGCCTCGGACCACCCGCCGGCGAAGTACGCCCGGATTCCCAGCTGGTTGAGGGCCTGCGCCTCGAGCCAGGGCTGGTCGCCGAGGTCGCGGAGGATCTCCAGGGCGAGCCGTGCGTGATCGCCGTCGCCGGGCACGCCGAGGGCGAGCTCCGAGTCGTCGAGGTGCACCAGGGTGGATGCCAGGACGTCGGACGCGCCGGCGTGGCGGGCGATCTCCACCGCGTCGCGCAGGAGCGCGACTGAGTCGCGCTGCCGGCCCTGCCGGTGCCGGACCCGCCCGTAGAGGTCCCGGATCTCGGCGCGCAGGCGCGCCGCCGGCGCCCCGGGATCCGTTCCGAGGGTGCGCTCGGCGAGCGACAGCATGCGGAGGGCCCGCGTGTAGCGGGCGGTGCGTTCGGCTCCCAGAGCTACCTTGTAGTGAAGGCGGGCTTTATCGACGGGGGCGACGGCCCACCGGCGCGCCAGCCGGTAGGAGTCGACCGCCCCGTCGAATTCGCCGAGCCGGCGCCGCGCGTCGCCGAGAGCCTCAGCCACGCCCAGCAGCTCGACGGGCGGGGTGTCGCCGAGTGCCCGCCCCGCGGCGAGGGCCTGCTCGAAGAACGCGGCGGCCTCCACGCTGGCGTAGAGGCTCCACGCCCGCTCGGCGGCGACCCTGGAGTAGCGCCAGGCCTCGCGGTGGCGGCCCGCCGTGCCGAAGTGGACCGCCAGGAGCCCGGCGATCTCGTTGACGCGCTCACCGGCATGGCTCTCGAGCACCTCGCCCGCCCGGGCGTGCAGTTCCCGCCTGCGCGCGTAGGGGAGGCCTTCGTAGGCGGTGTCCCGCAGCATGGTGTGGCGGAACCGGAAGCTGTTCGGGGCCTGCTCCAGCAGGAACTCCCCGAGCGCCCCCAGCCGCGCCGGCGCGTCGGGATCCTCTACCATGGCCGCGACCACCGGAGCCGCCACCTGGGTGCCCAGCACCGACGCCACGCGCAGCAGCCGTCTGTCGGCAGGGGCCAGCCGGTCGATCTGGGCGGCGATCACGTCCTCGATGCTGTCGGGCAGGGACGCCTCCCCGCCGGCCTCGAGGCTGGCGGCGAGCTCGAGAAGGAACAGCGGGTTTCCGCCGCTCCTGTCGGCCAGGGCGGATTTCCGGTGGGGCGGCAGCGGACGTTCCTCAGTGACCGCGTGGAGCAGGACGGAGACGGCGTCCGTCCCCAGCGGTCCCAGCTCGAGGCGGATGACGCCGGGGTCGTCAGAGAACGTGAAACCCCCCCCTGACGGTCGCCGGCCCACCAGCACGAGCCAGGGAAGGGATCCGGCGGCGACGGCGACGCGCCTCAGCAGGCTGACGCTGGCGTCGTCCATGTGCTGCGCGTCGTCGGCGACCAGGAGCGTGGGACCCTGCAGGACGGCGCGCAGGAGGTCGAGGAAGGCCTCCTCCAGCCGGGCCCTGCGGAAGCGCTCGTCGAGGGCGCTCGACTCGCGGGTGGGCGCGACGTCGGCGTCGATCACGCGGGCGATCAGCGGCAGCCACGGGATCAGGTCCGGTCTGCGCTCGCGGACCAGCTCGCTCAGCGCGGGGCCGGCGAGCGCCGGGGTGGCGTCGGTGTCGATGCCCAGGCACTGGCGCCCCAGGGTGCGCAGCGGGGCGTAGGGGACCGCCGACTGGTAGCCGTCGCACGTCACAACGAGCGCCCGGTGGCCGGCGGCGCGGGCTGCGACTTCGTCGAGGATCCGGGATTTGCCGATACCCGCCGCCCCCTCGATGCCCACGCACCCCCCGTGACCGGCGGCCGAGGCCCGGAGGCGCTCGTCGAGGAGCTGCATCTCCGCGTCGCGCCCAACGAGGGGAGCCCGAGAGTCCGGGCGCGGGCTGCGGCGGGCGCCCAGGGGGGGGCCGAGCCGGTGGGCCTGCACCGGGGCGGCCTTACCCTTGACGAGGAACGGCTCGAGCGCCTCGGCGGCAAAGGGGGTGCGGCTCCGGCGCAGGGCCGCGTCGCTCACGTAGATCTCCCCGCGGCCCGCCCGGGCCATGAGCCGGGCGGCGAGGTTCACCGCGTCGCCTTTGACCGAGTACGTCCGCCGGTAGGCGGGGCCGAAGTCGCCGGCGAAGACGCGGCCGTGGTTCACCCCTGCGCGCAGGCGCAGCGGCCCGCCCCCGTCGATGGCGTCGCGGACCACCACGAGGAGCCGCCCGGTGTCGTCGCCCGTGGCGCTGGGCGCCCCGGCCACGAGCATGATCTTGCCGCCGTCCGTGGCGATGTCCGTCTCCCAGAAGGCCACGTCGTGGACGGCGCAGCTCTCCTGGATGCGGCCGACGAGCTCGTGCAGCGCCGCCGCCACGGCGGCGTCGCCGCCCGACGCCAAAAGGGCGTCGGTCCCGCCGAACTCCACGAAAGCGACGGCAACCTGCCGGTGCTCACTCTCCACCGGCGCGGCCACCAGGTGCTCGCGGATCTTCTCGGGCAGGCAGCGACCCGGCAGGCCGGGCGGCTCGAAGCCGGGCCCGCCGGCTCTAACCGGCTCCAGTCGCGGCGCGGCGGCGATGAGGTAGCCCGGGCCCTTGGGGGGTCCCACAACCCACGAAGGCACCATGGTCGCGGTGTCCGCACTCGCCACGATCTCTCCCGCCTCGGCGACCGCCTCCATGGTGGCGGTAATCGTGGCGGCGGGGCCGGTCACCACGAGCTCGAGGTGGCGCGTCCCGACGGTCAGGAAGTGGAAGCGGCCGCTGTGCACCCCGACCGACATCTGCAGCGTGCAGGAGCCGACCGAGGTGCGCAGCCGCCCGATGCGGCGCATCCTCTGCTGCATCTCGAACGCCGCGTCCACCGCGCGCCCTGCGTGGCCGGGGCCGGCGAAGAGCACCAGGATGGCGTCGCCGCCCCACTTCACGAGCTCTCCGGCGTGCGCGTAGGCGACGCCGACCAGTTTGGCGAAGATGCCGTTGAGGACGTCGGTCAGCTCTTCGGCGCCGGCCTTGCCCCGCGACGAGAGCAGCTCGGTCAGGCGGGTGAACCCGGAGATGTCGACGAACGCCAGGGTGCCGTCGACGACCGTCGCCCGCTCGGTGTCGAGCGCCTGGCGGAGCGCCAGCTTCGACACGTACGGGAGCAGGATGCTGTCGCGGTCCCCTCCGGGGTCCCGCGGGTCGGGCGCCGCACCGGGCTCGGGGGGCTCGCCGCCCGCGGCACTGCCACCGGGCGCCTCAGCCCCTGCCGACACCCTCACGGATGGCTCGACCCTGTTCACGCGTTCGCCCCCCCGGCGTCTGGACGCCTGGGAAGACGCTACCGCCGCCCGGCGAGAACGGCAAACGTCCCGTCGACCCGCCGGTTCTCGGCCGTGGTGGTTCCCGGAAGTGGGTTGTTTCCCGATGGCATGTGACCGGGGACTGGGAGGCCCGCGAGTTGGGTTGCTCACACGGGTGCAACCGAGGTCTGCACACGACTACGCGCTCGGCCGGACTGTCTGTTGCGTGTCAGTCAGGGACGCGAGATCGAATATTCGGTGTCGTAAGAACACGACGCTTGGTGTGGCTTCTATCGGTCGGTCAGGTAGTTGGTCGACCGTAGCGTTGGCGGGCTGCCTCGCCGCTAGTGCCGATGCGGGCACCGATAGCCGCCCACGAGTGGCCGGCTGCTTTGGCAGTCGCGACGGCTTCGGCCAGTCGGCGCTGAGCTTGCGCGAAGTCGTCGAAGGCTCTGGTCAGCTCCCGGAGCGGGGTCGCATCGACGACAGTTGCGCCGGTCAGGTCACCGGTCTCGAAGCGCTTGGCTAGAAGGTCGGCATCAGCGAGGATTTCTTCAACGGTACGTGGCATACAGATATCACCTGATGTTGTGATCACGGGCTGGCATGGCGTGGACGATTACGTCGGTTTGGGTCTCGTCGTCGTAGACGACGCCGATCTCGAGCGGGTTCCCGGCGCGGTCGCCGCCAATCAGCATCGAGAGTCCTTCGTCGTAGTAAGTCGTCTGGAACGGGTTTCGGTAGGCGTGGAGGATGTCGTCGTCGGGGACGCCGTGCTTGCGGGCGCTCTCGGCGATGACCACCTCCACGTACACAAGTTACCTTGTTATCGGCTGCATGACAAGGAAACTTGTGGCCTTTTCTGTCGTCGGGGGGTGCGAGATCGCTGGATATACGTGCGACCCTTGATGTGTCTCATGTCCTGACGGCCGAGTGATCTGTGCTCACGGCGAGATCGTCGCCACCCCGTCGAGGGTGTGCGAGATCGCCGACCAGCGCATGGCCGCTCGCTCGGCGGAGAACGCCGCTTCTCATCTGCACGCGTGTTATGCAGCGGCTGACACCTGCCGGAGGTGGCGGTTTCGTAGTACAATACCCCTGTGTGGACGTGCTGCCTTCAGCTCGACGGCATGGCATCCGAGGACCTTGACGTCGATCACGCCCTCCGCCACGCGACCGTCGTCGAGGAGGTGGGCGACGATCCGGTCCGGTATCTACTTATCGGCCCGGACCGATCAGGGAACTTGCTGGAGCTGATCGTGCTGGATCGGCCCCAGGGTCCCGCAGTCGTCCATGCCATGGCTCTGCGAGCCAAGTATCGCCGGCTGCTGCCGCCAGGAGAATGACCATGCCCAAGGATCACGGACGTAAGGAAGACGGGACGCCCATCACCGACGAGATGGTCGAAGCAATGGCTGACGAGGCCGAGGTCGGCTATGAGGTGGACGAGATCATCCGCCGACGCGGCGGCCGTCCGGCCATGGGTGCCGCACCGGCCACCGTGGAATCGGTGCGCTTGGATCCTGAGCTGAAGCGAGAGTTGATCGTGCGCGCCGCCGAGGAACACATCAGCGTTTCGGAGGCCATCCGACAGGCCGTTCGCCAGTACCTGCACGCCAGCTGACACGCTCGGCCGTTCGGCGCTGGCTGCGACGGAGCTCGTCCCGACGGCCTCACACGCCGGATCGCCGAATCCCGCGCCTATGGGACAAGCAACCTCTCACCCGAAGTTTGGGCGGAGATTGACGTTCGAGCACCTCTACCGGCGCGGCGTGCCCAGCTCTGGTGATGGGGCAACGGCCTAGCCGTCACCGCGGTGATGGCTTTCGACTCGACCCGGGATCTCGCGGCGCGGTCGTGGTGGTCTGCGCTCTTGTCGGATCGCTGACGGCATGCTCCAGGGCTGGCACGGCGGCTGCAGGGACCTGCCTTCCGGTCAGTGCGACCCGAGTCGAGCTTTCCTTCAATCCTTCCATCACATCACCACCAGGGGACTCCAGGACCTACCCGCTCTTGGCGACGTTGAACGTCGGCGAGTACATCTGGGTCCGGCTGAACCATGAGCCGGCCACCTTTCCTGCTGCCGCTTCCAGCGCTGTGCATAGGGTCTGCACCAGATACGTGACCATCAAGACACACCTGCTCACTGGCGCAGCCGCCACAGCGCCGGCTGGCCAGAGCCTCTTCCTCGCAGTGGAGCCTGGCACCGCCAAGGTGACTGCCAAAGCCCCCCCCACTCGTACTCCGTATCCGAGTTCCCCCTGGCAAGGCGAACTACGGGTGATCGCGGCACCTCAGGCAACCACGGCAACCCGGCAGAGGTTCGGGGGAATGGAGCCGATCGCTGGATATACGTGTGATCGTTGGTGTAGCTCATGCGAGCGCGCCCGATGAACAATCTGCCGCTCGGAAGCAGTCATTCCCTGCGCCAGGCGAGGCGCTCCGAGCGCCGATTCGGAGTGCCCGCTTGACGTCTGTTCGTATTTGTTGGAGCGCGTGTTCTGTCGCGAGGAGGTCAGGTAGGGGACGAGGGGTGGTTGGGATGAGGGATGGGTCGCAGATCGAGACCTTCGATCCCGGAGAAATCGTCCGGATTGACGGTGTAGAGCGGAAGTTCGTTGGCGATTGCCGTAGCCGCGATCATCGCGTCGTAGCTGCGAGCCTGAACCTTGCGGCCGCTTTCCCTGAGCGAGGCTGCCACTCGGCCGAACGCCCTGGCCGCATCGGCATCGAAAGGCAACGGCTGGAAGTCGGCCTCGGCCTGCTGCAGTACCCCCTGGCGAGCTGCCCGCTCCTTACGGGTGGTCGCCACGAGCGGACCGACCGACAGCTCCGCCAGGGTTACTGCGGTGATGACCGGCTCCTCGGGAAGGTCGTGCGCGTGGAGGCGACCGAGTAAAACTACGGCGGACGTATCGAGTATCCCGCGACCGGTCACAGGCGCGAGTCGATCGTCTGATCGAGGTCCCGGCGTAGTGCGTCGGCATCCAGTCGAGGTAGCCGAGACCATCGCTCGATCAGTACACCGGCCTTGAGCGGACGCCGTTCGAGAGGCCGCAGCTCGGCTACTTCTCGCCCATCACGGGTGACAGTCAGCCGCTCGCCATGCTCCACGCGGTCGATGACCTCGCCTCCGTGGTTGCGCAAATCCCTGATCGAGACCTCACTCATGTATCCATTGTATCACCGGTGATACGTCTCGGGCGCGCTGTAGTTCTGCACCCCTTCTCTATGCGGCCGAGCCTCGGCGGCCCAGCGCATCACGCCGATTTCGCGCCACAGGGTGGCCCCTGCTCAGATCCTGATGCGCTCGCGTTCGGCATCGACTGCTTTCACGACGGCCTGTCTCGCCCCCGGATGACTCTCACGATGCCGGCCGCAACACAGGCAACACCGAGAACGCCGCTGATCTCGCCGTAGATCGTAAAGGCGAGCCCGAGGGCGAGAAGGACGAGAAGGACCCCTAACCCGATCAGGAGCGCGCCCACCGTGGAGAGCGTAGAGCCGGGCGACATCGGGCGCCATAGCGCCGAATCGGGCCTGCGCTCCTCACGCTCCAAGTCGAGCGTCGGCAAGTTCCGCGCTCACGTTCTGCATCACTCGTACAGGGTGGCTGCCCTCAGGGCGTCTTGGATCACCACCCACGCGTTGGAGGGAGTCACGCGACGCTGGCTCCCGTAGTAACCGTCGTAGTCGGCTAGCCAGGACCCGAACGCATCCAGGTATGAAGGGAGATCATCGTTATCCCATCCTGCAGCGCTTCAGGCCTCGTCGCTGAGCGCACGGGCGGTGGCTGCCGCGGCCTCACGCCTCCCTGCAACGGCACCAGAAGGATAGCCCCCTGCGGTGCATTCCTCGTCAGGGTCGGCCGGATCGTGCTCAAACTCGTAGTGGAAGCACACGTAGTGCATCCTTTCGAAGGTCTCGTACTCGGCAGCGGAGACTTGCACGGGGCGTGAACAGCGCTGATGTCAATGGCCAAGTTCTTCTTGCGTCACGAAGACAATCGTACGGACGGCGCACCGATCGCCGAGTCTGCGTGCCCGAGCCAGTGATTTGCGGCCGACATTCTGGGCGCTCGCGACTCGGCGGTACGAGGGTGGCGGGAAGGGCGTGTCAGGCGTTCCCGTTACTGAATCCCATCGTCGAGCATCGCTTGGAACTCACTCAGTGCCTGCTGGTCTCCTGAGCGGACGACGGTCCGATCGGCCCGCGTCCAAACGAGCAGATCCAGGTCCGCGGCGGTGCCGGTGATGGTTGCATCAGGTGTGCCGATGTCAGCCCGCTCACAGCCGATCTGGTCGTCGAAGGTCTGACCCCACGCCTCGCCGGACCAGCGGATTGTCTTCACAAGCCAGCTCTGATGTGTGTCGGTGGCGTGAAGCTCGACGGTCCCGGTGACGCGTCGCTCAACCTCGGCTGGTGCCCAGGCCCACATCACGCTGAGCGCATGATCTATTCCGTCGGCTGCCACCTCGTGGCTGATCGGGCCGATCGGGAGACCCGCGGCCAGCTCGGCATCGACGCGGTGCATGGTCGCTTCATGGGTCTGCATTCGCCAGGTGAAGCCGACCGTCTGATCGGCCGGAAACCAGCTCCATGCCTGCTCCGACGGGTCACGACCGGCCAGCGCTGTAAGCAGGTCGGCGGTGGCCCCACGACGAAGGTCCCGTAGCTGTGCCATGTCGTCTGGCAAAGCGGGACGGCTCTTCTCGAACTCGCCGACCTCCGCCGCTGTCATCCGGTCCCCGATCACGGCCGCCCAGAACTGGTGGACCTGGGTGAGGTGTTTGAGCAGGTCGACTGCGCTCCAGTCCGGGCAGGTAGGCACCCTGGCTTTAGGATCGGTGGCAGCAAGCACAGCGCCGAAACGATCCGACTCGGCGTGGATGTGACGGCTGCGGTCAATCATGTGGCTGACAGTACAACCGCGTGCCCGGAGAGGGTTGTTCACAAGCGACACACTTCATTGGTCACGCCAGTATCCCGCCGCCGGCTCGCTGAAAAACATCTCCGAAGTCCCAATCTGGGGCGCCAGGACGACACACCGAATACCGAGAGTTGAGACGGCGCAAACGCGCCCGATCGACGGTTACGGCCACCGCCGTCGACCGCGCGGAGTGCCGGCCGTGTTTAGCCGCCAGCCAGCGTGCATCCTGTCCAGCTCAGCGCACTGTCACCCTCGACCGTTTCGGATGTTTCGGATAGGATGTGGCTTGTGGGAGAGCACCAGGTGCATGGTTTCGCCATCTCGGGTGGGTTGGACCGGGTGGTTACGCCGGTGCGGGTTCAGCCGCGCCGTCGGCGCAAGGTGCGGGCGGTGGCCGAGGTCGTCGCCGACACCAGTGAGGGGCCGACCTTCGAGTTGCTCCATGGCCGGCGACGGGTTGATCTGCCGGAGGAGCTCGTGGCGCTGCTGCTGACCGTCGCCCGCGCTGCCGGCTCCGGTGAGGATGTGGCGGTCGTGGTCGGCGAGCCGGAAGGCCTCGAGGAGCTGACGTCACAGCAGGTGGCCGACCTGCTGAACGTGAGCCGACCGTATGTCGTGAAGTTGGCCAGGCGTGGTGTGCTCCCGCACCGCATGGTCGGCAATCGCCACCGCTTCAACGCCGCCGACGTGCTGGCCTACAAGGGGCGGGAAGGACGCCGCCGGGAGGAGATACTTGCCGGGCTGGCCCCCGCCGATGGTTACAGCCCCGAGGACTTCTGACGATCCCCGGACTGCCGGCTGCGGCCTCCGCCCGGCCGGTCGCCGTGCTGGACGCCAACGCCCTGGTACCGCCGGGGCTGCGGGACCTGCTGCTCAGCTGCGCGTCGGCGGGGGTGTTCCGGCCGGTGTGGCAGAGCGAGATAGAAGCCGAGTTGCGGCGCAACGGGGCCCGGCTGCTGGTCCGGCGGGGAGCGGGGGTCGACGAGGCCGATGCTGCGCTCGACCATGTGGTAGCCGAGATGAACCGGGCCTTTCCCGACGCCCGCCTGCACCCGAGACGGCGGCGGCGGTTGGAGGCGTCGATGACCAATCACCCCAAGGACCGTCATGTCCTGGCCGCCGCGGCGGCTGCCGGCGCCTCCCATGAGCGGCCGGCATCAGCGGCCCCCGCACACCCCCGAACAGCTCGCCGAGCGGATTGCCGCCAGTGAACACCCGCCCGCCTTCGGAGCCGCCCTTCTGGAAGCCCTACGGACCTGACCGGGCTGAGGACCCTCCGTCGTTCGTAGCCGAGGGTGGGTGCGCACAGCCTGGCAAAGACCCGTCCGGTGGGTGCCCGCAACCGCGCTAGGGTGCCCGATATGTCCGATCATGCGGCTGCCTTCCTGGAGGAACTGGTCGAGCTGCGAGAGGTGTTGGCTGCCAGGATCGACAGGGAGCGGGCCGAGCTGGAGAACATCGAAGAGCTGATCGCCGGTGTCCGAAGGTTCGAGGTTGCCAACGTGGCCTCCACACCGGTCGCCGGCCAGGCGACAGAGGACGTTGTCCCTCCTAGTCTGGCCGGGTCCAACGGGAACGGCCACGCCCCGACGCCGGCCCAGCGGGCGAGAAACCCCCGGGCGACCGGTCCTCGACGGGTCCGCCCGGAATCGGTGGGCCGGACCCCCCGACCGACGGCGACGGAAGCTGCACGAACGGGCCAGGCCGGTGAGGTGATGCGGGACCGGATCCGCCGCGCCGTCGCCGACCAGCCGGCCAAGTCGTCTTGGACGATCGGGGAGATGGCGGAGCTGCTGGCCCGCCCGGAGGAGCGGGACCCGCCCCGGCTGGAGGAGCCGCAGGGGCGGCCGAAGAAGGTGTTCCGTGAGCTCGTGCGCAAGCGGATGAACTCCCTGGCGGAGGAGGGGGAGCTGGTCAACCGCCGCCACGGCGACTACGAGGTCGTCGTGCGGGCGGCCAGGGAGGCGGTGTAGGCATGGTCGGCTGGGCTTCGGCCCCCAGACGGAGAGGAGGCCATCCGACCTGACGCGTGTCGGCACCCGGTTTGCGCCCGGCTGCCGACGGTTGCGCGTAGGACCCAGTAAAGGCTCAGCGCGTCCGGGACTGTACCCGCTCGGAGGGCCACCCGGTTCCCGGCGCCTGTTCAGCGCGGTCTTCGCGCTGGCCTCGGCGTAGGCGTCGGCATCTCGACGCAGATCGGCAGGCCAGAACATGGACGGCGACGTCCGACCCAGCCAGCGCGCCCGGCGCGCCGGTGGCGAGTGCATCCACGAAGGCGCCCGGCACGATGGGCGGCCACGCGTGGAGACCGGGTCGGCCCGGCTCCCTACCCCCGAGGAGGTGGTCACCGCATGCTGCCGACTGCGATCAACAGCTGATGGCGGCCACCGCCGCCGGCCGCACCATCCTCTAGACGGCACCGCTGATGGGGCCGTCAGGCCGCCACCCCGGTCGGCCGGTCCGGCACCGCCCTGCACGTGCAGGCCGGGGCACTCAGAAGCGGGGGTGGGCACCATGAGCCGGGCCCGCCGGCCGGCAGCCATCCCGGAGAGCATCGAGGCGTACATCCGGGCCTACCACCCCTACGACCCCCTGGTGAGGGCGGTCTGGGAGCGGATCGGCGGCTTTGTCATCTCCGTGGTCCTCACCCTGGGGCCCCAGAACCACAGCCAGGCCAAGATGGCCCTGCGGGTCGCCGGCTGGGTCACGGCCTTCGCCGTCGGCGACGGCTACCCCCTCGACATCGAGGAGATCTTCACCCCCGAGGTCGTCGGACACTGGGACGAGGTCGAACTGGCCCGCTACAGCCCGGGCACGGCCGCGGACTTCCGCAGCCGGGCCCGCACCATAGGCCGGGAGGTGACCCGCCGCGCTCCGTGGGAGCCCCGGCCCCGGCGTCTACCCCGACGGCAGCTGCGGCCGCCCTACAGCCGAACCGACGAACGCCGCCTCTGGGCCGACTCGGGGCGTCAGGCCACCACCGGGAGGACCCGGGTGATGGTCGGGGTGCTGGCCGCCACCTTCGGCGCCGGGCTCCGGCCGACCGGACTGCCCCGTGCGCACACAAGCTGGGTCGTCCGCCGCGGCGGGGTGACCTTCGTGGAGGTGCCCGGCGCATCCCGGTGGCCGAGCCGTACGCCGCGGTTCTCTGCCAGCTCAAAGCCGACCATCCCGGCGAGCTGCTACTCGGCGAGTGCAACGGCCGCAACGCACTGAATGACCCGCTGTCGTCGCTCGAGTACGGGCCGGCCACGTCCAAGCTGGGCCTCCGGCCGGGCCCGGAGCACCTGGATCCTGCGGCGTATGGCTGCCGGCACACCCCTGCCGGTGGTGGCTGAAGCGGCCGGGCTGACCTCGATCGAGACCTTCGCCGACCTTCTCCCGCACCTGCCGCCGGTCAGCCGGACGGCGGCCACCCGCTGGCTGCTGGCCGAACCGAAAGGCCTGCCATGACCGGCCCGGTGCGCACCTCGCAGTGCCACATCCGGATCACCACCTCGGGCGGGAAATCGGCCCGCCTGGAGCCCGGCCGGCGTGCCCTGCGGCCGGCCCAGGCGTGGCGGCGGGCCAAGGCTCTCGCCGAGCAGCTCCGCCACGAGCAGGACCTATCGGCTTCCTCGAGGACCGGCTCGACTTCGAGACCGGCCAGTCCCGGCAGCTGACCATCACCCAGTGGATCGCAGTCATGGCTCTCGGCCCGCTTCTCGGCTACAAGGGCACGATCGCCGGCTCCCGCACCGCGTGAGGGGCGATCCACGCCTCCGGCAGCTTCCCCAGGCGCATCCGGTCCAACAGATCGCAGCAGTCGCGGTAGTCGTTCTTAACCCGCCGGTTCTCCCACGCCAGCCCGGATGGGTTCACCAGATGGACGTTCGCCCCGAGCTCCTGCAGAGTGTCGACCGCCCAATACCAGCCGTGGGTCGCTTCAATTGCCACCTCGGGAGCCTCGCCCGCCTCGCGGAGAGCCTCGGCCAGCGCCAGCGGGTCATTGTCGATAAGAACCACGCCGACCTTCTCGCCGGCCTCGTCCTCGCGGACCACCACCGATCGGTTCAGATGCAGGTCGATGGCGACATACTGTCGTTCCACGGTTCTTCTCCTTGCTCGGGAACGGGTTGGTTTTGTCGCCACCAGTTTCGGACTGGAACCATCCCGAGCGGGAGAAGAACCACCCGCCTTCGTCGTCGACGCCTTCGACGCCGCCGAGCGCTTCGCCCCAGCCTGCTTGCCTGACACCTTCGCCACCGCCGGGGGCCTCCAACAAATGGGCTGCAGCCGAACACACTCTCCGGCCTATTCAGCAAGAGCGAAGCAAGCGCTCTGTCATCCCATCACATTCCGGGCATGCCCCGGCTGGGATATCACCGCGCGGTGGAGGACGCTACCGGCGGGCCGGGGACTGTTCGTTCGATCCTGCCTTCACTCGATGGCTGGTCGGTTGATTGACGCGGGTTGCCGGCTGGTGGTGAACCATGTTGTAGAGAGGGCGAGGACGGGGATGCCGAGGGCGATGCTGGTCAGTGCCGGCCATGGGGGGTTGCTGAGCCGGTGGAGGGTGTCGCTGTAAGCGAGGAGCAGCGTGAGGTATGCGCCGGTGATCCCTAGCAGGGTTCCGAGGGTGGCGAGCGCTGTGGCGGTGGCCGCGGCGATGGCGCGTCGTGCGCGGCTGGGGGCGCCGACGGCGGTGAGAATCTGTTGATCGCGGGTGGTCTGAATGCGTACGAGGACGAGGGCGATGGCGATCACGGCGAGGGTGATCGCGATACCCCCGACGGTGAACATCCACCGGAGGCGGCCAAGGTAGGCCTGTGGGTCGCGGGTTTCGACGGCGAGTCCAACTTGTGCGGCGAGGTTTCGGGCGGCGCGGTCCTCTGCTGCGCTGATCGGTGTCGGGTTCTGCAGGAGCCAGCCGGCCCGGACCATTTGCCAGTGGTGGCCTTCGATGACGGCTGGGCTCACGAGGACCTGGGGAAGTGACGTGTAGGTGTGGATGTGCAGTGGCGCGGGCTGGGGTACTGGTGCCCGGTGGGAGTAGAGCAAGGACCAGGTGCCAGTCGGATCAATCGCGAAGTAGCCGAAATGATCCAGTTGTCTTGGGTCGATCCCGAACGCCTTTAGGAGTTGTGGGGTCGCGACATATAGCGGGTAGGAGGTCAGCCGTCGGCCTTGCTGGCGCACCGCTTGCGCGGCGTCCTGGCCGCCGGTCGCCTGAGCGATGGGCGAGGTTGGTGCGGCTGGGTCTATTGCGAGGCTGAGCGGGATCAGCGCGGCCTTGGGCAGGGTGGTAGCGACCTGTTTGGCTGCGTGGTCCAAGGCGGTGGTCTGGCTGGCGGTGCGCACGGGTACCACGGCCGGATCGCGTGTATCGGTGGCTGGGATGAGGATCTGTCGGGCTGAGAGGTTGCCGGCGGTCGGCGGGTGGGTGTTGGCGGCGGTGATGACGACCGCGGCGCTGCTGATGCCGACGGCCATTGTCACTGTCGCGAGTGCTGCGGCGGAGCGTGATTGGTTGCGTCCGAGCTCGCGCCATGCCAGACGTCCCGTCACTGGCAGCCTGCGGCTGTGAGCTGTCAACGCGCGGATCGCCAGCGGTGTAGTGAGGAGGCTAGAGCTGATCATTGCCGCGAGGCCGATGATCATCAAGAAGGCGTTGCGCTGGTGAGCGAACCGCAGACACAGCGCACCGAGGGTGAGGGCGCCGATGGCGGCCACGGCGGACTGCGGGCCTCGGGGTGGGTCGAGCGGCCTGTTGGAAAGCGCTCGAGCGACGGGCACCCGCGCCATGGCCCGTGCCGGCCACCACGCCGCAACCGCTGATGCAACCATACCCATCAGTGCGGGCGTGAGGATCAGCCATAGCGGCACCGAATCCCAACTCACGCGACGTCCGGAGGCTTGGGCGATCAGCGAACTGGTCGCGGTCCAGCTTATTGCGGAGGCGACGGTACCGACGACAGCGGCGATGACACCCACGATGAGCCCGTGGATCACTGTCACGTTGCGCACCTGCCGCCGCGTCGCTCCGATCGCGGCCAGCATCCCCAGTTGACGCACGCGCCGCTGCGCCAACACGAGGAACGCGGTGAGCGCAATAACCGAGACAACGATCATGCCAAGAGCCGCAACGAGCAGTACGCCCAGATCGTGGGAGTAGTAGGTCGGCGTGTCAACGGCCACCCCGCCCGGCACCTTGGCCGCAAAGCCGAATGCGGTCAGCTGCCCGGAAGACGCCTTGACTAGCAGCGTGAAACGGGTCTGACTACCAGCGGGTGGGGTGGAGACGAGGCCGAAGCCGTCGTCGAGGTTGGTCGGATTCTCGACCAGGCCGACCACCTGCCGTGTCACGGCATCGAGCGTGACCGTCGCGCCCACGGGGGCGCCTAGGAACTGCGACATCGCAGGGGTGAGAGCGATGTCGC
Organism: Actinomycetes bacterium; assembly: GCA_021788115.1. Taxonomy (GTDB): domain Bacteria; phylum Actinomycetota; class Acidimicrobiia; order Acidimicrobiales; family Palsa-688; genus JAJYLA01. Next base: position 4,622 of record JAJYLA010000013.1, on the reverse strand, counting down.
CGCTGCCGATGGGGTAGCGGCCGGCGCGCAGCTTCAGGGTTGATGACCCGAACACACCGTGCGGGTTTTGGGAGCGCAGGTCCAACTGCTGAACACTTCCCGGGATCGCGACGAGCGTGTCGGTGATCTCCTCGACCGTTCCGAGCTTGCTGCGCGCCGCCGAAACCACCGTCGCAGCGACCGCGGGGTCGGCGGAAGTGAAGCGAATCCGGGCGTTTGCCGAACCGAAGCTCGCCTGATCGTTCGGTGCAAAAGCGTGACCGAAGGCGGCTCCGTAAGAGCTCACCGCCACCGCGACTGTCAGGAGGGCAAGGACGAGCGCTTGTCCTTTCCAGTCCCGTCGAAACATCCGCCACGCCCAGTGGGCCACGGCACGCGTCGCAGCGGTCCGGCTCATGGCCGCGGGTCGTTCGTAAGCAGCGATTCCGGCCCGAGCATTGCCGGCGACTCGTCGATGATGTGGCCGTCGCGCAGGTAGATGATCCGGTCGGCGCGCGACGCCAGGCGACCATCATGGGTCACGAACACGCCGGCGACCCCATCGCGACACGCCTGGCGGAGCAAGCGAAGTACCGCCTCGCCATTCAGCGAATCAAGGGCGCCGGTCGGCTCATCGGCCAATAGCAGGCGCCGTTCGCCCACAACCGCGCGCGCGATTGCAGTCCGTTGCCGCTCACCGCCAGACAGCTCGTCGGGAAAGCGGCCCGCCAAGGCCGTCAAGCCGAGCTTGTCGAGTACCGCCATCGCCGCAGCGTGAGCCGACGTACGGGCCTGGCCGTCGAGTTCCAACGGTATTGCGACATTCTCCACCGCGGTCAGCCCCGACAGCAGATTGAAGTCCTGAAACACATACCCGACGCGGCGCCGACGCAGCGCGGCACGACCATCGAGCGAGAGCGTGGCGACCGCCACCCCATCGATCAGCACCTCCCCCTCGGAGGCCTCTTCCAGCGTTCCCGCGATGGTCAACAGCGTGCTCTTACCCGACCCGCTCGACCCCATGACGGCCACCAGCTCGCCCGCCTCGACCGCCATACTCACGTCGCTGAGTGCGGCGACCTTCGACGCGCCCTGCCCGTAGCTGCGCGAAACCGATCGCAGTTCCAGCACGCTCATCGCGGACCGCCGATCTTGGCGCGACGGTGCGGCAATACCCGAAGCGACGTATCCGCTGCGGGCTGGAGCTGCAGACCCGATTCGACGAGTCTGGCCTCGACCGAGTCCAACCAGCGCACCTGTGCGTCGAGACGAAACACCTCGGCGTCGGCCACCATCGCTAGATTCACATCGCCGGGCGAAGCGTCCGTCACCCGGGTGTATTCCCGCATCACCTCGACCAGGTAGCGGCGATGCACCTGCAACAACGCACGCACGTCCACGCCCGTCAGCCCCAACGCCACCATCACCTTGATGACCAGGTCCTCTCGCTGCGGCACACCAAGAGCCGGGGGCGTCTGCAACCAACGGCCCAGTTCCTCACGACCGTCCCCAGTCAGTTGGAATCGCCGTTGAGCCCCATCAGCCTCGGCTTCATCTGACTCGATCAGCCCGTCCCGCTCCAGCCTCTGCAGAGTCGTATAGACCTGACCATTGACCGGCCACACCTCACCCGTCCGAGCCTCGAAATCCTGGCGCAGCTTCCACCCATAGCTCGGGCCGTCACTCAACAGAGCCAACAACGCATGGCGCATACTCACAGCAGCCTCCCTCATAGACTACCCCGTAGACTACCAGGCGACTAGGCCCCTCAACAGCATCTGGGGATATACAAGAGCCGCGGTGTGGAACGAGTCGAGCCGATCCGTGACGAAGCCCAAACCAATCCTGCTTCGCTCAGAGTGAAGGGCATCCATACCAGCAGGGCACGTAGTAGCCCACATCGCCGGATGGGTGGTCGACCGCTCGGGACCGCCGCCCGGTGTCATTTCCGAGCGCCCCGCGGAGCCCGCCCGGCGCGCGGAAGCGGCATCATTTCCGAGCGGTTGTCACCTTTAGGGGTGCCATTCCAGACCCTCCCTCACGCCCTGGAAGTCGACTCTCCCGCCTTCGCACGCGCCGCTGAACTGTTGCTCAAGGCGGCGACCAGCGCACCGTTCGAGGGCCGGGCGATGTACGCCCCGCTGCGCGCGATCCCGATCCCCGAAGACGTGGTGACCCGCCTTTTTCATGCAGCTTCCTTGCTGCGAGAGCACCGTGGCGACGGGCACATCGCCGCCCTGTTGATCGAGCGTGTCGGGGGTCTCGAAGCGCACGTCCTCTTCGCCCTCGACTTGGGCATGCCAGCGGAGAGGTTCGGACGCATCCACCACCTCCCGGCAGCGCAGCTCGCCGCCGTGATCGACGAGATGCGCGATCGCCGCCTGATCGGAGATGACGGTTGGCTCAGCGAACAGGGTCGCGCCGTCAAACAGCGGGTCGAGGCGCTCACCGACGAACCTCGAGGCGTGCCCCGGTTCCCGCGTGCACGACGTCCCGAGCGAGCACTCGCCGCCTCCGTAGCAGGCGAGGGCGGTGGAGCGGCTGAAAGGAGACTTGGCGAGGCCGCTCTCGCGCGCGCCTTGCTGGTGGCTGCGACTTGCGGCGTCGGTATACGCCCGGGGTGGTCTTTCTCAGTCGACTTGAGCTTCGGATTCGCCGGTGGCGGTGCTGTATCGGGCCCAGGCGCTCTGCCTCGTTACCCCTAGCGCTTCCCCGATGTCTGTCCAACTTGCCCCGGCGCGCCTCAGTCGCACGATCTCGTCCTCGACGGCGCTCTCGGCAGCCCGGGCGGCAACCGCCAGCTCCTTCAGCCGTGCGGTATCGGCGCGCTTACGGACGTACGGCATAGGCCCACCGGACTGACCATACGGGATATGATGAGATGCCATGAGCGGTGGTGCCGACGATCTTTTGCGGGTAGCCGAAGCAGCTGAGATGTTGGGGCTCGAGCCCCGCCAGATCTATGACGCAATCGAGCGTGGCGACATCGACGTCAAGCGTGCGGAGAACGGAGGGTTGCGACTGGTTCGGCAAGAACTCGAGGCGTTCCGAGCGTCTCATGGATCCTCCGCCAAGAGGTCTTCCAGCCAGTCCACGTAGCCGTCCAGGCGATGGGCGAGCTCGAATACTCCGTTTCGGCGAAGCTCGATGGCGGCCAAGCCCAGGGCTCCAGCCAGGTCAAGGGCCTCGTCCTTCGACATCAGGATCTCTGGACGAAACTCCATATTGTCAGCGTATCCTGACAGCGTTATCTTGTCACGGTATCCTGACAGCTTCCGTTTTCTCTGTGTCCTCCCAACTGGTCAGCCGACGGCTGGTTGACCGGGGAAACGTTCAACACGGAGATACGGAAGGGTGGTCGTGCACTCTTTCGCCGGTTGTGTAGCTGTCCGGCTCAGGGTGGGGACTCGTTGCCCGCCCGATTGGGGAACGAGAAGCGCGCCCATGTGCAAGCCGTCAAGCTCCTTAGAGACCCGGCCTGATTCTTCCCCACCGGGACATCCGAACCGCGAAGCGGCGCGACAACGTCGGGGAGAGCCCTACTCTTGGAGATAGGCCAGTCGGAACAAGAGGTAGGGGCGAGACCGTGGATGGATTTCACGCCGTGCCGGGAACAGCAGTCGTTGAGCCGTTACGGGAAGAGGCCTCGAAGTTCACCACCGAGCCGTACCTGCTAACCGTTGACGGGGAGCACAGGCCGCACTGCATCACCACGTCTATCACCTGGAGGGAAGCCCGCATCATCGTTCGTGCGCCGTCAGAGTGGAACGCGTCCGAGGCGGCTGGTCACAAGGATGTCAGTCTGTTGTGGCCACCAGCCGAAACGGGTGGATACAGCCTCATCGTCGACGGTGTTGCAGACGCGTGCTGGGTCGCGGACGAGATGATGCTGATGATCGATCCGACCCGAGCGGTTCTGCATCGGGCCGGCCGAGCCTCGGACCCCGGTTCCTCGTGCTCGTCTGACTGCGTCTCGATCCTTCCATGCTGAATGGTCGCTTCGGAGCTTGCACCCTCGAAGCGCAGCGAGGTACTGGCCTCAGGCCTTGTTTGCGTGCGCGACCCAGCCGAAAGAGTTGATCGTCACCTGCACTTCGGTGAATCCAAGCGGCTTCCAGGCGTTTCGGAAGGCGATCGGGGTCTACGGGGTTGTAGATGTCGCCCACATGGCCAGCCTCGTGCTCGGGGCTGTAGAGGCTGTCGCCGGCGACAAAGACGCCACCTGGGCGAAGGACCCGCCTGACCTCGGCGAAGAGCCGGTCTTGGAGTTCGGCTGTGGGTACATGATGGAGCATGGTGAACGACACCGCAGCGCTGAAACGTCCATCCCCAAATTCCAAGGCGGTGGCGTCAGCGTTCACGATCGACACGGCCGGGTTGGCGGCGAATCGCTTGGTCAGCGTCGATGCCAACTCTGCGTCGATCTCCACCGCGGTCAGCTTGGGTGCTGACTCTGCAAGCACGTCCGTGGTCGCGCCATAGCCAGGGCCGATCTCCACGACGTCGTCGCCCAAGTCCACCTAGCCCCAGAACAAGCGTTCGGGTGTGCGTTTGGGGCTGAAAGTGCTGTGTGGGCTGAGGTTTCGGCCGGCTGAGCGGGGCGGTTCGACGTGTTTGGGGTGATCGGCGGGGTGGGCGTAGAT
>JAJYLA010000012.1 GCA_021788115.1 Actinomycetes bacterium | reverse complement strand
GCGGCCGCGGGGGAGCCGGCGGCGGGGAGGGCGGCCGCGGGGGAGCCGGCGGCGGGGAGGGCGGCCGCGGGGGAGCCGGGGCCGTGGTCGTCGGGATGGGCCTCAACGTCCACGGCGCCCCGCCGGGGGCCGCCTGCGCCGACGAGGCCGCCGGGCGGAGGGTCGAGCGCGCCGAGCTGCTGGCGGCCTGGCTGGGCGGGCTGGACGCGCGGCTCGGGCGGTGGGCGGAGGTGGCCGACGAGTACCGCCGGCGGTGCGACACGGTCGGCCGGCGGGTCGTGGTGGACCGCCCGGACGGCCCGCTGGTGGGCACGGCGGAGGGCATCGACGGCGACGGGAGGCTTGTCGTCCGCTCCGACGCCGGCCGGCGCGAGCCCGTGGCCGCCGGGGACGTCACCTACGTGAGGGCGGAGCACGGCGGGCTCCCCGGGGCCCCCGGAGGCGGGGGCGGCCCGTGCGCCCCCTGGTAGCCTCGCCCCGATGAAGGCGCTGATCCTTGCAGGCGGGGCGGGCACGCGGCTCCGGCCGATCACCCACACGCGTGCCAAGCAGCTGGTGCCGGTGGCCAACAAGCCGATCCTCTTCTACGGCCTGGAGGCGATCGCCGACGCCGGGATCAAAGAGGTCGGCATCGTGGTGGGCGACACCGCCGCGGAGGTGCGGGCGGCCGTCGGCAGCGGCTCCGGGTGGGGGCTGTCGGTCACCTACCTGCCCCAGGAGGCCCCCCTCGGACTTGCCCACGCCGTGCTCATCGCCCGGGATTTCCTCGGGGACGACGACTTCGTGATGTACCTCGGCGACAACATGCTCAAGCAGAGCCTCAGGGATTTCGTGGAGCGCTTCGAAGCCGACCGGCTCCGCTCGCTCGCCCCCAGCCTCGACGGCGGCTCCGGAGTCCCCCCCTGCGCCCAGATCCTTCTCAAGCGGGTTCCCGACCCGCAACGCTTCGGCGTGGCCGAGCTCGGCGACGACGGCCACGTGGTGCGCCTGCTGGAGAAGCCCCCCGATCCGCCCTCGGACCTGGCCCTGGTCGGCGTGTACCTCTTCGACCCGCGCATCCACGACGCGGTCGCGGCGATCCGTCCCTCGGCGCGAGGAGAGCTCGAGATCACCGATGCCATCCAGTGGCTCGTCGACCAGGGGCTGCGCGTCCGGGCCGAGGTCCTCGACGGCTGGTGGATCGACACCGGCAAGCTCACCCCGCTCCTCGAGGCGAACCGCCTGATCCTCGAGGCGCTGGAGCGCCGCGTCGAGGGCAAGGTCGACGACGGCTCGGAGATCGACGGCCGCGTCGTGGTCGAGACCGGCGCCACCGTCCTGCGCAGCCGTATCCGCGGTCCCGCCATCGTCGGGTCGGGCACCACCGTGACCGACAGCTTCATCGGACCCTTCTCCGCGATCGGCCGGGACTGCGTCATCGAGAGCAGCGAGGTGGAGCATTCCGTCGTCCTGGACGACTGCCGCATCCTGGCCGCGGGGCGCATCGAGGACTCCCTGCTCGGCTACCACGTGGAGGTCATCCGCACCGGCCGCCGCCCTCGCGCGACCCGCCTCATGGTCGGCGACCACTGCCAGGTCGACCTCCACTAGGCCCGCCGGCGGGGCCCGCGCCTCCGGACAGGAGGGCTGTGAGGCCCCGCTATCCTCTGGCAGGGTGAAGGTACTGGTCACCGGCGGCGCCGGATTCATCGGCTCGAACTACGTGCGGTGGGTGCTCGCCAACCGCGACGACGAGGTCACCGTCTACGACGCTCTCACCTACGCCGGCAACCGGTCGACCCTGGCCGACATCGAGCGCGCCGAGGCGGGGCGGTTCCGGTTCGTGCACGCCAACATCTGCGACATCGCGGCCTTCTCGGCGGCGGCAAAGGGCCACGACGCGGTGGTCCACTTCGCGGCGGAGAGCCACGTCGACCGGTCCATCGCCGGCCCGGAGGACTTCGTGGTGACCAACTGCGTCGGCACCAACGCGGTGATGCACGCCTGCCGCACGTCGGGCATACCGCGCGTCGTGCACGTCTCCACCGACGAGGTGTACGGCTCCGTCGAGGTGGGCGCCAGCCGCGAGACCGACGCCCTCGACCCCCGATCCCCCTACAGCGCCTCCAAGGCCGGCTCGGACCTGATCGCTCGCTCCTACTTCTCGACCTACGGCCTGCCGGTGCTGATCACCCGCTCGTCCAACAACTTCGGCCCCTGGCAGTACCCCGAGAAGGTGATCCCCCTGTTCGTCACCAACCTGCTCGACGGCCGCAGGGTCCCGCTCTACGGGGACGGTTTGAACAAGAGGGACTGGCTCTACGTGGAGGACAACTGCGCCGCCATCGACGCGGTCCTGCGCCGCGGCGAGCCCGGCGAGATCTACAACATCGGGGGCGGCAGCGAGCTCACCAACCGGGAGCTCACCGACCGGATCCTCGCCCTCGCCGGCGCCGGCGAGGAGATGGTGGACTACGTGCAGGACCGCCTCGGCCACGACCGGCGTTACTGCATCGACTCCTCGAAGGCGGCCGCCCTCGGCTGGGCGCCGGCCCACAAGCTCGACGAGGCCCTCGAGGTGACGTTCGCCTGGTACCGCGACAACCGCTGGTGGTGGGAGCCGCTCAAGGCTGTCCCCGCGCCGCAGCCGTGAGGATCCTCGTCACGGGCTCCGGCGGGCAGCTCGGCACCGACGTCGCGCGCCTCGCGTCCCTCGAGCCGCGCCACGACGTCACCGCCGCCGCGCACGGCGACCTCGACGTCGGCGACCGCGACGCCGTCCTCTCGGCGATCACGGCTCTCGCCCCGGACCTCGTGGTGCACGCCGCCGCCTGGACGGCGGTCGACGCCTGCGAGGCCGACCCGGACCGCGCCTACCGGGTCAACGCCCTCGGGTGCCGCAACGTGGCGGAGGCGGCGCGCCTCGCCGGCGCCCATCTCGTGGCGGTGTCGACCGATTACGTCTTCGACGGGCGCTCCCCGGCCCCCTACACGGAATGGGACCGGCCGAACCCCCAGTCGGTGTACGGGCGGTCGAAGCTGGCCGGCGAGGCGGAGGTCGCCGCGGCGGCGCCGGGCGCGACCATCGTGCGCACCTCGTGGGTGTGCGGGCCCCACGGGTCGAACATGGTGAAGGCCGTGCTGCGTCTCGCAGCCGGCGGGGGCACGCTCCGGTTCGTGGACGACCAGGCGGGGTGCCCGACGTTCACCGAGGACCTCGCCCGGATGCTGCTGACACTCGGGCTGGCGCGCCGGCCCGGCCTTTTCCACGTGACCAACCAGGGGGCGACCACCTGGTACCGGTTCGCGCGCGACATCCTGGCCGCCGCCGGCCAAGACCCGGCCCGGGTGACGCCGATCTCGACCGATGAGCTGGACCCGCCCCGGCCGGCGCCGCGGCCGGCCAACTCGGTGCTCGACAACGCGGCCCTCCGCCTGAGCGGCATCCCGCTCCTCGCCGACCATCACGAGCCCCTCGAGCGCACCGTCAAGGCGCTCGCCCGTCGAACCATGCCACCGCCGCGCCCGTCCCCGACGGAACCCCGCTCGTGACAGAGAACCGCCGGGATCCGGCCCCGTCGATCGCTGTCATCGGCGCCGGCTACGTCGGCTTGACCACGGCGGTGTGCCTGGCCCACCTCGGCTGCCGTGTCGCAGCCGTCGACGTCGACGAGGCGAAGGTCGAGCGCATGAGCCGGGGAGAGCCGCCCATCCTCGAGGAGGGCCTCGCGGCCCTGCTCGAGGAAGGGATCGGCGCCGGGCGGCTGTCTTTCACCACCGACGCCGCGGCGGCGTCCGCCGGCGCCGACTTCGTGTTCCTGTGCGTGCCCACCCCCCAGGGGGGCGACGGCGCCGCCGACCTCCGCTACGTGAAGGAGGCGGCGTCGCAGATCGCGCCGCACCTCGAGGCCGGCGCCGTTGTCGTCACCAAGTCGACGGTGCCGGTCGGCTCCGCCGGCACCGTGGCGGCCGCCCTCTCCCGCCCGGACGTCGCGGTGGTGTCCAACCCCGAGTTCCTCCGGGAGGGCAGCGCCATCGGCGACTGGCTGCACCCCGACCGCATCGTCATCGGCAGCGACGACCGGGCCGCGGCGGAGCGCCTGACCGCCCTGTACGCCCCGCTGGACGCCCCCGTGCTCATCACCGACCCTGCGTCGGCGGAGACGGTCAAGTACGCGTGCAACGCCTTTCTCGCCGCCAAGGTCTCTTTCGTCAACGCCATCGCCACCCTCTGCCAGGCGGTCGGCGCCGACGCCGTCGACGTCATCCGGGGCATGGGCTACGACCGTCGCATCGGAGCGGACCACCTGTCGCCCGGCCCCGGCTGGGGGGGTTCGTGCTTCCCCAAGGACACCGCGGCGCTGCTGCGCATGGCCGAAGACCACGGCTACGACTTCGCCCTCCTGCGCGAAGCGATCGTCGCCAACGAGAGGCAGTTCGACCTGGTCGCCGACCGGGTCGAGGAGGCGGTGGGGGGCTCGCTCGAGGGGGTGACCGTGGCGGCGTGGGGCCTGACGTTCAAGGCGTCCACCGACGACCTGCGCGACTCGCCGGCGCTGTCGGTGCTGCGACGCGTCCGCCACCGCGGGGCGACCGTCCGGGCGTTCGACCCGACTCTGCCCGAGGCGAGCGACGCCAACCTGCGGTCCCTCGGCGTGGAGTTGTGCGCCGACGCCTACGCGGCGTGCGAGGGGGCGCGCGCCCTCGTGGTGCTGACGGAGTGGCCCCAGTTCGCGGACGTGGACCTCGCCCGAGTGTCGGCGTCGATGGCCAACCCGGCCGTCGTCGACACCCGCAACCTGCTCGACCCGGCGCAGGTGCGCGCCGCGGGGCTCCGGTACACGGGCATGGGCCGCAGCTGATGCGGGTGCTGGTGGCCGGCGGCGCCGGCCTGATCGGCTCGGCGCTGTGCGCGCGCCTCCTCGAGCGGGGCGACGAGGTCGTGTGTGTCGACAACCTGGTGACCGGTTCGGCGTCGAACGTGGCGGGGCTCGGGGGGCGGGCCGGCTTCTCCTGGGTGGAGGCGGACGTCGCCGCCGGCGTGCCGGTGCCGGGCGCCTTCGAGGCGGTGATCAACCTGGCGTGCCCGGCGTCGCCGGCGGACTTCGGCCCCCTGGCGCGCGAGATCCTCGACACCGGCAGCCGCGGCGTCGCCAACCTGCTCGAGGTCGCCCGGCGCGACGGGGCGCGGTTCCTGCAGGCGTCGACGAGCGAGGTGTACGGCGACCCGCTCGTCCACCCCCAGCCGGAGTCCTACTGGGGCAACGTGAACCCGGTCGGCCCGCGATCGGTGTACGACGAGGCGAAGCGCTTCGGCGAGGCGCTCACGATGGCCTACCACCGCCTCTACGGGGTCGAGGTCCGCATAGCCCGCATCTTCAACACCTACGGCCCCCGGATGCGCCCCGACGACGGCCGGGCGGTCTCGAACTTCGTCGCCCAGGCGCTTCGCGGCGAGCCCCTCACCGTGCACGGCGACGGGTCGCAGAGCCGCAGCTTCTGCTACGTCGACGACCAGGTGGGCGGGCTGCTCGCCCTCCTCGGCTCCGGCTGTAGCGGCCCGGTCAACATCGGCCACGACGACGAGCGAACCATGCTCGAGGTTGCCACCCTGGTGATCGAGCTGACCGGGTCACGGGCGGGTGTCCGGTTCGTCGAGCGCACGGCCGACGACCCGGTGCGCCGGCGTCCCGACCTCACCCTGGCCCGGCGCGAGCTCGGATGGGAGCCGACCACCCCCCTCTCCGAGGGCCTGGCCCGCACCGTCGAGTGGTTCCGCTCCCGGACGGACCCGTGACAGCCACCGCAGCCGCCGGCCCGGCCGCCGGCGCCGTCGCCGCCGTCGTCGTCAACTACAACGCGGCCCGCCACCTCGGCGCCTGCGTGGCCTCCCTCGCCAACAACGGCGTGGAGGTCACCGTGGTCGTCGACAACGGGTCCGTCGACGACTCCCAGGCGGTGGCCCGAGCCGGGGGAGCCCTGTGGCTGGACGCAGGCGCGAACCTCGGCTACGGCCGTGCGGCCAACCTCGGGGCGGGCGTCGACGCCGTCGCCGCGGCGCCGTACCTGCTCGTCTGCAACCCCGACGTCGAGCTGGCCGGCGGGTCGGTCGCCGCCCTGGCCGCCGCACTCGCCGCCGACCCGGGCCTGGGGGCGGTGGGCCCGGCGGTGCGCAACCCCGACGGGTCGCTCTACCCCTCGGCGCGAACCTTCCCGGACCTTCTCGACGCGCTGGGCCACGGCCTGCTCGGCTCCGTCGCCCCGTGGAACCGCTTCACCCGCCGTTACCGGCTGCTCGACTGGGACCACCGCGACGCCGCCCACGTCGACTGGGTCTCGGGCTCGTGCTTCCTCGTGCGACGCGAGGCGTGGGACCAGGTGCGCGGCTTCGACCCCTCCTACTTCATGTACATGGAGGACGTCGACCTGTGCTGGCGGCTCGGCAAAGAGGGCTGGGGGATCGGCTACGTGCCCGAGGCCGAGGTGGTCCACGTGCAGGGCGTCTCAGCCGACCGGCACCCGTACCGGATGCTCGCCGCCCACCACCGGTCGATGTGGCGTTTCGCCGTGCGCAGCACGGCCGGGGCGCGGCGGGCGGCGCTCCCCGTCGTCGCCGTCGGCCTCGCTGGGCGGCTGGCGGTGTCCGCTGCGCAGCGGGCGCTCGCCGGGGCGGGCCATGGGTCGCCGCCGCGGCCGCTACCCTGAGCGGTTGCTATGGGCAAGGCTTCATCGAGCAAGAAAGTCGCGCGCGCTGCCGGCATCGGGGGTGGCCGGGCGAGCCGCGGGCGCAGGCCGTGGGGGTACTACGCGATGGTCGCGGTGATCGTGATCCTCGGGCTCCTCGGCACCTGGGTGAGCCGCAACCACCGCCTCGCCCAGATCAACAACCGGGGCAACTCTGCTCCGACCGTCGGCACGACCTGGTACGAGGGTTACGGCGTGTACGAGTGCGGCACCTGGGCGAAAGCGATCAGCCACGCCAAGGACCCGCAGGGCATCACCACCGGCAACGGCGACGGGATCATCCACATCCACCCGACGGTGAAGGCCGCGGCCGGCAAGAACGCCACGCTCGGCAAGTTCGCCGGGGCCGTCGGGATGAAGCTCAACGCGGCGGAGCTGCAGGTGCCCGGAGGCAAGCTGTACACCGACGGGGCCACCTGTGAGGGAAAGCCCGGCCACGTCTACGTGAAGCAGTTCGACTACGTCGGCGACAACGTCGGGACGCTCGAGACGGTCACGCCGACCGACGTGCCCCTCAGCGACGGCGCGCTCGTGACCATCGCCTTCGTCCCCGCCTCCGACAAGGGGAAGATCCCCCCGCCGCCGGCGTACGTGCAGACCAACCTCACCAAGCTGTCGGCCTCCACGTCGCCGACCACCACGACCCCGACGACGGTCAAGCCGACGACCCCGACGACGGTCAAGCCGACGAGTTCCACCACGGCGAGCACGGGGAAGAAGTGAGGGCGGTCGTCCTCGTCGGGGGCGAGGGCACCCGCCTCCGGCCGCTCACCTACACCACCCCCAAGCAGATGCTGCCCGTGGGGGGATGCCCGATGATCGAGCGGGTGCTCGGCCACCTCGCCGCCCACGGGATCGACGCAGCGGTCCTGTCCCTCGGCTACCGGCCCGACGCGTTCATGAAGGCCTACCCCGACGGCCGCTGCGCCGGCGTGGCCCTCGAGTACGCCGTCGAGGCGGAGCCGCTCGACACGGCGGGCGCCATCCGGTTCGCCGCGACCAGCGCCGGCCTCGACGAAAGGTTCGTCGTCGTCAACGGCGACGTGCTGACGGGCCTCGACCTCAGCGCCCTGATCTCCTTCCACCGCCGGCGGCGGGCCGAGGCGACGATCGCCCTCACCGCCGTCGAGGAGCCCTCCCGGTTCGGGGTCGTGACCACCGACGCCGCCGGCCGGGTCCTCGCCTTCATCGAGAAGCCGCCGCCGGAGGACACCCCCACCAACCTGATCAACGCCGGCACCTACGTCCTCGAGCCGTCGGTGCTCGAGCGCATTCCCCCCGGCCGGCGGGTGTCGATCGAGCGGGAGACCTTCCCGCAGCTCGCGCAGGCGGGGGCGCTGTACGCGCTGGCGTCCGACGCCCCGTGGGTCGACGCCGGGACCCCCGCGGCGTACCTCGCCGCCAACGCCGTCTTCGCCGCCGCGCCCGGCCCGTCGTGCCGCGTGTCCACGAGCGCCCGTGTCGCCGGCAGCGTGCTCGGCGACGACGTCCACGTCGCAGACGGCGCCACGGTGGAGGGGTCCGTGCTCTTCGACCGTGTCGACGTCGGCCACGGCGCCCACGTGCGCGCGTCGATCGTCGGCACGGGCGCCCGCATCGGGTCGGGCGCACGCGTGTGGGACCTGACGGTGGTCGGCGACGGGGCGTCGGTGCCCGCCGACGCCCTCCTGACGGGGGAGCGCTTCCCGGTGGCGCCGTGAGGACCCTGGTGACGGGCGGCGCCGGGTTCATCGGCTCCAACCTCGTGGACCGGCTCCTGGCGGAGGGCCACACCGTCGATGTCGTCGACAACCTCTCCACCGGGTCGCTGGCCAACCTCGCCGAGGCGCGGCGCAGCCGGGACGGGCACGTGACCTTCCATCAACTGGACATCCGCTCGCCGGACCTCGCCGAGCTGGCCAACAAGGTCCACCCCGAGGTGGTGTTCCACCTGGCGGCGCAGGCCGACGTCCGAGTGTCGGTCGCCGACCCGGTCTTCGACACGGAAGTGAACGTCCTCGGCTCGGTCCGCGTGCTCGAGGCGGCGCGGGTTTCGGGGGCGCGGAAGGTGGTGTTCGCCTCGAGCGGCGGGACCATCTACGGGGACCCGGACCCCGCCGAGCTGCCCGTGAAGGAATCGCACCCTCAGGTGCCGCTGTCGCCCTACGGCGTCGCCAAGAAGGCGGTCGGCGACTACCTGGTCGCGTACCGGGAATTGCACAACCTGGAGTTCACCGCCCTCGCCCTCGCCAACGTCTACGGGCCGCGCCAGGACCCCAACGGCGAGGCGGGCGTGGTGGCCATCTTCGCCAGCCGGCTGCTGGCCGGCAGGCCGTGCACGGTGTTTGGCGACGGCACCCAGACCCGCGACTTCGTCTACGTCGACGACGTCGTCGACGCCTTCGCCCGGGCCGCCGATCGCGGCGGGGGGCTGCTGCTCAACGTGGGCACCGGCGTGGAGACCAGCGTCAACACGCTGTACGCCACGATGGCCGCCCACGTCGCCACCGACCAGCCCGCCGTGCTCGCCCCGGCCCGGCCCGGCGAGCTCGAGCGCAGCTGCCTCGACCCCCGCCGGGCGGCCATCCACCTCGGCTGGAAACCCTGGACGACGCTCGCCGAGGGCACAGCGGCCGTGCTGGACTGGTTCCGGGCCGAGCGCGCCTAGCCAGCGACGCCCACCCCCGTGGCAGGATCGTCCCCATGACTTCTCGCATCTCGTGCGTGTGCATCGATGCCGTCGACCCTCGTGCGGTGGCCGGCTTCTGGGCCGCCGTCCTCGGGTGGGGCGTGGTCGAAGACGGCGAGGAGGGCATCAGCCTGGCGTCGCCAGGGGGAGGCCTGCCGACCCTCGACATTCTCCCGGTGCCCGAAGCCAAGCAGGTGAAGAACCGGCTGCACCTCGACCTGCGCGCCGACGGGACGACCTTCGCGGCGGAGGTTGACCGCCTGGAGGGACTCGGCGCCCGGCGAGTCGACGTCGGTCAGGGTCCGGATGTGACGTGGGTGGTTTTCGCCGACCCGGAAGGCAACGAGTTCTGCCTTCTCCGCCGCACCGTGGAGGAGGTACTGGCGAAGCCGTCCGCGCCGTAGCTGCGCTGCTGCGCGGCTCCCCGCGGGTGGCGGGGCGGGAACGGGGGCCTTCGGTTCTTGTCCCGCTACCGAAAAAGATCCTCGCCGTAGGGCCGCACGATCTCCTCCCGGACGGACCCTTCGCGCAGCCACGCCGGGTCCACGCCGCGCACGACGGCCACCGGGACAGCGGACGCCTTGCCCATCACCAGCTCGGCCGCGCCCGCGATCTCGTCAGCGACGCACACCTCGGTGACGGCGAGCTCCCGCCCCCGGGCGTCGAGGGTGCCGCGGAGGTCCACGACGGCCGCCACCCCGGCGACGCCGATCGCGACGTCGGTCAGCCCCCGCCGCCAGGTGCGGCCGAAGGTGTCGGAGACGACCACCCCGACCTCGACGCCGGCGCGTGCGCGAATGCCGTCGCGTATGCGCCGGGCGGAGCGGTCCGGGTCGACGGGCAGCAGCACCGCCCACCCCTTCTCGACGTTGGAGAGGTCGACGCCGGCGTTGGCGCAGACGAAGCCGTGGCGGGTCTCGGTCAGAAGAAGCTCGCCGCGCTGGCGCAGGATCCGCACCGACTCCTGGCGGACGACCGCTTTCACGGTGGAAGGGTCGTCGGTGTCGACGGCTACCATCCGCCCCTCGGCCTTGGACACCACCTTCTGGGTGACCACCACCACGTCCCCGTCGCGGAGCTCGACGCGGGCGACGATCTCGGCGGCGATCTCGTCGCCCGGCTCGATCTCGGGTATCCCCTCGACGGGGATGACGGTGAGGGACACGGCTAGCGGGGGGCAGGAGGCCCGGAGCCGGCGTCGACCACGGCGCGACCCAGCGCCGCCGACTCGGCGGGGCCTGTCATCACCGTTCGCGCGACCACCGGGCGCACCCCGAGGGCCTCGATGTCGCCGGCGCGCCCGGCGTCGGCCTCGTCGATCACGAGCGCCGCGGCGTAGGGCGCCCACAGGCGCGCCACCCCGACCACCGACGGCTCGTGGCCCAGCTCGGCCAGCATCCGGTCCGCCGGGCCCTTGAGGGCCCTGCCGGCGACGATCGGCGAGACCGCGACGACCGCGTCGCGCCGGCGGGCGACCGCGGCGCCGATGCCGCCGGTGGCGAGGACGGGGCCGATCGACACGATGGGGTTCGACGGGCAGATCACGAGGAGATCGGCGCCGGCGATGGCGTCGAGGACGCCGGGGGCAGCCGCCGCCGCATCCGCTCCGGCGAGGCGCACGGCGCTGACGGCGACGTCGTGGCGCCGGCCGACGAAGTACTCCTGGAAGCCGACCTCGGTGCCCGTGTCGGCGAGCACGACGCGGGTCTCGACCCGCTCGTCGGACATGGGCAGCAGGCGAACCGCCACGCTCCAGCGGGCGGCGATCTCCGCGGTGACGGCGCTCAGCGTCGCGCCCTCCCCCATCCGCGTCGTGCGGTACAGGTGGGTGCCGAGATCCCGGTCGCCCAGGCTGAACCACCCGAGGCGCCCGCCGCTGCAGGCGCGCAGCTCCTCCATCGCCGCCCACGTCTCGCCGGCGAGACCCCACCCGGTCCCGGGGTCGACCACCCCGGCGAGCGTGTAGGTGACGGTGTCGAGGTCGGGGCTGATGTGGAGCCCGTGGAGGATGGTGTCGTCGCCGGTGTTGACCACCGCCGTGATCCCCGCGGGGTCGACGGCAGCCGACAGCCCGACGAGCATTCTGGCGGCGCCGACGCCGCCGGCGAGAGCCACGATCACGGGGCCACCCTAGCTGTGGCGGCGGCCGGCGCCCCGATCAGCCGCCGCGCCGGCGTCGGCGCGCGGCGGCCTCGAAGATCTCGGCCGCCCCGTCGGGGGAGGGGCGCCGCAGAACCCCCCGCGCCCGGCGGCGCTCCGCCGACGAGGGGCCCTCGGGCAGCAGCGACACCACGGCCGAGGCGAGGGCGGCGGCGTCGCCGGGGGGGACCAGCCTTCCCGCCTGCTCCGGCAGCCCCCGGAGGATCTCCAGCGGACCCCCGGCGGCGCCGGCAACCACGGGCACCCCCGACGCCAGCGCCTCCACGAGGACCAGCCCGTAGGGCTCCGGCTCGGTGGAGACCTGCACGAAGACGTCGAGGTCGGCCATCAGGTCCTCGACGTCGGCCCGGCGGCCGAGCCAGTGCACACCCGCCATGGCGCCGGCCCGGCGGCGCAGCGCCGCGGCGTAGTCCTCCTTGCCCTCGACGGCGCCGCCGGCGACCGCGACCTCGAGGCCGGGGCGGGCGGCCTGCATGTCCGCCACGGCGTCGAGGAGGACCTCGAAGCCCTTCCACGTGTCGAGGCGGGCCACCGACCCGACCAGCGCCACGTCGTCGGCGATGCCGGCGCCGGCCCGGAACCGGCCGGCCCGCTCGGGGCCGAAACGGTCCGGGTCGGCCTCGTCGGTGACGACCACCACGTTGGCCGGGTCGAGCTGGGCGGCGACGGCGTCCGACACGGCGACGACCCGGTCGGCGAAGCGCCGGGCGAGCCAGCGCTCGACACGGAGCGCGTAGGGGGACTGGAACACGATCTCGCGCGCGTGCCACACGTGCGGCCTGCGGGACAGGGCGGCGGCCGCCCAGCCGTGCCAGGCGTGCAGGGAGTTGGAGTGCACGACGTCGACGTCGAGGTCTCGCGCCAGGCGGGCGAGGCGGGCGACGGTCGGCGGCCAGCCGGCGGCGTAGCGCACCCAGCGTACCGGCCCCCCGCTGGTCGTCAGGCGCGCCATGCCCACGACGTGCACGGCGGCGCCCGAGGCGGCATACTCGTCGGCCAGCCGAGCCTGCTCCGGAACGGCGACGTGGCACTCCCAGCCGCGCCCCGCCAGGCACCGGAACAGCCGGATCAGGGCGACCTCGGAGCCGCCTCCGTCCGCCACCGGCTGGATCGAAAGGATACGAAAGGTGCGACGGGCGGTCAACGCGAGGGGGCCTCGATCATCGGGGTGGATGCTACCGGCGGCCTGGGCGCGCCCCGCCGGGCAGCGCCGATGAGCGCCGCGAGGCCGCGGGTCGCGCTGGACGTCACGCCGCTGCTCGGGTTCCGCACGGGCATCGGCCTCTCCGTGCAGGAGACGTGGGCCGCGCTCTCCGCCCTCGGCGACGGCCCCACGCTGATCCCCTATGCGCTCGGCCTTCGCGCCCGCACCGGCTCCGACGGCCTGCCGGCGGGGATCCGTGTCGTCCGCCTGCCGACGCGCGCGCTCCTCGCCGCCTGGTCGCGCCGCGACGTGCCCCGCCTCGATCTGTGGCTGGCGGATGCCGACGTGGTGCACGCCACCAACTTCGTGGTCGCCCCGAGCCGGCACCCGACGCTCGTCACCGTCAACGACATCGGCTTCGTCCTCGACCCCGGGAGCGCCAACGCCGTCGTGGCGACGTTCCCGGCGGTCCTCCGGCGTGCCATCGCCCGCGGCGCCCACGTGCACGTCACGACCGAGCACGTGGCCGCCGAGGTCGAGGAGCACTTCGGGCCGGGCCTGGTCGCCGCCGGGCGGATCTCGGTGGTGCCGTTCGGGATACCGGCGCTCGGGCCGAAGGGCTCGGTCTCCCCGGCGGTGGCCGGCCGGCTGGCCGGCCGCCCCTACGTGCTGGCGGTCGGCAGCCAGGAGAGGCGCAAGAACCTGCCCCGTCTGGTGGGGGCGTTCGCCCGGGTGGCGGACCGCCGCTCCGATCTGGCCCTCGTGCTGGTGGGGGCCGAGGGGCCCGACACCCCGGCCGTCCGCGACGCCGTCGCCCGACTGCCCCGCGAGGTGGGGGAGCGGGTGGTCCTGGCCGGGCCGGTCGGCCCCGGCGCCCGCCGGGCGCTGCTCGAAGGGGCGGCGCTGCTCGCGTACCCGTCCCTCTACGAGGGGTTCGGCTTCCCGCCGCTCGAAGCCATGACCGTGGGCGTTCCCGTCGTCGCGGCCCGCGTCGGGGCCGTGGTCGAGGTCGCCGGCGGCGCGGCGGAGCTCGCCGACCCCGCCGACGTGGACGACCTCGCGGCGGCCCTGGAGCGGGTTCTGAGCGACCCGGACCTGAGGGCCCGACTGGTCGGCGCCGGCAGGGCGCGCACCTCCGCCTTCAGCTGGGAGAGGACCGCCCGCGGCCTCGCGTCCGTCTACGCCCGGCTCGCCAGCTCGTCGTAGAGCGCGCCGTAGCGGGCGGCGACGGCCCCGGCGCTGTAGCGGGCGGCGTTGGTCAGGCCCCGCAGGACCAGGTCCTCCCGGTAGCCGGCGTCGGAGAGCACCCGGCGGACCCCGGACGCGATGGACCCCACGTCGAAGGGGTCGACGAGGCAGGCTGCGCCGCCGGCGACGTCACGGAGAGGGGGCAGGGTGCTGGTCACCACCGGGCGGCCCGCCGCCTGCGCCTCGAGCACCGGGATGCCGAAGCCCTCCTTGGTGGAGGGGAAGAGGAGCAGGTGGCAGCCCTCGTACGCCCTGCGGAGAGCCTCGTCGTCCACGTCGCCGAGCTCGCGGACCTCGACAGCGGCGCGGCTGAACGCCTGCCGCTGCTCGGCGTCGAGACTCCCGACGACCACCGCCGAGCAGCCCAGCCCCTCGAGGGCGGCCGCCGCCCGGGCGACGTTCTTGTTCGGGCGCGTCCCCACGAGGAGCACCGCCGGCCGGCCCCCCGGCGGGGGGGTGGGGCGGAACCCGCCGGCGACGGGGTTCGGCACGACCCGGACCTTGGAGGGATCGGCGCGAACCCAGCGCAGCAGGTCGCGCCGTGTGGCGTCGCTCGGCACGGTCACCAGGCCGGCGCGCCGCACCGGCAGCCGCAGCCACAGCCACACGTACAGGAGGCGCTTCAGCCGTCCAGCCCGCTCGAGAAACTCGGTGTCGTGCACGGTGAGCAGCGTGCTGCGGCGGCGCAGGAGGAGACCGGCGAAGTTGATGTCCCCCGTCACGTGCGTGACGTCGCCCTGGTGCCTGCGGGCGTCGAGCACCGTCGCGGCGCGCGGCAGCAGGCCCGTGCTCTGGCGGGCCGCCACCACGACCTCGACGTGGTAGCGCTCGGGTAGGGCGGCGCGCACCTGCTCGAACACCCGCTCGATGCTGTGGTGCCCGGCGAAGCTTCGCCGCTGCAGGTGTACTACTCGCACGTGCCGGGCCTCCTCAGGCCAGGCTAGCGTCGTCGGGCGTGCGGGTCCTGGTTACGGGCAGCAGGGGCTTCGTCGCAGGATGGCTCCTCCCGCACCTGGAGTCGCGCGGCGACGTCGTCGTCGGCCTCGACTCCGAGGTCGACGTCACCGACGCCGCCGCCCTCGCCGATGCGGTGACCCGCGCCGCCCCCGAGGGGATCTGCCACCTCGCCGCTCAGGCGAGCGTCCACGACTCATGGGTCGACCCCGCCACGACCTTCGCGGTGAACGCCGTCGGGACGGTGAACCTGCTCCAGGCGGCCCTGGCCTGCCGCCGCCGCCCGCGCGTGCTCCTCGTCAGCTCCTCGGAGGTGTACGGGCGCGTCGACGCCGAGAGCCTGCCCGTCCGGGAGGACCACCCCTTCGCCCCGGCGAGCCCCTACGCGGCCAGCAAGGCGGCGGCGGAGCTCGCCGGCCTCCAGGCGTGGCTGGGAAGCAGTCTCGAGGTCGTGAGGGCCCGCCCCTTCAACCACACCGGTCCCGGCCAGCGCCCCGACTTCGTCGTGCCGGCGCTGGCGCAGCAGGTAGCGGAGGCCGTCCGCCGCGGCGTCGGCACCCTCCGCACCGGCAACCTCGCCGCGCGCCGCGACATCACGGACGTCCGCGACGTGGTGCGCGCCTACCGGGACCTGCTCGTGGCGGGTGCCCCCGGCGAGGTGTACAACGTGTGCCGTGGCGAGTCGGTCGCCATCGAGCAGGTGGCCCGCCGCCTCCTCGAGCTGGCCGGCGTCGACATCCCCATCGTCGCCGACGCGCAGCGGATGCGGCCGGCCGACCTGCCCGAGATGCGGGGCGACCCCGCCCGGCTGCACGGGGCGACGGGCTGGGTGCCCGAAATACCTCTCGACGTCACCCTCGGCGATGTCCTCGACCACTGGGTTCGCCAGGGGTCCGCCGCCGGGTAGAGCCTGCGGTAGCCGCCCCCGTCGCGGGCGGGGTCAGCGCCTGGTGGGCAGGCCCACCGCGTGGCGCAGCGCGTTCTCCGAATCCGCCACGGCGCTTCTCACCGAGTGGAGGACGCCGCGCGCGCCGACGGGAAGTCGCTCTTCGAGAAGGTCCATGCCCTCGTCGAGCTGCGCGCGGGCCGGCCGCAGCTGCGCGTCGACCGCCCGCGCCACCCCGGCCAGCTGGGTGCGCGCCTCGTCGACCTGCGCCTCGACGGTACGGCCAACCTCGGCCAGCGGGGGGCCCGCCTCGCGCAGCGCGGCTTCGAGGCGCCTCGTCATCTCCACGCGCCGCACCTGCGCGCGCTGCAACCCGAGGACCCCGAGGCCGACGGCGATGTACGCGCCGTCCTTGACCGCGGCGTTGAGCTCGTCGAAGGCCTGGTTGACGTCGCCGATCGCCTTCTGCAGGTCGATCGGAGGGAGCACCTTGTCTGGGTTCTTCTTCTCCGGCATGGTGGTGGCACCTCCGTGTGGGATCGGGCCTCTGGCGGCGGCCGCCGCCGCTTGCTTCAATAATCAAAGTGTATAACAGTTGCAAGCGCTATCGTGCCGGAGCCGGGTGACTTGGGTCACCCTCGGCGCAGCGTGCGGCTCCAGGCTCCGCCGGTCGGGCCACTAGGCTCCCCGGTCCGGATGGAAGCCGAACCCAACTCGTCTGCCCCCGCGGTCGTGGCGGTCGTCGTAGCCTGCGACCCCGGGCCGTGGTTCGAGCAGGCGCTGCAGTCCCTTGCCGTGCAGGACTACCCCAACCTGTCGGTCGTGGTGGTGGACTGCGCCAGCGCCGTCGAGGTGGCCGCCCGGGTCGCCGAAGTCCTCCCGGGTGCGTTCGTCCGGCGGCTCGAGCAGCGGGTCGGCTTCGGCCGCGCGTCGAACGAGGTGCTGCAGCTCGTCGAGGGTGCGTCGCACTACCTGCTCTGCCACGACGACGTGGCGCTCGCCCCCGACGCGGTCCGCCAGCTGGTCGAGGAAGCCTTCCGGTCGAACGCGGGCATAGCGACCCCGAAGTTCGTGCAATGGGAGCAGCCCGACCGGCTCCTTGCCGTGGGCCGCACGGCCGACAAGGTGGGAGTCGTCCAGGACCTGGTCGATCCCGGCGAGCTCGATCAGCAGCAGCACGACGCCGTGCGCGAGGTCTTCGTCGCCCCGGGCGGCGCGACCCTGGTCCGCGCCGATCTTTTCCGGACCCTTGGCGGCTTCGACGCGGATGTCGACCAGTTCGGCGAGGACCTCGACCTCAGCTGGCGGGCCCGGGTGGCCGGCGCCCGCGTCGTGGCCGTGCCCTCCGCCCGCGTCCAGCACTTCCAGGCGGTGCTGCGGGGGCAGCGGGCGGGGTGGACCGGCGTGGCGGCACGCCAGCGCGGCGCCCGGCTCGCCGAGGAGCACCGCCTGCGCACGGTGCTGTCCTGCTACCGCTGGTTCGATGCCGCCTGGGTCGCCATGCTGGCCCTGCTCTTCGCCCTCGGCGAGGCGGTGACCCGGCTCGCGCAAGGCAGGCCCGGCGACGCCTGGCGTGCCGTCGCGTCGCCGACCGCCGCCCTGCGCCACCCCCGGCGCCTGTGGGCGGCCCGCCGGCGCGTGCAGCGCCACCGGCGCAGCGCCGACCGCCCCATCCGCAGGCTGCAGAGCCGGGGGAACGCCCGGTTCCGGGCCTTTCTCCGCGCCCGGGTCGACGGGCCCGGAGACGGGTCTCTCCCGGCGCCGCTCGCCGGCAGCACCTCCGCCGGCACCGGCGTCGAGGCGCCGCCGGAGGACCCGGCGGGGGCCGGGCGGCAAGCCCCGGAGGCGTCCGGACCGGTCGGCGCGGAAGCGCCGGCGACGCGGGCGCCGGCGGCGGGCGGGCGCGCCGCCGCAGCGTTCGCCGCGGCCGTGCTCACCGTGCTGGTGATCGGCTCACGATCCCTCCTCGGCCATGAGCTGCCCGCCGTTGGCGGCCTGCCCAACCTGTCGGCGGGCTGGTCGCACGCGTGGAGCGCCTGGTGGTCGACGGCGCGGCCTGGCGGCCTCGGCGTGCCGGTTCCGGCCAGCCCCGCCCTGGCGCTCCTCGCCCTCGCCGGCCTGGTGCTCGGCGGGGCGGTCGGCACCCTCCAGCACATCGTCGTGCTCGGGCCGCTCCTGCTCGGCCCCCTCGGCGCGTACCGGGCCGCCCGCTGGTGGGCGTCGCCCCGCGGCAGGATCGCCGCCCTGCTCGTGTACGCCGTGGTGCCCGTCCCCTACAACGCCCTCGCCCACGGCCACTGGGCGGGTTTGATCGGCTACGCAGCGGCCCCGTGGGTCCTCTCGGCGCTCGGACGGCTGTCCGGCGAGCCGCCCTTCCCCTCCACGCGCGTCGGGTGGGTGGCCGGACGGGTCGTGGGGCTCGGCGTCCTCGTCGCGGCAGCGGCCGCCGTCGCCCCCGCGTTCCTTCTCGTGCCGCCCCTCGCCGGCGCGGCCCTCGCCGGCGGCTCCTTCCTGGTCCGGCGCGGTCTGGCGTCGCTGCGCATGGCCGGCGTCGGGCTGGCCAGCTCCGCCGTCGCCGCGGTGCTGCTGATGCCGTGGTCGGCGCGCGTGCTCGGCAGCGGCAACGCCCTCCTCGGCGTGCCGGCCGGCCCCGCGGGTCGCCTCGGTCTCGGCGCCGTGCTGCGCTTCCAGACCGGGCCGGTCGGTCACGGTCCGCTCGGCTGGGGGCTCGTCGCGGTGGCGGCGCTCCCGCTGGTGATCGGACGGTCGTGGCGCCTCGCGTGGGCGGCACGCCTGTGGACGGTGGCGCTCGTCTTCGACGGCGCGGTCTGGGCGGGCTCGCGGGGATGGATCCCCGCACTGCCCCCGGAGGTGGGACTCGCCCCCGCGGCCGCCGCCCTGGCGCTATCCGCGGCCCTCGGGGCGGTGGCGTTCGAGATGGACCTGCCCGGCTACCGGTTCGGGTGGCGCCAGCTGTCGTCGGGCGTCGCCGTCGCGGCCCTGGCGCTCGGCTCGCTTCCGATGCTGGCCGCCGCCGGCAACGGGCGCTGGGATCTGCCGAGCGCGGACGCCTCCTCGGTCCTGGCCTTCCTGCAGCACGCCACCGGCGGCGACTACCGGGTGCTGTGGGTGGGAGCCCCGGACGCGCTGCCGACGGCCGGACACCGGCTGCACACCGGCATGGCGGTCGCCACCTCCTACGACGGCCTTCCCGGCGTCGAGGACCTCTGGGTCGGCGGAGGCCACGGGGCGGTGGGCCCGCTCGAAGCCGACCTGCGTCTCGTGGGCGATCGTCTGACGACCAAGCTCGGCCACCTGCTCGCCCCGATGGCCATCCGCTACATCGTCATACCGACACGCAACGCCCCGGCCGGATCCGGCGCGGTGCGCGTTCCCACCCCCCGGGCGCTGCTCGCCGGGTTGCCGCTGCAGACCGACCTGCAGGCGCTCACCGTCGACCCCGACTACGTGGTCTACCGCAACGACGCGTGGGCGCCGGCCACGGTCCTCCTGCCCGCCTCGGCCGACGGGGTTGCCGCGGCATCAAACGACGTCGGCCGCCGGCTTTTGCAGCAGACCGACCTGAGCGGTGCCCGCCCGGTGCTGTCGGGGGGCCCCGCGCGGTGGCGGGGTTCGCTCCCCGGGGGTTCCACGCTCTACGTGGCCGTCCCGCGGGACCCGTCGTGGCGCCTTGACGTCGCCGGCACCTCGAGGACCTCCCGGACCGCGTTCGGCTGGGCGATGCGCTTCGCCGTGCCGGCCGGCGCCGGCGGCGTGGCGACGCTCGGCGCCCCGCCGAGCGCAGGAGCCCGTGCGGCGCACGCCGTGGAGATCCTGCTGTGGGTGGTGGCGGTGGCCCTGGCCGCGCTGGACCTGCGCCGCCGGCGGGCGCGGGACCCCGACCCCGAGACGCTGCGGCCCGAGTGGTTCAGCCGGCCGAGCGGGCCGGGCCGCCGGGGCAGCGTGCGCGCCGGCGGGCCGCCGGGGCCGGAGGACCTCAGCGGCGACGAGGTGTGGATGGATGCCTGATCACGGCCACCGCCGGGCGGTGCCCCGCGCGCCGGTCCTGCTCGCGATCGCCGCCGCCCTGCTCGCCGGAGGTCTCGCCGACCGGGCGGGCAGCGCCCCGGCGGCGGCCACGGGGGTGACCGCTCCGCCCGTGCCGGTCGTCGCGCCCGCGGACGCCCTGTCCTCGTCGTGGTTCTGCGCTGGAGCGACGGGGACCCCCGGCAGCGCCGCCGCGGGGACGGTCGTCGTCGCCAACGGGGGGGCTGCCACCGCGAGCGGGACCGTCACGCTCCTGGGCAGCCGCGGCACCCGGCGGGCCGCGCCCGTCTCGGTGGCACCGGGCTCTCAGGTCGCCGTGCCCGAGGCCGTGCGGGGCGGTTCCCCCTGGATGGGGGCGATCGTGGACATGGATGCCGGCGCTGTCGCCGTCTACCAGCAGACGGACGGCCCCTACGGCCGGTCCTCGGCGCTGTGCGCCACCGCGGGCTCGGCGCACTGGTACTTCGCGTCGGGCGCCACGCTGGTCAACGCCTCCGAGGAGATCTCCCTCGTCAACCCGTACCCGACCGACGCCGTCGTCGACCTGTCGTTCACCACCGACCAGGGACCGGAAGTGCCTCAGCAGTTCCAGGCGCTGGACGTCCCCCCCGAGGGGATGCTGGCCGTCGATCTGGGCTCGCACCTGAGGCGCCGGCAGACGATCGCCACGACCGTCGCCGCCCGGTCCGGACGGGTCATCGCCTGGAAGACCGACATCGTGACGCCCCCCAGGCGCGGTCAGGCGATCCTCGGGACACCGGCCGGCGCCGGCCCGCTGGCGGACCCGGCCGCCCCCGTCGCCGGCGTGACGGTCACCCTCGGGGCGGCGCGGACCGCCACGCGCTGGGTCTGGCCCGATGGTCTGGCGTCGAACACGCTCGACGAGCGGTACATCATCTACAACCCGGGTCCGTCGATCGCCCAGCTGAGCCTGTCCATCGTTCTCGATCACGGGGTCGCGGAGCCGTTCTCCGTGTCGGTCGGACCGGGAGAGGTCACCTCGGTCGTCTCCGGGCAGGAGGCACGCATCCCCTCCGGGGTCGCCCACTCGGCGGTCCTGAGGAGCGTCAACGGTGTGCCCGTCGTCGCCGAGAGGACCGTGACGGCGTCTGCTCCCACTCTCACGGGTGTGGGGGAGCTACCGGGCGCCCAGCTGTCGGCGTCGCGCTGGCTGGTGCCGGATCTCCCCTCCGACGCCGCCCACGCGGTCACCCTGGTGTTCTACAACCCGGCGCCCAGGCCCGTTTCGGTGTCGGTCGGCACCGCCGGCGGGGCGTCCTCGGCGGCCGACTTGGCCGGGCTCTCGCGGCTGGTCGTGGGCCCCGGGCGGCGCCTGGCGGTCAGCCTGTCCGGCCGGCTCCGGCCCGTCGCCGGGGGGCCGCTCCTGCAGGTTCTCGCCTCGGGCCCCGTCTACGTGGAGGCCGACTCTTACGGCCGTCCCCCCACCCGCGGCGTCAACCTGAGCCTCGCGGCGCCCTTCTCCCCGTAGCTCCTGCCGTCGCTCGCGGAGGTGCCCGACGGGGCTGCCGACACTGCCGGGGCGAGGTTCTCAGGACTTCCCGTTGGCCTCGGTGCCCGTGCCGGTGCCGGAGCGAAAAGAGCTGCCCTGCGCGGGCGGGTATCCGCGGGCAGGCCGGGCCGGTTCGCCGGGTTCGGAGAGCCCGTCACCGTCGGAGGCGCCGAAGGTGGGCACGACCAGGGCGTGCTCGTGGACGGGCCGGCCGTAGGCCTCGTCGACGAGGCGGCCCACCTCCGCCCCGTCGATCGTCTCCTTCTCGAGCAGGGCGCCCGCCACGGAGGCGAGCCCCGAACGGTGCAGCTCGAGCAGCTTGCTGGCGCGGGTCTCCTGCTCGCGCAGGATGCGCTCGACTTCCTCGTCGATGACGCGGGAGGTGACATCGCTGTAGTCGCGCGCTGCGTGCATCAGGTCCTCGCCGAGGAACACCTGGCTCTCCTGGCCCCACGCCATCGGGCCGATCCGCTCGCTCATGCCGAACTCCCGGACCATCTTGCGGGCCATCTCGGTCGCCCGCTGCAGGTCGTTGGAGGCTCCGGTCGAGAGGGTGTGGAGGACGAGGTTCTCGGCGCAGCGACCGCCCATCATGACGCAGATGGCGTCCTCGATGTACTCCCGCCAGTACGTGTGGCGCTCCTCGATCGGCAGCTGCTGGGTGACCCCGAGGGCCATGCCCGTCGGCAGGATCGTCACCTTGTGGACCGGGTCCGCGTCGGGGAGCACGTAGGCGAGCACGGCGTGACCGCCCTCGTGATAGGCGGTCGCCTCCTTCTCCTTCTCCGACAGGACGGTCGACTCGCGCCGCTGGCCCATGAGCACCCGGTCGCGGGCAGCTTCGAAGTCCTCCATGGCGATCGCCGCGGCCCCGCGCCGCACGGCGTGGAGGGCCGCCTCGTTGACGAGGTTGGCGAGGTCGGCGCCGCTCATGCCCGGCGTCCCCCGCGCGACGACGGTCAGGTTGACGTCGGGGGCAATGCGCTTGTCCTTGCAGTGCACCTGGAGGATCGGCAGCCGCTCCTCCAGGTCGGGGAGCGGCACGACGATCTGACGGTCGAAGCGACCGGGGCGCAGCAGCGCCGGGTCGAGGATGTCGGGGCGGTTCGTGGCCGCCATCATGACGACGCCCTCGGTCGTCTCGAAGCCGTCCATCTCGGCGAGCATCTGGTTGAGCGTCTGCTCCCTCTCGTCGTGGCCGCCGCCGAGGCCGGCTCCCCGCTTGCGGCCGATCGAGTCGATCTCGTCGATGAAGATGATGGCCGGAGCCTGCTTGCGCGCCGTCTGGAAGAGGTCCCGCACCCGCGAGGCGCCGACGCCGACGAACATCTCCATGAAGTCCGACCCTGTCACCGACAGGAACGGCACCCCGGCCTCACCGGCGACCGCACGGGCGAGCAGCGTCTTGCCGGTCCCGGGCGGGCCGACGAGCAGCACCCCCTTGGGGATCTTCGCCCCGATCTCCTTGAACTTGTTGGCCGACCGCAGGAAGTCGACGACTTCCCGTATCTCGAGCTTGACGCCGTCGTATCCGGCGACGTCGGCGAACGTGGTGCGCGGGCGCTCCGTGGTGTACACCTTCGCCTTGGAGCGGCCGATCGACATGATCCCGCCCATCTGACCCTGCGCACGCCGCGACAGCCACACGAACAGCAGCACGATGAACGCGCCGTAGATCAGGTACGGCAGGATTACCGACCAGGCGCTGGACGTGCTCGCCGTGATCTTGAGGTTCGTGATGTCCTTTGTGTAGATGTCGAAGGCCGCGCTGTTGGAGTTGAGGTCGGGGCCCTGGGTTTCGAACTGCTGCCCGGACGTGGTGGTCCAGGTGATCTTGCCGTCGTCCTTGTTGACCGTCGCCTGGGCGACCTGGTGGGACGTCACCGCGCTGTAGAAGGCACCGTAGCTCTTGGTCGCCGGGGCGCTGCCGTTGCCGCGCATCGACGAGAGCACTATGGCGAGTATGGCGACGGTGACGAGGACCACGGCGATCCACCGCCAGTTGCTGTTCGCCGGGGGGCTGCCGCCGGGAAGCCCGGGTCCGCCGCCCGGCCGCATGTCTCCCGGTTGCCGGCTCATGGGGTCCATGGTAGGCGTGCTCGTGCCGATTACGCTGGCAGCATGATGCGACGCGCCCTCTGCGCCCGCCCGGGGTGCCAGGGCCAGACGGCGGCATGGCTGACCTACGACTACGCCGGCCAGCGGGTATGGCTCGACGACGCGCCCTCCGACGCTGCCGGCGACCAGTGGTCGCTCTGCGCCGGCCACGCCGGCCGGCTGCGCGTGCCGCAGGGGTGGACGCGGGTGGACCGCAGGGTGGCGCGCCCCTCCCGATTCGAGCCTCCCGAAGCGCTGGTGTCGTGAGCGCCTGCGGGCGCAGCGCCGGGCGGCGGGGCTGACGCCCGCGACCGGCCGGTCGGGGGCCGCCCCCGGGCTGCGCTGGGGTCTCGGCCACGCCCTGGCCGGCTTCGCTGCGGGGATCGTGCTGTCGGGGGTGGCCGTCGCCGTCGCCACCTCGGAGACGGGATACCGGTCCTCTTCGGGCGCCGCCCTGCCCGTGGCGGTGACGGTCGCCGGCGTCGTCGGGCTGTGGGCCGGCCTCCTCGGTGCGGCCGTCCACGCCAGCCGCACCCGGGGCAGCGGGAGCCTCGCGGAGGACTACGGGCTTCGCGCCGGCGCGTGGTGGGACATCCCGGCGGGCGCGGCGATCGGCCTCGCCTGCCAGTACGTCCTGGTGCCGGCGCTCTACCGGCCCTTCGAGCTGTTCGATCGGTCCCTCGCCCACCAGTTGAGCCGGCCGGCGCACCAGGAAGCGGGTGCGGCGCACGGGCCGGTCGCGGTGGTCGTGCTCCTGCTGTTCCTCGCGGTGGGCGCCCCCGTGGTCGAGGAGGTCTTCTTCCGGGGGCTGCTGCTGCGGTCGCTGCTCGGCCGCATGACGGTTCCCGCCGCCGTCGTGGCGAGCGCCGTGCTCTTCGGCCTGGCCCACTTCGAAGCGTTGCAGTTCGCCGGCCTGGCGGTCTTCGGGGCCGTTCTCGCCTTCCTGGCGTGGCGGACGGCCCGGCTGGCTCCCGGGATCGCCGCCCACGCCGCCTTCAACGCCGCGGCGGTCCTGTCCGTTGTGCACCTGCACCACTAGGGTCTCCCCGGCGGAAAGGGCCTTCAGTGCGTCCCGTCACGCGCCGATCTGAGGAGGGTGAAGTGCCCCGTGTGCCGCATCCGCAGCCTGGTGGTCATCCAACTCCGCGTCGGCGGGGAGCCGGTCAGCCTGCTCAGCTGCTCCTATTGCGACCGTCGCTGGTGGCAGGGCATCGACGGGCTCGTAGCCCTCGGTTCGGTGCTCGGCCTCGCCGCGGCAGCCTCGGGGGGCTCCGCCTCGCGGGCCTCCGGCGCCGGCTGAGCGCCGGCCGGCGACCCCCACGCTCCCGCGCGCCGCGGGCAACATAGGGGCCCCATGACCGCGACGACCGAAACCCACGCGGACGAGGAGGAGTTCCCTCCGATCGTGCCGGACGAACCCCGATGGAGGGCCTGGGCGGGCCGCGCCACCACGGCGCAGGGGCTCGTGACGTTCCTGGTCGTCGCCGCGTGCGTGGCGTTCACCGTCAAGGAGCTCCAGCCGTCGCAGCTGTTGAAGAACACGACCCCTGCCGGCGGTGACATGGGTGCGCACGTCTGGCTCCCCGCGTACGTCAAGTCGAGCCTGCTGCCGCATTTCCAGGTCACGGGGTGGACTCCCGACTGGTACGCCGGCTTCCCGGCGCTGACCTTCTACTTCCCCGGGCCGATCGTCGCGATCGCCCTGCTGTCCTACGTGATCAAGTACAACATCGCCTTCAAGCTGGTCAGCGTCGCCGGCCTGGTGACCCTGCCGGTCGCGGCGTGGGCGTTTGGGCGCCTCGCCCGACTGCGGTTCCCCGGTCCCGCCTGCCTGGCCGTGGCGACGCTCCCGTACCTCTTCAGCCGGGAGTTCACGATCTACGGGGGCAACATCGCGTCGACGATGGCGGGGGAGTTCTGCTTCTCGATATCCCTGTCGCTGGCCCTCGTGTTCCTGGGGGTCGTGGCCCGGGGGCTGGACACCGGGCGCCACCGGGCGCTCGCCGCGGTGCTGCTCGCCGCGGTGGGCGTGAGCCACCTCCTCCCGCTGTTCTTCGCGATCGTCGGGGCGATCGTCCTCGCCGTCATGCGGGTGGAGCTGATCAACCTGCGGGCCTGGGGGCGCCGGCTGCTCGCCTGGACCCTCCCGGTGCTCGTCGTCGCCGGTGCCCTCATTGCGTTCTGGGCGCTTCCCTTCGAGCACTACCTGCCCTACGCCACCGACATGGGCTATCAGAAGATCACCCAGTACGTGTCCACGCTGTTCCCCGCCAAGGACCTCTGGCTGTTCCTGATCGCCGCGGCGGGGCTGGTGATGTCGATCGTGCGGCGCAACAGGACGGGCGGCTTCCTCGCCGTCATGACGGCGCTCTCGGGCCTGGTGTTCCGCTTCGCCCCCCAGGCGCGCCTCTGGAACGCCCGCAGCCTCCCGTTCTGGTACCTGTGCCTGTACTTGCTCGCCGGGATCGCGTTCATGGAGGTCGGGTCCGCCCTGGCAGACTCCTTCCGCCACGGCACCACCCGCGCCAGGAGCCTCATCCCGGTGCCGATCGTGACCGTCCTCGTGGCGATGGTCTGGGTGAACTACCCGCTGCGCAACCTGCCCTTCGGCCGGGTGACCGCGTCGGGCGCCTACGACTGGCTGGGCATCCGCAGCAACGACTCGTCTTTTGTCCCCTCCTGGGTGTACTGGAACTACTCGGGCTATCAGAACCCGGGGAAGGCCCGCGAGAAGGAGTACTTCGCACTCGTCGCCGAGATGCGCAAGCTCGGCAACGACCCGGCCTTCGGGTGTGGGCGCGCCATGTGGGAGTACGAGCCCGAGCTCGACCAGATGGGCACCCCCGACGCCCTCATGCTGCTGCCGTACTGGACCCACGGCTGCATCGGCTCGATGGAGGGCCTCTACTACGAGTCGTCCGCGACGACGCCGTATCACTTCCTCAACGCCGCCGAGCTCTCCGAGCACCCCTCGGACCCGGTGCGCGGGCTCGACTACCCGTCCTCACCCGACGTGGCCGAAGGCGTCCAGCACCTCCAGATGCTCGGCGTCAAGTACTTCATGGCGGTCACCCCCAACGTGGAGGCCCAGGCGGACGCCGACAGCAACCTGCGCCTCGTGGCGACCGTCGGCCCCTTCCCGGTGAGCTACACGTCCGGCTCGACGACGTCGGTGAAGCAGCGCACCTGGAAGATCTACGAGGTCGCCGACTCCGCCGAGGTTTCCGCCCTCGCCAACCAGCCGGTGGTCATGACCGGGGTGAGCGGAGGCGGCAAGAAGTGGCTCGCCGGATCCGAGTCGTGGTACCTCGACCCGACCCGCTGGGACGTCTACGAGGCCGCGTCCGGCCCGAAGAACTGGGCGAGGGTCGCGCCCAACCAGGCTTTGGTGCCGCGCACGCCGCTGCCGCCAGTGCAGGTGTCGGCCATCCACGAGGGCACCGAGTCGATCTCCTTCAACGTCGACCGCACGGGCGTACCGGTACTGGTCAAGACGTCGTACTTCCCCAACTGGCAGGCCCACGGGGCCCGCGGCGTCTACCGCGTCACGCCCAACCTGATGGTGGTGATCCCCACCGCCGACCACGTCACGCTCACCTACGGGTACACCGCCATCGACTGGCTGGGGTTCATCCTCTCCCTCCTCGGGCTGGCGGCCGTCGTCCTTCTGTGGCGGATGCGCCCGGTCTCCTACCCCTCCACCGGCCACTCGGCGGCCTCGGGGCGTGGGCGGCACCTCGGTACAGGCCGGGATGCCGCTAAGGTTCCGGGCGGCATGCCCTCCCTCGACCCCGCCACGCTGGACAGCGTGTTCAAGGCCTACGACATCCGGGGTACCGTGCCCGACCAGCTGAGCCCCGCCCTCGCACGCGCCGTCGGCGTCGCCTTCGCACGTTTCGCCGCGGCGCCGCGGGTGCTCGTCGCCCGGGACATGCGGCCCTCGGGTGAGGAGCTGGTGGCGGCGTTCTCCGAGGGGGTCACCGGCGCCGGGGTGGACGTCGTCGACCTCGGGCTCACGTCCACCGACGAGCTGTACTTCGCCTCCGGGCGTCTCGACGCCCCGGGCGCCATGTTCACCGCCTCCCACAACCCGGCGGGCTACAACGGCATCAAGCTGTGCCTGGCCGGCGCCCGCCCGGTGGGAGCCGAGACGGGTCTCGGCCAGCTGCGCATGGCCGTGAAGTCCGCCGTCGACAGCCCGCTCGACACGGCCCTCGGGCGAGGGACGGTGACCAGGCGCGACGTGCTCGGCGACTACGCCGCCAAGGTTCGCTCTTTCGTGAGCCTCGGCGACCTCCGTCCCCTGCGGGTCGTCGCGGACACCGCCAACGGCATGGGCGGCCTGGTGGTACCCGCCGTGTTCGAGGGTCTGCCGTTCGAGCTCGAGGTCCTCTTCGGCGAGCTCGACGGGACCTTCCCCAACCACCCGGCGGATCCCATCCAGCCCGAGAACCTGGTCGCCCTCCAGCGGCGCATCGCAGAGACCGGGGCCGACGTCGGGCTTGCCTTCGACGGCGACGCCGACCGCTGCTTCCTCGTCGACGACCGCGGCGTACCCGTCTCCGGGTCCACCACCACGGCGCTCGTCGCCGCCTCGGTGCTGGAGAAGAACCCGGGCGCCACCATCTTGTACAACCTCGTGTGCTCGAAGGCGGTGCCGGAGATCGTGCGCGAGCGCGGCGGCACGCCCGTGCGCACGCGGGTCGGGCACTCCTACATCAAGGCGGTGATGGCCGACACCGACGCCCTCTTCGGCGGTGAGCACTCCGGGCACTACTACTTCCGGAACAACTACCGCGCCGACTCGGGCGCCGTCGCCGCCCTGGTGGTCCTCGAGGTGCTCTCCAGGGCGGGCCGGCCGCTGTCGGCCCTGCGCGGCGAGTTCGAGCGCTACGCCGACTCGGGGGAGATCAACACCCGCGTCGCGGACCCCGCCGCGGCGATCGACGCCGTCGCCCGGCGCTTCGCCGGCGCCCGCCAGGACCGCCTCGACGGTCTCACGGTCGACCTCGGCGACTGGTGGTTCAATCTCCGGCCCTCCAACACCGAACCCCTGCTGCGTCTCAACCTCGAAGCTGCCGACCGCGGCGCCTGCGACGCCCACACCGCAGAGGTGCTGTCCGTCGTCCGGGAGAACTCGTAGATGGCCCTCGACCCGCGGCTGCTCGAGATCCTCGCCTGCCCCAAGGACAAGGGACCCCTCCTGTACTTCGAGGACGAGGACTGGCTGTACAACCCGCGCCTGAGGCTGCGCTACCGCGTCGCCGACGACATCCCGGTCATGCTGATCGACGAGGCCGAGACGCTCGGCGACGAGGAGCACGAGAGGCTCCTGGCGAAGGCCGCGCAGGAAGGGATCCGGCCGACCTTCGACGACCGGGGGCCGCCGGCGCCTGCCGCGCCGGGATCCGGCGACCCCACGGCCTAGACGGCGCGTCCCGTGCCGCCCGACTCCGCCGGCATGTTCGCCGCGGCGGCCGCGACGCCGGGGCAGGTCGAGGAGGCCGCCGCCCGCCGCCGCGGCGGCCGCCCGGCGCATGAGTACCGCCCGGCGGTCCGGTATCGTGGCGGCGGACCTCAGCGGGTCTGTGGTTGCAAGTCGATGCCAGCCGCAGGCGAAGCGACCCACGTAAGGCGACGGACCGTCGCCGATCATGGTGCGGCTTAGGAGTAAGTCCTGGTTGCCGGCGGGGCCGCAGGGGCCCCGGGGTAGCCAGGCGAGTGTGGGGTCAAAGACCAGGTCAGCCGCTGAGGTCCACTACCGTCGACCGGCATGACTGAGCAGCTCGGGCCCGATACGGTCCGGGTCCTGATCGCCGACGACCAGGTTCTGTTCCGGCGCGGGCTCGAAACGGTCCTCAGCGCGGAAGACGACATCGAGGTCGTCGCCGAGGCCGCCGACGGCGAGGACGCCGTCGCGCGGGCCGAAGCGCTCGCTCCTGACGTGGTGCTCCTGGACGTGCGCATGCCGCGGCTCAGCGGCGTCGACGCGGCGCGCCGCATCCGCGCCGCCCTGCCCACGACCCGCATCCTGATGCTCACCGTCTCCGACGAGGAGGACGACCTCTACGAGGCCATCAAGGCCGGTGTCAACGGCTACCTGCTCAAGGAGATCTCCATCGACGAGGTGGCGAGCGCCGTGCACGCCGTCATGAAGGGCCACAGCCTCATATCCCCCCCGATGGCCTCGAAGCTCCTCCACGAGTTCAACGCGCTCGCCCGTCAGGCCAGCGAGCGGGACCAGGAGCTCCCGGCCCCGGCGCTCACCGCCAGGGAGCTGCAGGTCCTCAAGCTGGTGGCACGGGGCATGAGCAACAAAGACGTCGCCGACGCGCTGTACATCTCCGAGAACACGGTCAAGAACCACGTCCGCCACATCCTCGAGAAGCTGCACCTGCACTCGAGGATGGAAGCGGCGATGTACGCGGTGCGCAAGCGGCTCCTCGACCCCCACCACCCGTGACCGTCGCCGGCGGGGGTGCGTACCCCCGCCCGGGTGTCTACCCCGGCGCGATCCGCCGGTAGAGGGTCACCCCTCCCCCCTCGTCCACGGGCGAGAAGCGGCTGGCGATCCCGGAGAACACGCTCGCGTCCGTTCCGGTCAGCGGGCTCGGCAGGACGAGGTACTGGACGTCGCCGGCGAAGGGAAGCCGCTCGCCCTCGTGCCGGTAGAGGCCCCAGTAATGGGCGGCGAAGGGCGTCGGCCACATGTAGACGCGCGTCCGGTGGTCGATGTGCGACACGATCGGGTACCACGCGGAGACGACGGCGTGGGGGGGCAGTTCGCGCAGCACGGCGTCGATCTCGTGCACCTTGGGGCTCGAGGGGTTCCAGTGCGGGTAGCTGTGCTCCGAGAAGGGGGCGAGGCCCCACACCACGCACGCAGCGAACGCGCAGGCGGTGACCAGCCCCGTCGCCGCCCGCCGCCGGGCCGCCGTGCGGAGCCGGCTGAGCGCGTACACCGTCCCGGCCAGCAGCACGGGCACGAGCGGCATCGAGTAGTGGTAGTTGATGTGGTGCATGTAGCCGAAGTCGGCCAGCTCGTTCTCGAGGAAGGTGAGCACCCCGACAGCGGCTATCTCCGGGGCCACGACGAAGACCCACCCGACAGCGGCACCCATCTGCCACAGGTAGAACGGGCGCCCGCGGCTGGTGGCGTAGTCCCACACCTGGCGTGGCTTGGTGACGATGGCCTCGACGAAGCCGAGCATCCCGCCGAAGGGGATCCGGGTCATGTTGAACGACGCGGTGCCGAGAAAGGCCCTGATGATCACCTCGAACGCGATCGCCATGTACAGGGCGGCGCTGCCGGCCAGGATCAGCCCCAAGCGGCGGTTGCGCCGCCACGCCACCCACAGGGCGAGCGGGATGACCAGCAGGGCGGTGTCCTGCTTGCACAGCAGGGCGGCGACGGCGGCGGCGAGGAACAGCTTCGGCCGCCACTCCACGGCCGCGTAGATGCCCACCGCCAGGGCCAGCACCAAAAAGGACTCCGGGTGGAACTGCTCGAGGTTTCCGTCCTGCAGCGCCGGGTTGAGGAGGTACGCGGCCGCGAGGGCTGTGGCCAGCACGGTGCTGCGCAGGAGCCTCCGGCCGAGGAGGTAGATGGGGACGGCTGCCGCGGCCAGGAGACAGGACTGCAGGACGAGCAGGGTCTGGGCGTGGGGGTACACCCAGTACAACGGCACCGCGAGCACGAGGATGAACGCGGTGTGGTCGCCGAAGAGGTCGCGGCCCATCACCGTTACGAAGGGGGCGTGGAAGCGGCTGAGGAGCCAGATGCCCTGGTCGAACAGCGCCATGTCGTAGGGAGGGGTGCCGAACCCGTCGTGCACCTGGACCGACAGCAGGCTGAAGCGCACCGCGTAGGCGACCACGAGCACCGCCAGGGGCAGGTGTGGCAGGAGGGAGCGCAGCGACGGTTTCGCCGGGCGCGCCCGGACGCGGGCTCGGACGTGGGCGCGGACGGCCACGGGGTGAGGGTAGCGGCGCCCCGCCCCCGAGGGGCGCCGGTACGATGGGAGGACGATGAGCGTCTTCTCGAAGGTCCTGCGCGCCGGCGAGGGCAGGAAGCTGCGAGCCTTGCAGAGCCTGGTGCCGGACATCAACGCGCTCGAACCCGAGGCGGAAGCCCTCTCCGACGAGGACCTCGCCCACCGCACCGTCGAGTTCCGGGAGCGCCTCGAGCGGGGCGAGGATCTCAACGACCTTCTGGTGGAGGCCTTCGCCACGGTCCGGGAAGCCGCCCGGCGCACCCTCGGCCAGCGTCACTTCGACGTCCAGCTCGTGGGCGGCGCCGCGCTGCACTTCGGGTGGATCGCCGAGATGAAGACCGGCGAGGGCAAGACCCTCGTGTCGACCCTGCCCGTCTACCTGAACGCGCTCGCCGGCCGGGGCGTCCACCTCGTCACGGTCAACGACTACCTCGCCCGGCGCGACTCCGAGTGGATGGGCCAGATCCACCGGTTCCTCGGACTGACCGTCGGGCGGGTGTCCCCCGAGATCGACGACTGGCAAGCCAAGAAGGACGCCTACCTTTCCGACGTCACCTACGGCACCAACACGGAGTTCGGCTTCGACTACCTGCGCGACAACATGGCCCGCGCCATGGAGCACATGGTCCAGCGCGGCCACGTGTACGCCATCGTCGACGAGGTCGACTCGATCCTGATCGACGAGGCCCGCACACCGCTCATCATCTCCGGGCCCTCCACGGAGTCGGCGCGCCTGTACTACCAGTTCGCAGGCGTCGCCCGGTCGCTCGCCCGGGACCTCGACTACGAGGTCGACGAGGAGAAGCGGACCGTCGCACCCACCGAGGACGGCATCGAGAAGGTCGAGCGGGCGCTCGGGATCGACAACCTCTACGACCTCGTCTCCTCCAACTATGTGCACCAGTTGACCCAGGCGCTCAAGGCCAAGGAGCTCTACAAGCGCGACAAGGACTACATCGTGGCCGACGGTGAGGTGAAGATCGTCGACGAGTTCACCGGTCGCATCCTCGAGGGGCGCCGCTGGTCCGACGGGCTCCACCAGGCGGTCGAGGCCAAGGAGCGCGTGGCGATCAAGGAGGAGAACCACACCTGGGCGACGGTGACCCTCCAGAACTACTTCCGCCTCTACGAGAAGCTCGCCGGCATGACCGGCACCGCCGAGACCGAGGCGTCGGAGTTCGCCAACACCTACTCCCTGCCCGTGGTGCCCGTGCCGACCAACATGCCGATGATCCGCGAGGACAAGCGCGACTTCATCTACAAGACGGAGATGGGCAAGTTCGACGCGGTCGTCGCCGACATCAGCGAGCGCTACGAGAGGGGCCAGCCGGTGCTGGTCGGCACCGCGTCGGTCGAGAAGTCCGAGCTGCTGTCGGGGATGCTGACCCGGCGGGGGATCCCCCATCACGTCCTCAACGCCAAGCAGCACGCGCGGGAGGCGCAGATCGTCGCGCAGGCGGGCCGCCTGCACGCCGTCACGGTCGCGACCAACATGGCCGGCCGCGGCGTGGACATCATCCTCGGGGGCAACGCCGAGCTCCTCGCCTCTCAGGAGCTGCGCGCCGACGGCGTCGATCCCGACTCCGAGGAGGGGCAGGGCCGCTACGCGGAGATGCGGGTCCGGTTCGAGCAGGAGTGCCAGCCGGAGGGCACCAAGGTGCGCGAGCTCGGCGGTCTGTACGTGCTCGGCTCCGAACGCCACGAGTCCCGCCGCATCGACAACCAGCTGCGGGGCCGCTCGGGCCGCCAGGGTGATCCGGGCGAAAGCCGCTTCTACCTGTCCCTCGAGGACGACCTGATGCGCCTGTTCGCCACCGGCGCCATGCAGTGGGTGATGGACCGCAGCCTGCCCGAGGACGTCCCGATCGAGTCCAAGATGGTCTCGCGGGCGATCGAGAGGGCCCAGAACACGGTCGAGGCCCGCAACGCCGAGATCCGCAAGGACGTCCTCAAATACGACGAGGTCATGAACGAGCAGCGCAAGGTGATCTACGCCCGGCGCCAGCAGATCCTCCAGGGCGAGGACCTGCGGGCCCGCACGATCGACGTCCTGTCCTCGGCGATCGACGGCCTGGTGACCGCGCACTGCGCCGGCTCGGACTACAGCGAGGACTGGAACCTCGAGGGCCTGCTCACCGAGACCCGCCTGTACTTCCCGACGGAGGCCCGCGTCGAGGACCTCGCCGGGCTCGGCGACAGCAACGCCGTCTACGAGGCCCTCGCCGGCGAGGCCATCGCCTACTACGACAAGCGCGAGGAGACCATGCCCGGGGGGCCCGACGTGATGCGGGCCCTCGAGCGGGAGGTGATGCTCCAGCTCATCGACCAGAAATGGCGCGAGCACCTGTCGGAGATGGACTACCTCCGCGAGGGCATCAACCTGCGGGCCATGGGCCAGCAGGACCCGCTCGTCGCCTGGCAGCGGGACGGCTACGAGATGTTCGGCCAGCTCATGTCGTCCATCGACGACGACTACGTGAAGATCGTCATGCACGCCCAGGTGCAGGTCGTCGAGCAGGCCCCCGAAACGGCGCCGCTCGACCTCGCCGGCGCCCAGTACGTCGCCCCCGAGGATCCCGTGCAGGGGAGCTCCGGTGTGCAGCAGGCGATGCGCGGCGGGCCGGCCCCCGGCGACGAGGTGGTCTTCGCCCCCGAGCCGTCGGCGCCGCCGCCGCCCGAAGAGGTGGCACGCCCGGTCGTGCACGCCTCGGCGTTCGAGCGGGCGGGGCGCAACGACCCGTGCCCGTGCGGCAGCGGCAAGAAGTTCAAGTTCTGCCACGGGCGGTAGGCGGGCGTGGCGGTACGTGACCTCGAGCCGGCGATCGGCGCGCTGCGGCGGCGCCTCGGAGAGGCCCAGACCTACCTCGGCCTCGACGAGCTGCGTGCCCGGATGGGCCGCCTCGAGGCCGAGATGGGTCGAGCCGACCTGTGGGACGACACCGCAGTCGGGCAGCGGGTGACCCGCGAGTACGGCCAGACCAAGTCCGACGTGGACATCCTGGAGTCGCTCGGGGCCCGCGTCTCGGATACCGAAACGCTCTACGAGCTTGCCGTCGAGGAGGCCGACGAGTCGGTCGCCGGGGAGCTGGCGTCGATGGTGGACAGCATCGGAGCCGACCTCGACACCCTGGAGCTGCGCTCGCTGTTCACCGGCGAGCACGACGAGCTCGACGCGGTGTGCGAGGTGCACGCCAAGGACGGCGGCACCGACGCCCAGGACTGGGCGGAGATGATGGTCCGCATGTACCAGCGCTGGGCGGAGCGGCGCGGCTTCGAGTTCGAGCTCGAGGAGGTGAGCGAGGGCCAGGAGGCGGGGATCCTGTCCGCGAGCTTCATCGTCCGCGGCCGCTACGCGACGGGACTTCTCGCCTCCGAGCGGGGCATGCACCGGCTGGTGCGTATCTCGCCGTTCGACTCCCAGGCGCGCCGGCAGACGAGCTTCGCGTCGGTGAGCGTGGTGCCCTTCTTCGAGGACCTCTCCGGGGAAGTGGACATCGACGAGAAGGACCTGCGAATCGACACGTACCGCTCGTCGGGGGCCGGTGGCCAGCACGTCAACGTGACCGACTCGGCCGTGCGGATCACCCACCTGCCCACCGGGCTGGTCGTCGCCGTGCAGAACGAGCGCTCGCAGCACCAGAACAAGGCCAAGGCGCTGCAGATCCTCGCCTCCAAGCTCGCGGAGCTGCAGCGCGAGGAGCGCGACGCCGAGCTGTCCGCCATGGCCGGACCCAAGGCCCTGGTCGGCTGGGGGGCGCAGATCCGCTCCTACGTCCTGGCCCCCTACCAGCAGGTGAAGGACCTGCGGACCGACTACGAGACCGGCAACGTCCAGGCCGTCCTCGAAGGGGCGCTCGACCCCTTCATGGAGGCCTACCTCCGCTGGCGCCGCGCGTCGCGCGCCGCTCAGGGCTAGACTTTCCGCCCGACACGAAGGGACACCCCTCAAAGGCCCGGGCCGTCTCCGTGTTTTCTCCCCTATGATCAAGTTCTCAAACGTGGTCAAGTCCTACAAGGGCACCACCGTCGCCCTGAGGGACGTGAACGTGGACATCCAGAAGGGCGAGTTCGTCTTCCTCGTCGGCCCTTCGGGCTCGGGTAAGTCCACGTTCCTCCGGCTGGTCACCAAGGAGGAGCAGGCCGAGCAGGGCCAGGTGTGGGTGGCCGGCAAGGAGGTCGGCTCCCTGTCGGCGTGGAAGGTGCCCTACCTACGCCGCAACATCGGCTGCGTCTTCCAGGACTTTCGACTGCTGCCGACCAAGTCGGTGTACGAGAACGTGGCCTTCGCCCTCGAGGTCATCGGCCGGCCCCGGCAGGTGATCCGCTCGCAGGTGCCGCAGATCCTCGATCTGGTGGGTCTCGGCAAGAAGCTGGCCAACCGGCCCCACGAGCTCTCCGGTGGCGAGCAGCAGCGGGTGGCGATCGCCCGCGCCTT
This sequence comes from Actinomycetes bacterium, assembly GCA_021788115.1. GTDB lineage: Bacteria > Actinomycetota > Acidimicrobiia > Acidimicrobiales > Palsa-688 > JAJYLA01. Next base: position 8,398 of record JAJYLA010000012.1, on the reverse strand, counting down.
CGTCAACCGGCCCCTGATCCTCCTTGCCGACGAGCCGACGGGCAACCTCGACCCCTCGACGACCGCCGGCATCATGCGCCTCCTCGACCGCATCAATCGCACGGGCACGACCGTCGTCATGGCCACCCACGACACCGGGATCGTCGATGCCATGCGCCGGCGGGTGATCGAGCTGGACCGGGGCAGCGTGGTGCGTGACCAGGCCCGCGGCGTGTACGGGATGGGGGCGTAGCAGTTGGTCGCCATCTCCACGGGCTACGTCGCGCGCGAAACGGGCGGCAATCTGCGCCGCAACCTGGTCATGACCCTGTCGGCCATCGTCACGATGGCGGTGTCCTTGTCCGCCCTCGGTGGGGTGCTCATCATGCGCCAGGCGATCAACAAGGCGTCGATCCAGTGGCGCGGCGGCGTCGAGATGGCGATCTTCCTTGACCCGAACGTCACGGCGAACGAGTCCACGGCCATCGGCAAGGAGCTGTCCAGCACCCCGGGGGTCAAGAAGTTCCACTTCGTGGACAAGGCCCAGGCGTACCAGGAGTTCAAGGAGATCTTCGGGAGCAACAACGACATCGTCGGGGTGCTCCACGTCTCCGACATGCCCCCCTCCTACAGGGTGGTGCCGACCAGGGCGCAGGACATCGCGGAGCTCGGCAGGCAGTTCCAGGGGCAGCAGGGCGTGTTGAAGGTGTCGTACGCCCAGCAGGAGATCGACTCGCTCCTGCACCAGTTCCACCAGCTGCGCACCCTCGGGGTGTTCCTCGCGGTCGGCGTCATGGTGGGTGCGGTGGCCCTCATCGTCAACACCATCCAGCTGGCCATCTTCGCCCGTCGGAGGGAGGTGGCGGTGATGAAGCTCGTCGGCGCGACGAACTGGTTCATCCGGATCCCGTTCATGCTCGAGGGGTTGATCCACGGGATCGCGGGAGCCGTCATCGCCTTCGCCGTCACCTACGGGGTACGCAACACGATTGCGTCGTTCGTGGGCAGCGAGACCGTCCTCGGCACCCGGGAGCTGTTCGTCACCTCCCACGAAGCCATCCTCACCGGGGTCGTGCTCCTGGTCGTCGGCGCGCTGGTCGGCATGCTGGGCTCGGCGTTCGCCGTACGCCGGTTCCTGTCGGTCTGAGCTTCGGAGGCCTCGAGGGTCGGGGCGGCTCTGTTTGCCCGCCCGTCACGCGCCTCGCTCGAGACGGGTGGGGTTCGAGCGGCGGGCGACTTCCTCGACCGCCGCGGCGATCACCTCGGGGTGCTCGTGCGGAAGGTAGTGGTGCGCGTCGGCCACCGCGGTGTGGGTGGCGCCGGGGATCGCCCCCGAGAGCTGCTCGCCGACGTGGGGCGCGACGGTGCGGTCATGGGTGCCGTGCACGACCGCGACCGGCACCTGGATGCGGCGCAGCCCGCCCGCCAGGCCCTCGAGCTCCTGCACGTAGGCGCGTTGCTCGACGACGAAGGACCGCCACACTCCCGCCCCGGTCGCGCCGGTCATCCCGGTTGCGTCCCGGAGCGCCTCGTGGGGTCGCCCGCTCAGATGGCGGTCGGCCGAACGCCGCAGCCGGGCAGCGTTGAGCAGCCCGCCGACGACGCCGAGGGTGAGCGCTGCGATGGCGTCGCCGATCAGCGGGGCGGCGAGCACCCGGTCGATCCAGGTGACGTTCTCCCCCGGCCCGACCGAGGCTGCCAGCACCAGCGCGGCCACGCGGCCGGGGAACTCCTCGGCGGCCGCGAGGGCCACGCCGCCGCCCCAGCTGTGCCCGACGAGGATGGCCCGCTCCACCCCGGCGGAGTCGAGCAGGGCGATCAGGGCGCCGGCGTTGTCGGTGAACCCGCCGGCGGCGCCGCCCGTCCGCCCATAGCCCGGCCGGTCGGGGACGAGCAGGGCGAAGCGGTCGCAGAGAAGCGGGACGACCCCGCTCCAGACCCGCGCCGAGCCCGGCTGGCCGTGCAGCAGCACCACCGCCGGCCCCGAGCCGTATCTGTCCGCCACCATCGGGCAGGCCCGGCTGCGCGGGGCGCCCCGAGGCTTCGCGCCGGGGGCGCGGGCGCGCGGTGTCACGGCGTGTTGACCAGGTGATCGGCCGTGGCCCGAAAGTGGCTGAGCATCTGCGTCTCGTCGAGTGGGCGCAGCCCCGCGGCGCGCACGGCGTCGCCCATGTGCGACAGCCAGGCGTCCCGTGCGGCCGCGTCGACCGGGAATCTCAGGTGCCGCTCGCGGAGCCGGGCGTCTCCGCGGGACCGGCGGTAGCGGTCCGGACCGCCCCAGTACTGGATGAGAAAGTCGCGCAGGCGCCGTCGGGAGCCCTCGAAGGCCCGCGGATCTGCGGGGTAGAGGGGGCGCAGCACCGCGTCGGAGGCTACGGCGTCATAGAAGCGCCTCGTCAGAGTCTCGAAGAACTCGTCGCCGCCGACGCGCTCGTACATGGTGGATGCCGGTGCCATCCCGGTCAGGATGGCTCATCGCGGTCCCTATGCGCGCCGCCTTTTCCCTACACTCCCGGCGTGGGCCGCGGTCCGCATTTCCGTCGGGGACGCAGCAGGGGCGCGCCGGTCGCCGCCTGCCTGGCCGCCGTCGTGGCCCTCGGAGCCGGGTGCGCGAGGGCGGAGTCAGGGGCGTCGAGCGCGCTGGACTCGCAGTTCCTCTCGGCCGTGCACTCGCAGGCCTCCGACGTCGGCGGCTACCGCAGCGACGTGCAGCTCGTGCGCCTCGGCCACGCCGCTTGCGACGCTTTTCGATCCGGTGCCTCCTACCAGCAGCTCGCCGACCGCCTCGTCCTGCTCGAGGGACACAACCCGCTCCCGTCGGAGGATCTTGGGACCGTCATCACCGCGGCGGTCGACACCTACTGTCCGCAGTACCGCAGCAAGGTGCAGTGAACGGCCCTGCTGCCGGCAGGCGCGGTGCCGGCGGTCGTGGCCGTCAGCGGGGGGTGTCCTCGGCGATCCAGGGGGCGGCGAACGTCACGATCCTCTGCGCGAAGGCCACGTGGGTGCCGGGTCGAAGCCGCCTCTGCTCGAAGGGCTTCACCCGGGTCCACTCGCCGGCGCCGGGCTCGAAGAGGTGGGTTCCTCCCGGCGAGCCCCGGTCGATGACGGTGACGTCCCAGCCGTGCAAGCGGATCTCGGCGTGGGAGGCAACCACGTTGTCGCCGGGCAGCTCCAGAGGTCGCGCAAGGCCGCCGCTCACCGTCGGGTCGTGCACCGGGTCCGATCCGACCAGGTAGCCCGCGTCGAGGCGGTAGACGGCGCCGTCGTCGGCGACGAGGACCCCGAGCGGGGGCCGGCTGCCGCTGACGTTGTCCGCGGATCCGGGGGGTATGGCCATGGAGCAGCGAACGCACGCTGTCGTGCCCGGTCTGTTGAAATGCCCGCGGGGGCACAGGACGCCGGCGACCATGGCGGCGCCGGCGACGGGCTTGTCGGGTCCCACCCCGATCGGCAGCGGGGTCGCCGGGACAGCTCCCACGGCGCGCAGGTCGATCGACCCGAGCGTTCCCGGCCCAGCCACAGCCGGAGGGAGGCCCGGCGAAGGCTCACCCTGAGGTGGAGGTTGAGATTCCGGAGCAGCGCCGGCACCGGCCGCAAGGGGTCCCGCGGCGCGGGCGCCTCCGAGGGCCGGAAGAACCTGAGTGGCCGGCGCCTCGCCGGGCGTGTCGTCTGTTTCAGCCGCCGGCGCCACGCCGGCAGCCGCGTCCGGTTGAGCCGCCGGCGCGACGCCGGCAGTCGCGTCCGGTTGAGCCGCCAGCGCCACGCCGGCAGCCGCGACCGGTTGAGCCGCCGGCGCCACGCCGGCAGTGGAGAGAAGCTCGGTGGCCTCGTCTTCGTCGGCGGCGGGGGCGGCGGGGATGGCCTGGGCGGGGGCCTGGGCGGCCTCGGCGGCTCCGGCGGCGCCTGTGTCGGCCGGGCGCCCAGTCCGCAGCCGGCGATCCGGGGTCGGGACGAGCACGAAACCGGCTCCGGGAACGACGCCCGCTTCGAAGTCGAGCATCGAGTCCGGGTGCAAGGTGGGCATGGGGGTCCCCGCCCGGCCGACCGTCACCGACGGCTGCGGGGTGAGGATCGCTTGCAACCATCCGGGGCTCGGCCTCGGGGACAGCCACTGCGCGCCGTCCCACGCCTGGACCGGGCCGTGCATCAGCGACGCCCAACCGTGGTCGCTCGGACCCATCACGACGAAGGCCACCCCCGGCTCCGGATCCCGGTTGGCCAACACCTCCGCGATGTGGTCGGCGATCTGTCGTCCCCCCCGAGTCGACGCTGCGAGGTTGCGGGCCGACTGCGTGAGAAAACTGACCAACGCCGGCGATGCCGACGGATCCGCCCAGATCACGATCCCTCCGTAGCGGATGACCGTTCCCGGGCCCGGCATGACGACCACCCGCTCGATCATCCGCCCATCTCCGTCGCATCGAGGCGGTCCGCCAACTCGGCCGCGGTCGCCGGCCGGAGCGCGGGATCGGACTCCAGACAGGACGCGATCGTCGCCGCCACGCCGGCGGGCAGCGAGGGGTCGACGTCCGGCCGGGCGAAGATCACCCGCTGTATCGCCGTCACCGGGGGGTCGCTCTCCATGCCACGGTAGAGCGGCCGGTCGGAGAGCAGGCCGTGCAAGGTGGCCGCCAGGGACCACACGTCGGACGCACGCGACGGCTCCTCGCCTCGAAGCAGCCCCGGATAGACCGTCACCACGTCCTTCCAGCCGCCAGCGCGGAGCACCAGCCCGGGCGGGCCGCCGAGGGGTGGCGGCGCGAGCAGGGCGCCGCGCTCGGACATCACGATCGAGCCCGGCCCGATGGCCCCGTGCGCCACGCCGACCTCGTGCATCCCGTGCGCTCCCCGGGCAGCGTCGGCGAGCGCCCGAAGCCGGCCCGGGCCGTCGAGGGGTGTGGCCGGATCGGCGACGCCGCCGCCGGCGGACGCCTCGGACGCGAGATACAGTCCGCCGCCGGCGTCGGGGTCGGGTCCCACCTCGAGGAGCCGAACCAGATGGGCCGATCCGGCCGAGGCGAGGCGGACCAGGAGGTCCGTGAGGGGCCGCCACCCGGCGGCGTCGACGGAGATCTCGGTCACCAGGACCGGTTCCTCGTCGGCACCCAGACGCTCGGGCGGGCGGCAGAGGTAGCGGCGCGCGCCGTCATTTGCGGGGGGCACGACCTCTATTACCCGGTAGTCGGCGATTTTGGACCTCAAGGCACCCTCCGGCGTAGGCGCAGCGACCGAGAGCGTACCCGGCGCCGGACGCAGGGGGAACTGCCTCTGTTTCAATCAAATACACTATGACATAATGAAATATCTACGGAGGAGAACTGGATGGCCGGTCGAACCGGGGGCCGGCGTGAACGCGGCGCCGGGGACCCGTAAGCCGGCGCCTCGAAGGGAGGGAACGGCCTTGAGCCTTCGTGCCGCTGTCGCCGGCGGGGCCTTCGTGGCGATGGGGCTGCCCGTCGGTGCGGGACTCGCCGTGGCGGCGCTCGCCGCACCGCTGGGAACCGCCACGCCTTGGGGCGTCGCCCCCTCGGCGCAGGCAGTGGCCCGGATCCCGGCCGTGTACCTTCGGGCGTACCGCGCCGCGGCCGCCACCTGCCCCGGCCTGTCCTGGACCGTCCTGGCGGGGATCGGGGCGGTCGAGACCGGGCAGGGACGCGATGATCACGTCTCTCCGGCCGGCGCACGGGGACCTATGCAGTTCGAGCCCGCGACCTTCGCCCGATACGACCGTCCGATCCCGCCCGGCGGAGCGAACCCGCCCAGCCCCGACGATCCCGTCGACGCCATCTACGCCGCCGCCCGTGACCTGTGCGCCAACGGCGCGCGGGATGGCGCCGACCTACCGGCCGCCGTCTACGCGTACAACCACGATCGGGGGTACGTCGCCGAGGTCCTCGCCGAGGCCGGCGCGTACGCCGCCCCAGCCGGCGCCACGAGCCCCGCCGCGAGCACCGCTGTCAGCTATGCCCTCGCCCAGATCGGGACCCCCTACCGCTGGGGCGGCGAAACGCCCGGCGTCGGCTTCGACTGCTCTGGTCTGACCCAGGCCGCGTACGCCGCCGCCGGGGTCGCCATCCCGCGGACATCCGAAGCGCAGTGGTCCACCCTTCCACACGTCCCGCTCAGCCAGATCCAACCGGGTGACCTGGTCTTCTTCAACCCCGGCGAGTTCCTTCCCGGCCTTCCCGGCCACGTCGGCATCTACATCGGCCACGACGACATGGTCGACGCGCCCCACTCCGGCGCGACGGTCCGCGTCGAGAGCCTGGCCGACGGTCCGGCGCCGCTCGGCGCCGCCCGCCCCGCCGACCTGACGGCAATCGGGGCCGGCCCCGCACCGCTGCCGGCGGGTGCTGGAGGCTGAAGGGGGCGATCCGGCGGGGCCGAATGCCGCGTTGCGCCGAGCGTGGCGAAGGAGGACCTGGTGGCTCGGGCTCCGTTGACACGACGCCCTGTGGCGGCGCTCGAGTCGTGCTACCCGTCCAGGCGTCAGCAGGGCCCGCCGACGCGGAACAGGGGTCGGGTCACGACGATTCGCCGCGGCTGTAGCCCAGCCGCGCTCGAAGCTCGGCCTTGGCGACCTTGCCGGCGGGGGTGAGAGGCACGTCATCGACGACGATGATCGTCCGCGGCACCTTGTAGTCGGCGAGGCGGCCCGCGCACCAGGCGATCAGGTCGGCCGGCGACGGCTCGGCGCCAGCACGCGGTACGACGGCGTAGCACCCGACCTCCCCGTACACGGAGTCGCCGATGCCGAAGCCGGCAGCCAGCGCGACCGAGGGATGGGCGCCCAGCACCGCTTCGACCTCGGCCGGGTACACGTTGAACCCTCCGGAGATGTACATCTCCTTGGTACGCCCGTGGAGGATCAGGTGGCCGTCCGGTTCGACTTCCGCCACGTCGCCGGTGGCCAACCATCCGTCGGGCAGGAACGCGGCGGCGGTCTCCTCGGGCAGGTTCCAGTAGCCGGCCGCCACGCAGTCGCCGCGCAGCTGAAGTTCTCCCGGCACTCCCGGCGGAAGCTGCCGGCCGTCCGCCCCCACCACGCGGGCCTCGAAACCGTCGATGACCACACCGATGCTGCGGGTGACCGTCGCGAGGTCGTCGCCGGGCGCGGACAACACCGACGCCCCTGAGGACTCCGAGAGGCCGTAGAGGTTGACCAAGACGGCGGCGGGGAGGGCTTCGGCCACCTGGGCAGCCAGGGTCGGGTCGAGGATCGAGCCCCCGACGACGGCGACGCGGACCGACGACAGGTCGTAGCTCTTCGGGTCCTGGTGGAGACGCGCGAGCATCATCACCCACATGGTCGGCACCCCCGCAAGCACGCCCACCCGGTGACGCGTCGCCTCGGCCAGGACAGCAGCGGGGGAGAATCCCGGCAGAAGCACGACCCGGCCCCCGGACACCAAGGACGAGAGGATCCCGCAGGTGATGCCGCCGACATGGTTGAGCGGCATGGCCATCACCGAGGCCGTGCTCCTGTCCCAGCCCAGATGGCTCGCCTGAGCGGCGGCCGACGCCAGCATGCTGCGGTGGGTGAGCACCGCTCCCTTCGGGCGGCCGGTGGTCCCAGACGTGTAAAGGATCATCGCCGCTGTGCCCGGGCCGGGCGCCACGTCCGGCGGCGCGGCATCCCCGGCCAGATCGTCGAAGCGGGCGCATCCGGGCGGGGCGCCCTCGCCGGTGTAGACCACTTCCTCGAGGTCCGGGAGCCGGGAGCGGGAGCTCTCGAAGTAGCTGGCGAAATCCCACTCGGCTGTCCGGGCGACGCTGAGCACCAATCGCGCCCCCGAGTGGGCAATCATATAATCGAGCTCTCGCTCCCGGTATCGGGGGTTGAGGGTCACGACCGCGGCGCCGAGCCGGGCCGCCCCGAAGAACAGCGCCAACCACTCCAGCCCGTTGGGTGCGCACACCGCCACCCGGTCGCCCGGATGGATGCCTCTCGCCGCGAGGCCCCCGGCCACCCGGGCAGCAAGGTCGTCAAGTTCGGCGAAGCTCACCCTCCGGTCCCCCACGACGAGGAACTCGCCGCCGGTTGCTGCCCGTGCCCGCAGCAGTGAAGGGATCGTCTCCCAGTCGCCCTCCCTCACGACCGGGATGATAATCGGGACTTGCGACGCTTTCGCGGGTGGGTGGGCCGACCGTCCGCGAGCGCACGCGACACTTGTCCTGTCTGCGGTTTGTCGCCGTTCACGGTGGGATCCGGTCGGGGGGCAAGGCGTGCGTGTCAAGAAGGTGCTGTTCCGGCTGCTGGGGGTTTGGGCCATGGTGGTGCTCGAGGGCGGGGTGGTCGAGTCGGGGGAGGGTGGTCGAGTCGGGGGAGGGGGGTCGAGTCGGGGTGGCCGGTCGCGCCGGCGTCGGGGAGGGCAGGCCGGGGCGGCCAAGGGGTTCACGGGGTGCGCCGGCGGGC
>JAJYLA010000117.1 GCA_021788115.1 Actinomycetes bacterium | reverse complement strand
CGGATCTACGCCCACCCCGCCGATCACCCCAAACACGTCGAACCGCCCCGCTCAGCCGGCCGAAACCTCAGCCCACACAGCACTTTCAGCCCCAAACGCACACCCGAACGCTTGTTCTGGGTCTAGGGCCCCGGTCTACGCCCGTTACGGAATGAAAAGCGGCCTCTGACCGGTCGAAGTGGCGTCGTTGCTCGACCTGAGCTTCATCACCCGGGGAGCAGTGGATGTCACCTGGTGTGACCAACCGGTTGACGGCGCGTCTTCCTCGACGGCAGCCACTTCAAGTACCACCAGGGGGCGAGAGCCGAGCCGATGCTCGCGGCCTGGGGGATCACGACGACCGGCAAGCCCGTGCTGTTGCACCTGGCCCCGGGCGCCTCGGAGTCCACCGACGCCTGGCGGCTTCCTCGCGGACATGAAGGCGCGGGGCCTGCGTCCGCCGCTGCTCGTCGTCGCCGACGGCGCACCGGGGATCTGGGCGGTCTGCGATATCGAGCTCGGCCAGAGCCTCCAGCAGCGGTGCACCATCCAACCGAGCCAGGAATTTTGCTCGCCCGGGTGCCCGCCACGCCCAGGCGGAGGTGAAGGCCGACTACTGGGCCATCTTCGACGGCATCGAGGCCGCTGCAGGCACGGCCGCCCGGGCCGAGCCTCGCAAACGAGCCAGGCGCTTCGCCACCAAGTGGCGGCCGTTGTTTCCCTCGGCCATCGAGTGCCTCGAAGACGACGTCGAACGCCTCATCACCTACCTGCGGTTCCCGACCGAGCACTGCAAGCGCATCCGCCGCTCCAACTCATCGAGCGCACCTTCGGCGAGGCTCGGCGGTGGGGTCAAGGTGATCGGCCGTCTCCCGGGCGAGCAGAGCTGCCTCTCGCTCCTATGGGCGGTGCTCGACGGGGCATCGCGGGGATGGCGCGGCGTGGAGATGACGCCGGTCGTCGTGTGCCGGCTCCAGAAACTCCGGCGAGAACTGATCGAACCGCCCACCGACCACGATGACGGACAGGAGGTGATCGACCAGGCTGATGCTCCTATCGTTGTCAAGCGGCAGTTGGGTGTCGCTTCGGGCAGCGAGGAGGTTCTCGAGGCGGACCGCAAGCTCGGTGTCGTGGTGGGCACCGCGCTCTGGACGGGAGATCGTCATGATCGGTGCCGAGCTGGCGGGCGACATCGTTTAGGCCAGGTTTAGGGTGAGGCCGGCAGCGACCCGAGCGATGCGCAGCCGGGCGCCGGAGGGCACCGCCTGGGGGCGACGAGGTGGCGGTAGACCTCGCGGGCGACGTAGCGCTTCAAGCAGCGCAGGACGTCTCGGTCGGTCTTGCCTTCGGCGCGTCTTCTGGCGGCGTAGGCCTTGGTGTCAGGGTCGCAGGTGAGGCGCACCATGACGATCCGCCACAGGGCGTGGTCCGCCTGGCGGTTGCCGCCCCGGTTGAGCCGGTGTCGGGTGGTCTTGCCCGAGGAGGCCTCGATGGGTGAGGCGCCGCAGAGGGCGGCGAACGCCGGGTCGCTGGTGAGCCGGGCGGGGTTGTCGCCGGCGGCGACGAGCAAGATGGCGGCGGTGTCTGGTCCCACCCCCTTCACTGCGCGCAGCGCCGGGTTGGCTCTGGCGGTGAGGTGTCGATCGTGGCCTCCAGGGCGGCCATCTCCTCGCTGAGGGCCATGTAGCGCCGTCCCGGGGCCCGCAGTGCGATGCGCAGACCTTCGAGGGGCTCGGCCGGATCGCCGCTGGTGGGGAAGCGGGCCGCGCGCTCGGGGCGTTCGGCCGAGCCGAGCGCGCCCAGCTCAGCCCGAAGGGCGTCGGGGGCGGTCACGGCCAGATCCCGGATCGGGTTGGCGACCCGGGTCCGGCTGCCACGAGCCGAGCAGAAAGCCACCCGCAAGGTCCGGATGGACTCCACGATTCCCGTCTGGACTTGGGCACCACGGCGGCCTCGCCATTGAGCGCGGCGCTCGCGGCGGCCTCGGCGTCGACGGTGTCGGACTTGCCTCGCCGGCGGCGGGCCTGGCGGTCCGGGCGGTCGACCTCTACGACGCCGACTCCCTCCGAGCTCAGGTGCCGGGCCAGTCCTGCCCCGTAGGCGCCGGTGCCCTCAACGCCGACGCGGGCCACCAGACCGAAGCTGCGCATCCAGCCGAGAGCTTGCGGCAACCGGCTGCAGTAGCGGCAAAGGCGGCAGTGTCAACGATCCTGTCGGTGGCGTCGACCCCCGCAGCCACGTGGAGGTCCTTGCGGGTGTCGACCCCGCCGATGACAATCCGGGTCTTGCCTGGCAGGCTGGTATCTGCCTTCCTCTCATCCGATGGGCATGGTTGCCACCACCGGCCGGGACGGCGGACAGGACTCTCAGCGTGGAGTCAAGGCTCCCATCAGGTCACGTCCGTCCGACCGGCTGGTGCGCGTCTGGGGCCGGGGACCGGGCCAACAGATCAGCGGCGGGGCACAAGGCCAGTCACAGATGGAGAGTCAGGCCCGGCTCGGCCCCAGACCCCCCCAGGCTTGCTGGCCCGGCCTGTGCAGCACCAGAGGACAGCCCTGGGGATATCCACAGAATCCACCGTCGTCCACCCCTCCCCCCGCGCCCCCCTCCCCAGCTACTGCCACCAGTGGTGTCCGCACCCTCCCATCATGAGAGTCACAGCCGCCGCGTCGGATGACGAACCGGAACCCGCGCCAGTCGGCTTTTACACCGTGAGCGGGACGCCACCGACCTCTTTGTCGCTGCGATGGAGGCTGCCAGAGCCCAGGGTGACATCGGATCGAAGTGATGACATATCGCTCTCAGGCCTCGAAGTCAGCCCCTCCTCCCTGGCGGTCGAGCCAACCTGCGAGCTTGGGAGGTCGGGGACCTACGTCCAACAGCTGGGGTCGTCGGGGTGCAGGTACTTGAACCTCTCCTTGAACCGGCGCTGGCGCTCCTGCTCCCGGGCGGAGGTCGGTCTCCCAAATCAACAGGGGGCCCAGATCGACGCGCTGTCAGGGGCTTTGGGCACTATTCCGCAACGGTCAGGGTCCTTCGTCCCTTGCCCGGTCCCTCGACGCGCCCGATTATGGGGACGAGCCTGTTGAGAGAGGTCAGGGATTGGACGTGGGCGGCGTATTGGTAGGCGCGTTGGTTCTTGTCGTCGTTCTTGTCCTGGTCGTCGTCTACTTCGCCCGCCACCGGGAGGCCGCCTTGCGTGTCCGCTTCCTGCGGCGCGCCGGGTTCGGGTTGATGGTCCTGTTCACGGGAGTCTTCGGTCTCTTTCTCATCGGGGAGACGCTGTCTGATCCTGGCGGTTGGGAGGGTGTCGGGCTCGTCGGTCTTTGGATCGTTCCATTGGCCCTCCTCTGCTTCCTCGCCTGGTTCAGGTCGAAGGCCGCTGGATGGGTCTTCACCGCGATGGTTGCCGCCGTGGTCGCCATCAGTGTCTCGTTCGCAATCGACCCGAGCGGCTGGCGTGCTTTCGAGAACGAGCACGGCCCTGTCCGCGCGGTGGTCATCTTCGTCTTGGCCGCCGCATTGGCGGTCTGGGGATTGCGACGGACGGCGGCGGCGGTGATGCTTTTGGTCGTCGGCATCCTGCCGATCACGATCGCCGGCATAGGCCGTGGCGGTTTCGCGTCGCTCGCCGCCGTTAGCTTCGCTCCCGTGGTCAGCGGCTTGTTGTACCTGGCTTCGGCACATCTGGACCGTCGCCACAAGCCGCCTGCGGCAACGGCTCCGTCTGATCGCTATCCCAAAGCCGCCTGACGCGATCGTCGGACGTCATTGATCGGTTTCTGGAGTCTCGCGACGCGAATTACGGGGCCGTCTGACTTCCCGCTCCCGCGCATCTCACGCGTGCCACCTCAGTGTTCCCTGAGCGTCCCGGCCGGTGATCAGCCGACCGGGCAGGAACGGGACCTCCCGGTTCTCGTACATGAGGATTCCACGCATCCTCAGGTTCTCCGACCGCGCGGGACCAGACGGCAGCTCGCGCTAACGCTGACGCCGGTGTGGCCTTCCGCCCCTACGACGGCGTCGCCATCCCGGAGGTAGTGATTTCGCGGCTCAATAGCCCGGCCTGCGTGTACCCCTGTCAACGCCTCGCCTACGCCTCGCCTACGCCCTCACAGACGCCGACGCCTGACTCGGGGCCATCGTGAATCGCTACTTCTTCGACGTAGGGCTCTTCCATCCCTTTCCTCATGCCGGTTTATCCCGGCGCACCGCAGGTTCCTTCACGAGCAACCAACTCAAAAAGGAGAACCCACACCAGTATCCGAGTATCGCCCACCGAGCAGCCCCGTGCAGAGATCGACGACTTGTTCGGCGAGTCCGACGAGGAACGCCAGCTCGGCGACACCCTGGAGGAGGTGGCCCGCCTGGTGCCCGCCTGCTGCTCGCAGGAGGTGATCGACCAGCCTGTTACAGCCGCCGCGTCGGATGACGAACCGGAACCCGCGCCAGTCGGCTTTTACACCGTGAGCGGGACGCCACCGAGCGGGGTTCTTGGGCGCCTCGCACCCGAGGCCGCTCACGGCGGGAAGCTTCGCGACCGGCGTGTTGGTGTGCACCTTGTGGGGAACCGTCCTCGCCGCCATCGTGGCGAAGGTTTCGAAGCAGGCGCCGCCGATCGGCGGCCACGGTGCCCAAGCCGTTGTGGAGCGCGGGTATTGCGGCCGCCGGCTTCTGGTGGGCCACCCGGCTCTACGACCGCCGGCCGGCAATGGCGGCACCGGAGGGCTGACATCCCATGCTCACGATCGGCCAGCTGGCCAAGCTGTGCGAGGTCACGGTACGCACCATTCGCCACTACCACCGAGTCGGTTTGCTGGCCGAGCTTGATCGTGACTTTTCCGGATACCGTCGCTATAGCGCCAAATCAGCCGTCGAACTGATCCGGATCAAAGTCCTCGCTGAATCGGGTGTTCCCCCTGCCCGCGTGCGCGAGCTGCTCGAGGCCAGTCCATCGGAGTTCGCGACCGAAGTGGCAAGCATCGACGACGCATTGAAGCAGCAGATCACAGAGGTCGAGCATCGTCGCCGCCAGCTGGCGGGTCTCCTCGCCGGTGACCGGCTCGTTCTCCCGGGCAATGTCGCCGATCTCCTTGCGCTCCTGGAGTCGATAGGGGTGAGCGATCGGGGAGTGTCCCTCGAACGAGAGGGATCGGTTCTCCTCGAAGCAGTCGCCCCCGAGCTGTTGACCGATTGGACTCGGGAGAAGACCGACGCACTCAGCGATCCGGCGTTTCGCGAGCTTTACCTCGCCGTTGGCCAAGCATGGGATCTCGATCCCGACGACCCCCGAGTCGAAGCCCTCGCCGCGCGACTGGCCGACTGGACCGCAAGAAGAGGCGATGTCGCCGGCGAGGTCGCGCCGGAGTCTCGACCACGTTCATCGAGATCAGTTTGGTCGAACAGCTCATGGCCGCCGACCGCTGCTTCGTTTCGCCCGCCTGGCGACGCCTGAGCGAGCTCGGCGAGTCCAAACGACACTCCCGAGAATGAGTCGCATACGTGGACCTGACATCTACGTATGCGTGGAGACTCGTGCGAGATGTGATGGAAAGGTCAGCAGCCGAACGATGCAGCTGCACTGATCAATCGAGTTGCCGCCGGGTAGCGTTTGTGAACGCGATCTCGGCGGGAGGTGGCGGCGGGCAGGATCAGCGGCGAAGCGCGCTGGCGATGGCAGTGCAGGCATGGCTCCGAGGTCGCCTTATCGGATCGGGCGGTCGTTGCGCGCCTCGCATCACCACAGCTTGATTGAAGTTGCGGACTTGTCGGCCGGCGAGCCGCCAAGGCTTGCCATCGATCGTCTGGCCCCTATGGTCGGACGAGAGGCCCCTGTGAGCCGCCCCGGGGTTCGGGCCGGAGTGAGGGACGCGGCTCACGGAGGGAGGTTGACCTGGTAGAGATCGTTGAGGATGCGAAGCGTACGGATCATCTGCATTCGCAGTTCGGTCGGCCCGAGGATCTCCACCTCAGGGGCGAGGCGGAAGAGGTCGGCGAGGGCTTGAGCGGCTTCTTCGACAGGGACGGTCACTCGGAGCCAGCCGTCGTCGTCTGCCTGAGCGCTGGCGCGGGCTGCCTCGACTACGGCAGGTTCTGCGACCTCGGGGAGACGACCGAAGGCGTGGGGGGAGAGGCGGATGGTGGCGTGATCGACGCGGCGGCGCTCACCGAAGGCGTGGAGGTAGTGCCTCCAGTAGACGGCGAGGTTGAAGGTCGGGTCGCGTGCGAAACTGCCCTCGAGCTTCTCGCAGTCGATGATGCGGGAGACGCGGTAGGTGCGCTTGGCGTTTGACGAGGCGGCAACTAAGTACCAGCGGCCGGCTTTGAGCACGAGGCCGTAGGGCTCGATGTCGCGGGTGATCCGGTGGGGTTCTGCCCAGCGGAAGTAGCGGATGCGGACAATCGACTGGTTCCATACGGCCTCTGCCACGGTGGCGAGGTGCGGCGCTTGGTCGGCGTCTCGGTACCACGACGGGGCATCGAGATGAAACCGCTCGGCCACCCGGCCCGCTCGGTCACGCAGCTCGGGCGGTAGGGCGGCCATGAGCTTCAGCTGGGCGGCGGTGAGCGAGCCGCCAAGACCGAGATCGGCCGCGGCGGCGGGGAGGCCGGTGAGGAACAGCGTGTCGGCCTCACCGGCGGTGAGCCCGGTGAGTCGGGTGCGGTAGCCCTCGACGAGGCGGTAGCCGCCCTCATGGCCGGCCTGGCCATAGAGGGGGATTCCGGCGGCGGCGAGGGACTCCATGTCCCGGTAGACGGTGCGCACCGAGACCTCGAGCTCCTCGGCCAACTCTCGGGCGGTCATGTGGGTGCGGATCTGGAGCAGCAAGAGGATCGAGACCAGCCGGCTGGCGCGCACCCGACAAGTTTCGCGCCATCTACTGACGGTGGATGTCAGGGGGAGCTCCGTAGGGTGCCGGGCATGAGCTCGACCGGGAGGACGACCCGATGCCCTACCTGAAGGTGAACGACTGTGACCTGTACTACTCCGAGTGGGGGGACCCCGACGGGCGCCCGGTCGTGCTGGTCCATGCGTTCGGCTTGTCCGGCCACATGTGGAGCCAGCAGCTTCCCGACTTGGCTGACGCGGGACTGCGCTGCATCGCCTACGACCGCCGCGGCCACGGGCGGTCCGAGTGGGCGAGGAGCGGCTACGACCTCGACAGCCTCGCCTACGACCTAGCCGGTGTCATGGAACGTCTCGGTGCAGACGACGCCATCGTGGTCGGCCACTCGATGGGCGCGGCCGAGGTGGTGCGCTATCTCACCCGCCGCGGCGCGAGCCGAGTAGGCGGGATCGTGCTCAGCGCCCCGACGTTGCCGGCGTTGCTCCAAAGCGCCGAAAACCCCGACGGAATACCCCCGGCAGCGGCGGAGGAAGTCCGGTCGGCCATGTGCGCGGACATCGGGGCCTGGATGGCACGTACGTCCGACGAGCAGTACTTCGGCCCCGCATGGCCGATGGCGGACGATCTCGGGATCTGGACGCGCCAGCAGCTTGCCTCCACGCCACTGCCGGTGCTCCTCGCCTGCCAGCGCAGCTTCCTCGAAGCGGACTTCCGGCTTGAGCTGACGACGATCGACACCCCCGCGCTGGTTCTCCAAGGCGACGCCGACACGTCATGCCCCCTGGAGCGAACCGGGCGGCCAACCGCCGACCTGCTCCCCGACAGCCGATTGGTCGTGATCGAAGGTGCCGGACACGGGCTCTACGCCAGCGCCGCGCGCCCGTATAACGATGCGCTGTTGGACTTCATCTCGGGCTGTCGGTCCGATCGCGTCGACGCCGACCAGGAGCTGGAGCGCGCCCGATGAGCGATCGCAACGTTCTCGACCTCATCCCCCTCGCCCGCATGCTCGGGCTCGTCGTTGCTCGCGACAACGCGGCGGAGGTGGCGCTTCGCTTCAGCTGGAGACCCGAGCTGTGCACCAGTGGTGGAGTGCTCCACGGCGGCGCAATCATGGCCGCCGCCGACACCGCGGGAGCCATCTGCGCCCTGCGCAACCTCCCACCTGACGCCTCCGGGACCGTCACTGTCGAGTCCAAGACCAACTTCCTGCGTTCGATCACCGGCGGCCACATCGACGTGCTGGCCAAACCCATCCACGCCGGACGAACCCTCATCGTCGTCGAGTCCAATCTCACCGATGAACAGCAACGACTCGTTGCCCGCGTCACTCAGTCACAGATGGTCCTCCGCAGCACCGGCACAGGCCCTGGCGGCAGTACTTCTTCCTCGAACCGCCTGGCCGGATTCTTGGCAGCCCAGCACGATAAGGAGATTCTCCCATGACGGCCACCAGTACCGACGATCTTGTGACTCGCTACGTCGCCCTTTGGACCCAATCCAATCAAAGTGCCCGGCGCAGGGCTGTCGAGGATTTCTGGACGGTTGACGGTGTCGAGCACACCGGTGCGAATCAGTATCGAGGTCACGACGCCGTCGCCCGTCGAGTCACCGCGGCATACGAGCAGTTCTTCGAGACAGGCCCGAACACCTTGAAGCTGGCCGACAGCCGGGTGGTTGTCGACGATGCTCTCATTGTTTCCGTGAACGGCGACGAGTCAATCTCAGACGTCTGGACATCCAGTGCCGTTGATCTGAACTGGTGTTATCAGATTGTGTAGTGCAGATGTGCAGTAACCGGGGGGCCCGGGCGTCTATGCTTGGGGGGGGTGGGTGATCACCGAGGCGGAGAGCAGGAAAGGCTGGCCATCTTGGGTCGGGGGACGGTGGAGTCGGCCACGCATCTGCGCCGGCGGGCATTCGGGGCGGTCGTGGGAACGGGGCGGTCGCCGGCGGTCAAGACGCTGCGACGCAAGCTGGCCGAACTGGTGGGCCAGGGCCGGGCGGGAGCGTTCGGGACTGCTCTGGCTCGCCGCTGGGTGCAGAGCGGTATGGTGGCGACCGCCTATCTGTATGTGGGCGCCGGGTGAGGTTGATCAGCGCGACGACGAGCCACGGGATGGCCATGCCGATCGTGACGAACCCTGCAAGGGCCGCCACCTACGAGGCCGGCATCTCCAGCAGCGCGCCGGCGCTGGCGACGAGCAGCGCCACGCCGGCGAGTAGCCCTTCACCGATTCGCCGGACCAGCGGTGCAGCGGTCGAGCCTCCGATGACCGCGCCCACGCCTTGCACGGCGATGAGGACTCCGACAAAGGCGGGGCGCTCGTGCAGCCCGGTGCCGGCGATTGCGTAGGTGATGGTCTCCATGAACCCGAACACGGTCGTCGAGATCGCACCGGCGAGAACGACCTGGCGCAGCTGGACCGTTCGCCACACGTGGCGGATACCAGCGGTGAGCTGGGCTCGCCAGGCTGGCACCGGAGGGTCAGGCGTTGGCTCTTGTACTCGCAGCATCAAGAGCGAGATGACCGGCGCGACAAAGGTGGCGGCGTCGATGACGGCGATCGCGTGCGCGCCGACGAGGACGAAGAGGCCGGCACCGCTGAGCGAACCAATCAGGCGCAGCACCTCTTGGGCGGTGCGCAGCGCCCCGTTCGCGTCCGGGAGGAGCTCGGTCGGCACCATGAGGGTCAACAGCGCCGACTGTGCGGGTCCGAGCAGGGAGTAGAGAGGCCGTAGAGCCCCCGAACTCTCGACCGCGCGGTTACGGGTTGAGCAAGGCCGCAGGTTGGCGGCTTGGCCGGTCCGAGCGTCATTTGTGTCCTGACCAAGACAAGAGCGTGCGCGCCTTTGATCAGGGCTGCATAAGGCACGTCACGGAGCAGTGGTGCGGAGGCGCTGGTCAGCCCCGGTGCAAGGAGAGCAGCGTCCGACGCGTTGCCCTATGCAATCTGGGGACCGATCGCCGGCAAAGTCCCCAGATGCCACCAGCTCGTCTGGATGGTGGCTGTCGACGGCTGGAGGCGGCTCGACCAACTGGGC
>JAJYLA010000011.1 GCA_021788115.1 Actinomycetes bacterium | reverse complement strand
GTGAAGTGCGACCTGAGGTACCAATGCTTGAGGGCCCAGGTGTGAGCGAGCATCGTCAGGTTCAAGGCCATGAGGTCGGGTTCGGAACAGCGGGCGCGCCCTTGCCGGACTGCTTCTCGAATGCAGTCGGAAAAGTAGCCGTTGGTCTCCAATTCCATGTTCTTCAGGTCCTCCAGCCCCCTGGTGGGGACGTGCTTCCCCTCCTGGTAGGCAAGGAGGGTGGCGGCGCGCCTCTCGTCGACGATGGAGCAGTACGCCCGGAAGCCTGCTTCCAATCGCTCGACCGGATCCACGATTCCTTCCATAGCCGCCGGCACCTCGGCCCGGTAGCTCTCGAGGATGTCGAGCACGATCAAGGTCAGGATATCTTCCTTGGACTCGACATATTGATAAATCGTCCCGACACTCATACCTGCCTCTTTGGCGATGTCGGTGATCAGCATTCGCTGGAACCCGAGGCGGGCGAGGAGGCTCGTCGCCGCATCGACGATCTGCCTCCTGCGCCAGCGGACCCTCGCCGCCTTGATCGCCTCAGGGCCGTCGTCGCCGAGCGAAACTTCTCCGTTCAGAGCCAACTTAGGCCCTCCAATCAGCCGCAGACATCCAACTCATCCGATAAGGGCGTCGGCCATGTCGCTCCCGGAGCGGCGCCTTGCCGGGCCGAGAGGTAGTCGGCGCTCAACTGCCCTCCCCGTAGCGGTGGGAGACCGTGCTCGACGCGATGCCCCTCATCAGGCGCTCCACGGCAGCGATATCTCCGGGCTCGACCGCGGGCACCGCGAGCGGTACCACGCCCACCGCCAGCATCTCTCCAAAGGCCGACGGACAGTACCCGACGCCAGCCGTAACCGAGCAGTCGGAGACAAAGTCGTCGGGGAGCGACGCCGCGGCCTGCTCGAGCCCCCTCGGAGCGCCGGGAGCAGCATCGGACGCTTCCTTCAAACCGTACTGAGCCATCCAGGCGGCGTACTCGGGTATCCGGGTATAGGACGCGATCTCCTTGCGCACCCGCGCCACCGATCCTGGGGCCAGCTCGTCGTCGGCCACACGGACCAGAGCGGCGACGCCAAAGCGATCTCGGGCAGGCGTGAGGCCTGCGACGATGCGAGGGGCGGACGTCCGGGGCAGGAAATTCAAGATGATGCCGTCCGCCATCTCCGCGCCCAGCGTGCGCAGCCGGCGGCCGAGGGCCGCCAGGTACAGCCTGGGGACCCCGCCGGTGAAGGGATCCAGCCGGAAGCCCACCGAGTGAGCCGCCGGGCCGTGGTGCCGGGTCGAGGCTCCGCTCCAGGCCTCCCGTATGATCTCGAAGCAATCCGCCACGCTCTGCAGCGCGGATCCGAACTCCCGGCCGTGCCATCCCTCGACGATCGCAGCCGAGGACACCCCCAGCCCGAGAGTGACGCGCCCGGGGGCGAGGCCCTCCAGTGTGGCGCCCGCCATCGCCAGCACCGCCGCGGACCTGCTGGCGATCGGTATCGCCGCCGATCCGATTCCTATTGACTCGGTCGCCTGGGCCATGGCGCCCATCGTGGCCACGGCATCCAGGTTGGCGACCTCGGAAACCCACACGCCGCTGAACCCGAGCTCTTCCGCCAGGACCGCAAGCCTCACGGCATCGCGCGGCGCCAGCGAGCGGCTGGGCAGGCAGATGCCGGGCACCGTCCGGCCTGCGCTTTCGGTGCGCGAGCTGCTCGTGATCCGACCGTGGTGGACGCCGCCCAACGCGCTCGCCTCAGATCCGCGCCGTTCCCAGGCGCGCCAGGTCGGCCTCGAGAAGCTCCCGGAGTATGGCGTTCTTCTGGATCTGATTGGTGCCCTCGAAGATCTGGAGGACCTTGGCGTCGCGGAAGTAGCGCCCGAGGCGCGATCGCTCTGAAACGCCGTTCGGGCCAGCCAGCTCGGCGGCAGTGCTGGCGATGCGCATCGCCGTGTCGCTACAGAACGCCTTGGCTGCAGAGGCACGCCACATGGGAGGCAGGGTGCCGTCTGCGTCGACGCGGTCCGCAACTTCGTACAGCAGCGCACTTGCGGCGGCCAGCTGCGTCAGGAGGTCCGCGAGCTGATGTCCTCGCGCCTGCTCGACGTCGGCCAGCCGCTTCAGGGCTGCGGGGTCGGGAGCCACCTGGCTCGCCAGTTCGGCAAACGCACCTCTGGCCACCCCGAGGCTCACCGCGCCTATCAGCGGCCTGCTCCATCTGAGCGTGTTGATGGCCAGAGCGAAGCCGGAGCCCGGCTCCCCGACCAGCGCGGAGGCGGGAACCCTGACGTCGTCCACGACGAGGTCTCCGGTCCTGGAGGCCCGCAGTCCCATCTTCTTCTCGTAGCGGCCTACGCTCATTCCTCTGGTGGCGGCCGGGACGACGAAGGCGCTCAACGAGCGTGAGCTGCGCTCGCTCGACGTGCGGGCGAAGACGAGATAGTAGGCGGCCATCCCGGCGTTCGAGATGAACCGCTTGGAGCCGCGTATGACGAAGTCGGAGCCTTCGCGGCGAGCGGTGGTGGTCATGCCGAGGATGTCCGACCCCGCGTCCGGCTCGGTGAGCCCCCAGCCCCAGATGACGCCGTCGCGCATGCCGTCCAGCAGACCCTGCACCTCCGGACCCCCGGACAGCTCGAGGGTGTGGCCGACGGTGAGCTGACTCTGCACGAGGACGGCGGTGGACGTGCAGCTCGTAGCGATCGCTTCGATCCAGCGGCACTGGTCCCCGAGGCGGGCGGCGCCGGCCCTCTCCCCGTGAACGCTTCTCCAGACAGCGCTCGACGCGAGCAGTTCGAGCACCTCCGGCGCGAATCGCTCCTCCTCGTCCATCTGCTCGGCATAGGGCCGGATCAGGGCGGCGACGGTCTCCGCCCGTCGGCGCACGGGGTCCGCGGCCCCATGATGCGGGGTGCCCGCGGGCCGCCCGCTCGAATCCGCCACCGCACCCACGTCAAGACCGCCGGGCCGGGGGGCGCTGCCAGTTCCCGGTGCCCGGAACGGCTCCTTCGAGCGGGCTCATGGTCGATCGGCGCCTTTCTGGTCCCCGGGCGCGCCGCCTGCCGCGCGCACCCCCTTTCTCAGCGATCTTCCGATGATGGTGAGCTGCACCTCCGAGGCCCCTTCGTAGATCCTCGTCGCCCTCACTTCGCGATAGAGGTGCTCAAGGAGGCTGCCACTGGTCAGCCCCCGTGCACCGTGAACCTGCAGAGCCCGGTCGATGACATACTGGGCCGTCTCGGTGGCGAAGAACTTCGCCATGGCGGAGAGCCTCGCCTGCTTCTCCTGCTCGTCCCCGTGGTCGTACGCGGATGCCGCCGCGTACACCAGCAGCCGTGCCGCCTCCAGCCGGGTCGCCATCTGCGCCAGCACGTGGGAGACGGACTGCTGCTCGGCGAGCGCAGCGCCGAAGGCCATGCGCGTCTCGCCGTGAACGACGGCGGCGTCGAGGGCCGCCCGGGCCATCCCGGTCGCGAAAGCCCCGACGCTGGGGCGGAAGAGGTTGAGGGTGCGCATGGCCACCCGGAAGCCCTTGTTTTCCTCGCCCAGAAGATCCTCCGCGCCGACGTAGGCCCCGTCGAGAACCAGGCGGCCGATGGGATGGGGAGCGAGCAGGTCTATGTGCTCGCCCGAAATGCCCGCGCGGTCACCCGGCAAGGCGAACGCGCTCACACCTCGCGACCCTGCCTGGGGTGCGGTCTTGACGAAGATCGAGTAGACGTCGGCCTCCGGGGCGTTCGATATCCAGGTCTTCTCGCCGTAGAGCCGCCAACCGTCACCTTCGCGTTCGGCGTGGGTTTCGATCGCCGCCGCGTCCGATCCGGCCCCGGGCTCACTCAGGGCGAAGGCGGCGACCGCCCTTCCCCTCACGATCTCGGGTACCCACCGCTTACGCGTCTCCGGAGAGCCGGCCTGGATGATCGGGTACCCTCCGAGGCCCTGCAGCGCAAGGGCGGTCTCGGCGTGGGTGTCGACGCTTGCTATGGCCTCCCTCAACAGGCACAGCTCTGTCGCCGAGACATCCGTGGCAGCCTCGTCGGGTCCGAGGGATGGAAAGAGACGCCCGAGCAGGCCCGCCTCGCCCATCGCCTCGAGCAGAGGGCGGTTGACGCGGTCCGCGTCGAAGTCGGCCGTGAGAGGGGCCAGCCTCGCCCGAGCGACGGTCCTCACTTCCTCCAGGGCCTCGAGGTCGGGAACCTCGACCTGTCCGCCGGTCCCGAACTCGCCCGTGTCGACGCGTCTCTCAGAAGTCATGACCCGCCGTGACGACGACGCGACCACCGATCTCGAGACCCATCCCGGTTACCTCCTCTGAAGAAAGAGCTCGAAGGCCGGCTCGCTTGGGGCACGTGCAGAAAGAGCCGGGCCAACCACCTAGCCTGAGTGAGCACTCGTTCGTACTGAGTGACGCTTCATTCCCACTGAATCAAGGCTCAGGCTACCGGTGCCTATCCCGAGTGTCAAGGACCGGACGCAGTTGAGCGGCGAGCGAGGCGGCGCGTCGTCCTCGGGCTGGCTATCGCCGGTTCAGGCGACCGAAGGTCGCCTTCTGAGCCTTGTAAAGCCCGGGGAACTCGCCGTACAGCGCGTCGTAGACGGCGCGGCGGGACGGATCGGGGCGGGAGGTTGCCTCGACGGCCACGAGGGTGGGGACCGACGCGCGGTCGATGTCTCCCAGCGCCAGCCCGGCCAGCATGGCCGCCCCGCGCAGGCCGGTGCGGCGCGGATCGGCCAGCTGCTCGACGCTGCGGTCCATCACGTCGGCATGGATCTGGCACCACAGGGCCGACAAGGCACCCCCACCGAAGACCCGGATCGGCTCCAGCCGGCGCTTCACGAACCGCTCCACGGACTCGTGGAGCCAGCGGGCGTTGTAGGCCTCGCCCTCCAGGGCGGCCCGGACCATGTCTGCTCGCGACGTGCGGAGCGACAGGTTGTGGAAGCCGCCACGGGCCGAGCGGTCGTCGACGGGGGAGCGCTTTCCGGCCAGCCAGGGCGTGAACAGCACGCCGCCCGCCCTCGCCGGCGCGGACGACCCCACGTCCACGAGCTGGTCGAAGCTCGGGGTCCTCCCCTCGCGAAGCGCGTCGTCGGGGGACACGACCCGATCCAGGAGCCACTGCAGGCACGCACCCGCCGCCTCATGGTTGTTGGCCACCAGGTATCCGGGCACCCCTGCGCCGGGAACCGAGGCGATCTGGTGGATCACGTCTGTCTTCTTGTACGGGACCGGGCAGCTGATCCACGAACTGGTACTGATCACCATGTGGCACTGGCAGGCCTCGATCGTGCCCGCACCCACGGCGGCGGAGTGAAGATCCGGTGTGCCGGCCACCACCGACACGCCCCGGGGCGGCCCGAGCTCTTCGGCGACCCCGTCGCGTACGGTACCGCCACCGACCCGCTCGGCCGGAGAGGAGGAAGCTTCGATCCGTCGACGCCCGCCATCCGGATCAAGCATGCGTCGTAGGAGATCCGGTCGAGCCGGCGGTTGTCGGTGAGCCAGGCGGCCGTCATAAAGGCGGGCGTCGCCAGCGCTTCGCCGGTGAACCGCATGGACAGGAAGTCGACAGGTTCGAGGTACCACCGCGTGGCTGCAGCCACATCCGGGCGATCCTGCTCGAGGTGCAGGATGTGCCCGACGGGATCCGCCCCGCTGGTGGAGGGGGCGCCACCGGCGCGCAGCACCCACGTCAAAAGGGCGCGCGGGGCGTAGCCGGACACCGACCCCCCGAGCCTGCGGCGCGTATGGCGGCCACCGCGCGTGTCCATCCACATGATGCACGGCGCCACCGCGTTTCCTGAAGAGTCCACCGCTACGGTGCTCGCCCACTGGCCCTTCACGCTCACCGCGGCGATCTGAGCGGCGGAGACCCCGCCGGCGAAGGCGGCGGCGACGGCTTTGCGGATCGGCAGCCACCACTCGTCGGCGTCCTGCTCTGCGGCGCCGTCGGGACGAAGGTCGGTGCGCAGCGGGAAGCCCGTGCTCCACAGCACGGCCCCTTCGAGCGACACGACCCCGACTTTCAGCTCGGTCGTCCCGAGGCCGACGGCCAGGGCGACCCGCTGCCCGCAGGCGGCCATCAGGCGTCGTCGGGGATCATCTGCTGGCCATCCATCATGTCGGCCATGACGGCCCGGATGAACTGGTCGGCTCCGGGGGTCATGCCACCGGGGACCCCCGTAGATCGCCGAGCTGCGGGCCGGCTCGTTCGCGTTGCGGAGCGCGTACTCGACCGCTTCGGCCAGGTCGGCAGCGAGGGCGTCCGCCACGCCCGGCTGGGTCTGCGGCCGGGTGACGGCCATGTGCAGGGCGTTCGGGTGCTGCTGGCCGTTGAAACGCCAGCCCCGGAGCCGCATGAAGTCGTTGACGTGGTAGATGTCGAACTCATCTGACGTGACGCTGAACAGGAAGGTCGGCCGGCCGAGGATCCGCAGCTCCTCGTGGGCGCGGACGGCCTCCTTCATGGCCTCTGCCGTCTGGAAGATCTCGTGCGCGTGGCGGAGGTAGCCGGTCCATCCCAGGCTGACCATGGACGCCCACGTCGCGGCGAGGAGGCCGCCTGCCCGGACGGGAAGGAGGATGACCACCGTGGCTACGACCAAGCAACGACAGGCGGCCAAGAGGAACATCCGTCACGCGATCTCGATGGCGAAGCGGAAGCGAACCATCAGCAACATGCCCAAGGAGACCAGGACGGCGCTCGGCAAGCAGGGCGCCGCGGTTGCACAGCGCAAGCGTCAGGGAGGCACGCGGCCGAAGACGCGCCGGGAGCTGTATGCGGAGGCGCAGCGGCGCAACATCCCCGGCCGCTCGAAGATGGGCCGGGCGGAGCTGGCGCGGCGCCTCGGCGAGAGTTAGATGCCGACCCTCGGCTACTTCCTCTCCTCGGAGGAGCACGGCCCCCGCGAGCTCGTGAACTATGCCGGGATGGCAGAAGAAGCGGGCTTTGCCGACGTCTTCATCTCGGACCACTATCACCCGTGGCTGGACAGCCAGGGTCACAGCCCCTTTGTGTGGGGCGTGATCGGCGGCATCGCGGCGAAGACCCGGATGCGTGTGACGACCGGGGTGACCTGTCCGACCATGCGGATCCACCCCGCGGTCGTCGCGCACGCGGCCGCCACCGCCTCGCTCATGCTGGAAGGGCGGTTCCGGTTGGGCGTGGGCAGCGGGGAGGCTCTCAACGAGCACATCCTCGGAGACCGCTGGCCGCCGGCGCCGTTGCGGCTGGAAATGCTCGACGAGGCGGTGGCGGTGATGCGACGGATGTGGGACGGCGGGTCAGTCACCCACTACGGGCGCTTCTACACCGTGGAGAACGCCCGCATCTACTCCCTGCCGGCGTCGCCGCCGCCGGTGCTCGTCTCCGGGTTCGGCCCGCGCGCGGTGGAGCTGGCGGCGCGCGTGGGGGAGGGCTACGTCACGACCTCTCCGGACTCGGAAAGCCTGACCCGCTACCGGTCGGAGGGCGGAAGCGGCCCCGGGGTCGCAGCCGTCAAGGTCTGCTGGGGCGAGGACCGCAAGGCGTGCACCCGCCTCGCCCGCGAACGCTGGAGAACCTCCAACGTGCCCGGTGAGCTCAACCAGGAGCTTCCCAGCCCCCGCCACTTCGAGCAGGCCTCGGCTCACGTCACGGAGGAGATGGTCGCCGAGGGTATTCCGTGCGGACCGGACCCGGAGCTCCACGCGCGGGCCATCAACCGGTATTTCGATGCAGGCTTCGAGGAGGTGCACATCAGCCAGATCGGGGAAGATCAGGCTGGCTTCCTCCGGTTCTTCGTGGAAGAGCTCAAGCCGCGACTCGCAGCGTGACCCCGAGCCTGCAGCACTCTGCGCACCGGGTGACGTGGTGGCGGGCAGCGCTTCACCTCGCCGATCTCGTCACGACGGCGCTTCGCCCGGGCTCCGGCACCTGAAGTCCTCACCGCCGGCGCCCGCCCGCTACCGTGGGCACGATGGCCCAGGCGAGACCAGCCGAGCCGCCCGTGTTCCGGCTCGTTTCGGCCGGCGGCGATCCGGGTCGTGACGGCCCGGCCGGCGCAGCCAACGGCAGCCCGGACGAAGAGCTGGTGGGGGAGGCCGCAGAGGCGGCGCCGTCGGTCCTCGTCTGCGGCGACACCGCCGAGGTGCTCGAGAGGCTCCCGGCCGGGTCCTTCCAAACGGTGGTCACCTCCCCGCCCTACTGGTCCCTCCGTGATTACGGCATCGCGGGCCAGATCGGTCTGGAAGCGAGCCTCGAGGACTTCGTCGAGGCGCTCACCCGGGTGTTCGATCAGGTGCGCCGGGTCCTCCGCGACGACGGCACCCTGTGGCTCAACATCGGCGACTCCTACACGTCGGGTGGCAGGACCTGGCGCGCACCGGACAGGAAGAACCAGGCCCGTGCGATGGACGTCCGTCCGCCGACGCCCCCCGGCCTGAAACCCAAGGATCTGATCGGTGTCCCGTGGCGGCTGGCCTTCGCGCTACAAGCCGCAGGGTGGTACCTGAGGTCGGACATCATCTGGAACAAGCCGAACTGTCAGCCCGAAAGCGTGCGGGACAGGCCGACTCGCAGCCACGAGCACGTGTTCCTTTTTTCGAAATCCGAGAAGTACTACTACGACGTCTCCGCCGTGAGGGGACCCAACGGCAGGAGGCAGAGGTCCGTCTGGAACGTGGCCACGCAGGCGATCCCGGAGGCGGGCGGGCATGCCGCGACCTTCCCGCCGGCGCTCGTCGAACCCTGCATCCGGAGCGGCTCGCGCCCCGGCGACCTGGTGCTCGACCCCTTCGCCGGCACGGGGACCACCGGGCTCGTGGCGGCGGGCCTTGGCCGGCGTTTCGTCGCCATCGAACTGCACCCCGACTACGTCGAAACGGCCAGGCGCCGCCTGGTGCGGGCCGGCTTCGTCGAGGGCGCTCGCCGGCGCACATGCTGAGAGCCCACGGGCGCGTGGGGGTTGACACGGGCGGCACCTTCACCGACGTCGTCGCCGGCGACGGCTCCGTGGTCAAGCTGCCCTCCACGCCGGCCGAACCGGCGGCGGCCGTCGCCGAAGGCGTGCAGCGGGCGGGCGGCGCCCGGACCCTCACGCATGGCACCACGGTCGCCACCAACGCCCTTCTCGAGCGCCGCGGCGGCCGGGTGGCACTGCTCACCACCGAAGGCCACCGCGACACCATAGAGATCGCCCGCCAGGCCCGCCCCTCCCTCTACGACATCTGGGCCGACCGCCCCGTGCCGCTCGTGCCGCGCGAGCTGCGCTTCGAGGTGGCGGGACGCATCGACGGTGAGGGCAAGGAGGTGGCCGTCGCGGGGGAGGTCCCCTCCTTGCCGTCCGGGCTCGATGCCGTGGCCGTCTGCTTCCTGCACGCGGACGTGGAGCCGGCGCACGAACGGCAGGTCGCCCGGCGCCTCCGCGGACCCTTCGAGGTGGTGTGCTCGCACGAGGTGTCGCCCGAGTTCCGCGAGTACGAGCGGACCGTGACCACCGTCGCCAACGCCTATCTGCTGCGTCCCTGCCGCGCCTACCTCTCCGCCCTGGCGGGACTGGCCGCCGAGGTGCTCGTCATGACCTCCGCCGGCGGGCTGGTCCCGGTCGCCGAAGCGGCGGACATGCCGGTGTCGCTCCTCCTGTCGGGCCCCGCCGGCGGCGCCCTCGCCGCGTCGGCCGCGGCGCGCTCGGCCGGATGGGCGGACTGCGTGACCCTCGACATGGGCGGTACGAGCACGGACGTCTGCCTCATCCTCGGCGGCCGGCCGGAGCCGGCCGCGCTGCGCACCGTGGCGGGACTGCCGATACGCCGGCCGGCGCTCGACATCCACACCGTCGGGGCGGGCGGCGGGTCCATCGCCCGCATCGACCCCGGCGGGGCGCTGGCCGTCGGCCCCGAGAGCGCCGGCGCAGACCCCGGACCCGCCTGCTACGGGCGGGGAGGAACCCTGCCGACGGTCACCGACGCCGACCTCGTCGCCGGGCGGATGCCCGCGACGGACCTTCCCGGCCTCGGCCCGCTCGACGTGGGCGCCGCCCGTCGGGCCCTCGGGGCCGCCGGGGTGAGCGCCGGCGGTGTCATGGCGGTCGTCGACGAGGCGATGGCCCAGGCGGTGCGGGTCGTGTCGGTCCACCGCGGCGTCGACCCGGTCTCGCTGGCGCTCGTGGCCTTCGGGGGTGCGGGGCCGCTGCACGCCTGCGCGCTGGCCGATTCCCTGGGGATGCCGGCGGTGATCGTCCCGCCGCGGGCCGGGGTCCTGTCCGCCGTCGGCGTCCTCGGTGCACCCCGCCAGGCCGACGTGGTGCGCTCCTGGGAGCGGCCCTCCCGGGTGTCCGGTGTCGCGGGGGCCCTGGCGCAACTGGCGGAGGAAGCCCGCCGGCGGGTGGGCTCCGGCGGTGCGGCTGTCACCACCGCCGTGGACTGCCGCTACCGCGGGCAGGGTCACGAGCTGACGGTGCCCACCCCCGGCGCCTTCGAGGCGGAGCACGAGAGGCGCAACGGCTTCCGGTTGACGGCTGCGCCGGTGGAGGTGGTGGCCCTCCGCGCCACGGCCACCGTTCCCTCGGGCGTCGACATCACCGCGCTGCCGGTGCCCCGCCGGTCCGGTCCCCGCCGGGGGCCCACCGTGATAGCCGAGGAGGACTGCACGGTTTGGGTTCCCGAGGGGTGGCGCGCGGACGTCGAGGCGTCCGGGTCGTGGCTGCTGACCCGCAACCGGTGACCGGCATGGACGCGGGCGCGCTCCAGGTGCTGATCTCACAGCTGACCGGCATCGCGACCGAGATGGGAGCCGTGCTCCGGCGCGCGTCGCTGTCCCCCAACATCAAAGAGCGCGCCGACTGCTCGACCGCGCTGTTCACGCCGGCGGGGGAGCTGCTGGTGCAGGCCGAGCACATCCCCGTCCACCTCGGCAGCATGCCCGCCGCGGTGGCGGCGGCGATCGCCGCGGTCCCCGACGCCGGGCCCGGCGAGCAGGTGGTGCTCAACGACCCCTTCGCCGGCGGCACCCACCTCAACGACATCACCCTGGTCGCGCCGTGCTTCGCCGGGAGGAAGCTCGTCGGCTGGGTGGCCAACCGGGCCCACCACGCCGACGTCGGGGGAATGGTGCCCGGGTCGATCCCCCCGGCGGCGACGGAGACCTACCAGGAGGGGCTGCGGATCCCTCCGGTCCGCTTCACCCGCGAGGTGGCGGAGCTGGTCGTGGCGAACAGCCGCACCCCGGCGGAGCGCCGGGGCGACCTCGAGGCCCAGGCCGGCGCCAACGCCATCGGCGTCGACCGCCTGGCGACCTTCGCCGACCGTCCGCTCGCGGAGGTGGTCTCCTACGGCGAGAGGCGGATGCGCGCCGCCCTCGCCGCCCTGCCCGAGGGGCGCTGGGACGTGAGCGACGTGCTGGATTCCGTCGGCCCCGCCCCCAGCCAGCAGCGCCCCGTCACGATCCGTCTGCGCCTCGAGATCGCCGGCGGCGCGGCGACCTTCGACTTCGCCGGCACGGACGCTCAAGCGGACGGCAACGTCAACGCCGTCGAGCCGGTCACCGTCAGCGCCGTGGCGTGGGCGCTGCGCTCGGTCGTCGATCCGACCGCCCCCGCCACCGGCGGCGCCCTCCGGCCCGTGCGTGTCGTCGCTCCCGCCGGGACGGTCGTCGCCGCCCGCCCGCCCGCGGCGGTCGGCGCCGGCAACGTGGAGGTCAGCCAGCGCGTCGCCGACGTGTGCCTGCGCGCCCTGGCGCTCGCCGCCCCGGACCGGGTGGGCGCCGCCGGCCAGGGCACCATGAACAACCTCGTCCTTGGCGGCGCGTCGGGATGGGTGTACTACGAGACCGTCGGAGGCGGGCAGGGCGGCCGGCCCGGCCGGGCCGGCATGAACGGCGTGCACACGGCGATGACCAACACCCTCGACACGCCGACCGAGGCGCTCGAACGGTCGTACCCGGTGCGCGTGCTGCGCTACCGGCTCCGCGAGGCCAGCGGCGGGGCGGGCCGCTGGCCCGGCGGCGACGGGATCGAAAGGGCGGTGCAGGTCCTCGAGCCCGCGACCCTCTCCCTCGTCACCGAGAGGCGAACCAGCCGCCCGTGGGGTACGGCGGGGGGAGACCCGGGTGCCGCCGGCGAGAACTGGCTGTGGCCCGGAGGCGACGAGGCGGCGCGCCGTCCCCTGGCGGACAAGGTGACCGTGCAACTGGCGGCCGGCGACGCCGTCTGTGTCCTGACTCCCGGCGGCGGGGGGTGGGGCTCGCCGCCCGCGCCGCAGACCCGGTAGCCGGAGCCCCGCCGGCGGGACCGGTTCGAGGCTCCGTGAGGCGGCCGGCCACAGCGGGAGGGCCGCTGGCGGACCGCGTCAGGGCTCGGCGAGCCGGCGCTCGATCGACTCCACCTTGCCGGCGAGCCGGTTCGCCGGCTCGCCGGGGCGGATGTCGAGCTTGATCACCACCGAGACGCGCGGCGCCGACTCGGCCACCCTGTCGACGCACGCGCGGATGACGCCCATGACCTCGTCCCAGTCGCCCTCGACGTTGGTGAACATCGCGTTGGTCTCGTGCGGCAGCCCGCTGGCGCGCACGACGCGTACCGCTTCGGCGACCAGGTCGCCGACGGACTCGCCGGCGCCCAGCGGGGTGACCGAGAACGCCGCGATCAAAGGCCGGACCTCTGCGCCGTGATCATCCTCCGTTGGCGTTCGGGCTCAGCCAGACGTTGGTCGGGTCGAACTGGAAGAGCTGCGGGACGTACACGGCGTTGTGGACCTGGCTGGCATGGAAGTTGGCCGACTGCGGGGACGTGATGGGGAAGATCGCCGCGTCCTCCATCACCTGCCTGTCGGCCTGGCCCCACAGCGAAGCCGCCTGCGCCGAGTTCGTCGCCGTCGACGCCCGCTGGATCAGCGCGCTGGTCTTCGGGTCGCTGTAGAAGCCGAAGTTGCTTCCCTGCGGCGGGTACGCCGGCGCGCCGCCGAACAGCGGCTCGAAGAACGAGAGAGCGGCGTTGCCGTACCAGTCGGGGAACCAGTTGGCGAGCGCGAGATCCCAGGTGCCGTCCTTGGCCACCGAGGGAACCTCGAGGTACTTGGTGTAGAAGTCGGCGGACGGAGCGGTGACTCCCACCACGTGGACGCCGACCTTGCCGAGATCCGACTGCAGGGTCTGGAACATCTTCACCTCGTAGTCGAAGGCGTTCTGGTACAGCACCTTCAGCGTGAGGGTCGTGCCGCCGAGAGCCGAGCTCAGCATCTGCTTCGCCTTGGTCGGGTTGTACGGGTAGAGGTCGAACTGCTGCGAGCCGAGAATGCCCGGCGGCAGGATGTGGCTGAGCGGCGGGGACACGACCGGGCCGCCGTCGTCTTGCACCAGGTTCGTCCGGTTGATGGCGTACTCGAGGGCCTGACGGACCGTGACCTTGCCCAGGGCGCCGCCGTTGCGCGGAGATACCGTGTCGAAGAGCACGTAGGGGCTCGTGCCGAACGTCGGCCCGAGGTTGAGCCGCGAGTCGTGGCTGGCGAGCAAGTTGGGGATGTCCGCCGTGGGAACCTCGGCGTCCCAGCCCAGGTCGGCGCTGGGCGTGTTCGTCGCAAGCTCCTCCTGGATCGCGTTCTGGTTCCCCGTCTCGCTGACGACGATCTTGTCGACGTACGCCTTGCGGACCTGGTCGGTCGAGGGGTCCCAGGCCGGGTTGCGGACGAAGACGATCGACTTGGTCGGGTCGTAGGACTGGATCTCATAGGGGCCGTCGGAGATGGTGTGCTGGGCCAGCTGCGAGCTCGCCGGCAGGTAGTTCATGAACTCCACCGGCGCCGGCGAGAACGCCGGCATGGCGAGCTGGTCCGGGAAGTAGGTGGCCGGCCGGGTCAGCTTGAACACCACCGTGAGCGGGTTCGACGGGTCCACCGTCACGCCCGGCAGCGTGTGACTGCCCATGAACGCGTTGATGGCAGCGACGGTGGGCTTCACCTTCGAGAAGTCGTTGCAGTACGACTGGAAGCCCAGGATCAAGGTCTCGAAGTCCGGGAGGCCGCCGAAGGGCTGGGCAGGGTTGCAGGTCCGCTCCACACCGCGGACCACGTCCGCGGCGGTCACCTGGCGCGGAGGCGTGGTGTTCCACTTGGCTCCGGTGCGGATGGTGAGCCTGTAGGTGAGCCCGTCTGCGCTGACACCGCCGTTGGCCGTGCTCGGCACCTGCGTCGCCAGGTCAGGCACGAGATCCGTCGTGTGCCCGGGCGTCGCCGGGTACGTCAGGAGCTGCCGGCTCCACATGCGCAGCGCCAGGTAGCCGGTCGTGTAATAGGACACGTTCGGGTCCATGTAGTCGACGTCGCCGGTGCCGAGCATGTTGAGCGTCCCGCCGCGGACACCCCCCGTCGTGGTCTGGGGGGCCGTGCTCGCCGTGGTAGCCGAGCCGGAGGCTGCCGTGGTTGCGGTCGACGCTTTCGGGCTGCTCGAGCTGCACGCTGCGAGCCCCATCGCGAAGATGGCTGCGGTTGCGGTCAAAGTGCCCGTCCGTCTCACTGTTGACTCCTCCCTCGTCCGCCGTAGAGCCATCGCCCGTGACAGGGCGGCGGTGGCCCGCGCCACGGATCATAGCCAAGGGAACAGTTCCCGGACCCTAGCACGGGCGCCGGCGGAGGGTTCCAGGGGCGCCGGCGGTCGGTCTCCCCAAGTAGCCTCTGTGCCGTGTCGACACCGCTTCGCGACAGGGCCCTCGCGGCGGCCAACGAGGCCGGCGCCCGCCTGCTGCACGGCGTGGAGCGGTTCGTGCTCCGGTCGTCGACGGTGCCCACCACGCCGTTTCTGCCTCTCGACACCTTCGGGTGGATCGCGGACCTCGAGAGGAGCTGGACGGCGATCCGGGCGGAGCTCGACGAGGTGCTCGAATATCGCGAGGCGCTGCCGAACTTCCAGGACATCTCTGTCGACCAGGCCTCGCTGACCGACGACGACGGGTGGAAGACGTACTTCTTCTTCGCCTACGGCTTCCGTTCCGACGCCAACTGCGCCCGCTGCCCGAAGACCGCCGCTCTGCTCGACGCGGTGCCGGGATTGACGACGGCCTTCTTCTCGATCCTCTCCCCGCGCAAGGGGATCGGAGAGCATCGCGGCCCGTGGCGTGGCGTGCTGCGTTACCACCTGGCCCTGCGGGTCCCCGAGCCGCGCGATGCCGCCGGCATCTCGGTGGGAGGGCAGGTGGCGCACTGGGAGGAGGGGCGCAGCCTGCTGTTCGACGACGGTTACGACCACCACGCCTGGAACGACACCGACGGCGTGCGCGTCGTGCTCTTCGCGGACGTCATCCGGCCCCTGAGGCCGCCGGCGGATCAGATCAATCGGGCGCTGATCGCCGCGATCGGGCGCTCGCCGTACATCCGCGACGCCCGCAGCCGCCACCAGGCCTGGGAGCGCCGGTTCGAGGCGCTGCGCCCCGGGTCCGCCGGGTGACCGGCGACGTCCCGCCGGCGGAGCCGGCCAAGCGCCAGGCCGACGTGCTCGCCAAAGTCGACGACCCGCGCCTCGAGGAGTACCGCCGCGCCGAGTCCCTCGACCTGATCCCCTTCTACCGGGAGCTCGACGGGGAGATCGGTCCCACCGCCAGCTTCCAGGGCCGGCCCGTCGTGATGCTCGGATCCAACAACTACCTCGGCCTGACCACCGACCCCCGTGTCCGGGCGGCGGCGACCTTGGCGGTCGAGCGCTACGGCACGGGGGTCACCGGCAGCAGGCTGCTCAACGGGACGCTGCCGCTGCACCGTGACCTCGAGGAGCTGCTCGCCGACTGGGTCGGGACCGAAGCGGCGCTGGTCTTCACGACCGGCTACACGGCCAATCTCGGGCTCCTCGGTTCGCTCGTGGGCCCCGAGGACGCTGTGGTGGTGGACTCAGCCGCCCACGCCAGCCTGGTCGACGGGGCCCGCTTCTCGGGCGGGACGTTGCGGGCCTTCCGCCACAACCGCCCCAACAGCCTTCGCCGGGCGCTCCGGTCCTGGCGGGAGCAGCCCGACGCCGGCGGGGTGCTGGTGGCCGTGGACGGCATCTACTCGATGGAAGGCGACCGCGCCCCGGTGGCCGAGGTGTCCGCTGTCTGCACCGACTACGGTGCCCGGCTGCTCGTCGACGAGGCGCACGCCCTCGGCGTGGTGGGCCCGCAGGGCGCGGGAGCCGCGGCCGCCGCCGGCGTGCGCGCCGACCTCGTGATGGGCACCTTCTCCAAGTCGCTGGCGAGCTGCGGGGGTTTCGTCGCCGGGCCGAGGAAGGTGGTCGACTACCTGAAGATCACCTGCCGGCCGCTGATGTTCACCGCGTCGGGAGTGCCGGCGGCGCTGGGCGCCGCGCTGGAGGCGGCGCGCATCGCCCGTGTCGAGCAGTGGAGGCGCGAGGCCGTCGCCGCCCGCGCCGAGCGGCTCCGCCGGGGTCTGGCCGAGCTCGGCTACGGGGTGGCGGACCGCGTCGAGGGAGCCGTCGTCGCGGTTCACGTGGGGGACAACTGGCAGGCCGGCCTCCTGTGGAAGTCCCTCCTCGAGCACGGGGTCTACACCAACTGCGCCATCCCGCCCGCCGTGCCACGGGCCCTGCTGCGCACGTCGGTGATGGCGACCCACACCGACGCGGACATCGACCGGGCCCTCGACGCCTTCTCGGCCGCCAGGGCCTGACGCCGCACGCTACTTCGACGGGTCGCCGCGGGTTGCGCTCAGGGTGCCCCGGACGATGGTGCGGAAGCGCTCTGCGGGCGGTGTCCAGCGGCACGTCTCGGGCGGTGACGATCGCGATGGTTCGCAGCAACCGCCAGCGCGGCACGTCGAGGATGGTGACCGCACCCGAACTGAGCTCCGACATGAGGGCGAAGCGGCTGATGGCGGCGATCCCGGCACCGCCGGCGACCGCCAGTTTCACCGCCTCCCACGACGCCAAGGCGAGCGTTCTGACGGGATGCAAACCGATCTGCCACCGCGCGGCTTAGACCGCTGCGCGGGTGGCCGATCCCTCTTGTCGCGAGATCCACGTGAACCCTTCGAGATCCTTCGCGCGGAGCCGTGTGCCGCGCAGGTTCGCCGGGCCGATCAGGACGACGTCGTCTTCGGTGAGCGGTTCGGCGTCGAGCTCGCCCGGGGCGGTCAAGCCGCCGCCGACGGCGATCGCCGCGCGGTGCGAGCGGATCGCGTCGAGGGCACCGCCGGACGTCGTGAGCTCGAACTCGATCTCCACCCCCGGGTGCCGATCGTGGAAGGGTGCGATCGCCCTCGGCAGCAAGTACGTCCCGGGGAGACCGGACGCGACCAGCGACAGGGTGCCGATCTCGGCGTCCGCCCCGGAGGCGAGGGCGCGCGCCGCGTTCCTGAGCAGCGCCTCCGCCCGCAGCACGTAGTCGGCCAGGATCTGCCCTGCCGGTGTGAGGTGCACCGCTCGACCGTCACGCGCGACGAGCTTCGTGTCGAGCCCGGCTTCCAGCGAAGTAGCTAGCTCCCGAGGGGGCCGCCGGGCGGGCCCGCTTCGGGCGGGCGCTTGCCCGTTGCGGGCTGCTGGTAGAGACGCCAGACCTTGGACCTCGTGGCGCCCATCGCCTCGATCTGGCTGTTGATCCGGTGGTTGGTCGCGAGCGTCCACGACGCCTCCGCCTCGGTGATCTGGGGTGCGGCGGCGAGTCTGTTGACGATCTCCCGATAGAGGAGCGGGCCGAGGGCGAGGTGCTGGTGGTCGGGGCGGACGCCGAGGGCCCACACCCGGGCGCGGGGTAGCGAGCCTCGGCCCCGGAGCAGGCGGTACCAGCCGGTGGGCAGCAGGCGACCCGAGCGGACCCCCGGCATCAACAGGTTGACATCCGGCAGCGCCAGGCACACCGCCACGACATCACCGTCGGGGGTCTCGAGCCCGAAAGCCCAGTCCGGGTTGATGATCTGCTTGAGCTGCTTGGCGAGGTGGCGCACCTCTACCTCCGGCATCGGCGCGAACCCCCAGTTGCCGCTCCATGCCGCGTTGTACACCTCGAAGAAGCGGCGCACCTCCGCGTCGAACTCCTCCATGCGGATGGACCGCACCGACACCTTGGCCCGGTGCTGTATGCGCTCGAGGGCCCGCCGCTGGCGCTCCGAGAGGGCGACCGTCTGGCGGGTGAAGCGCCAGGCCCACAGGTCCATCGCCGGCTCCCAGCCGTGATCCACCCACAGCCTCTCGTAGTACGGGGGGTTCTGGAGCGTCAGAAGCGCCGGCGGGTCGTCGAAACCCTCCACCTGCAGGCCGAGCTCGTCGTTGGTCGTGAAGTTCGCGGGGCCCATGCACAGCTCCGCCCCCCACCCGGCGCACCACTCACGCGCCGTGTCGAAGAGGGCGCCGGCGACCGCTGCATCGTCGAACGACTCGAAGAAACCGACCCACCCCCAGCGCACCCCCTGGTACTCGTTGAACGCCGAATCGATGCAGGCCCCGATCCTCCCCGCCGGGCGCCCGTTGCGGTAGGCGATCCACAGGGCGACCTGCTGGTGGGCCATCGCGGGATGCCGGGGGGACAGCCGGTCGTGGACGCTGAGGCGCAGCGGCGGGATCCACGAGGGATCGCCGCCGTGGATCCGGAACGGCACGTCGACGAAGCGCCGGCGGCCCCACGGGCCGGTCGCCGGGCGGACCTCGAGGGATCGCATCGGCCCGACGGTAGCCGAGCGCCACGCTGCCGGATGCGTGGGCCGCCCGGAGGCTGGCAAGCTTGGCGGTATGGACGACGTGACCCCCAGCGAGCCGCCCCTGCCGCCCGTCGAACGGGTTCGCCCGGGGCTGTGGAGCATTCCGGTACCCATCCCGAACAACCCGCTGCGCTACGTGCTGGTCTACGCGTTCGAGACCGATCGGGGCCCCTACCTGGTCGACGCCGGCTGGAACACCGACGAGGCCTACCGCACCCTGGTCGCCGGCCTCGGAGAGGCGGGGTTCGCCATCGGCGAGGTGCAGGGGGTGCTGGTCACCCACATACACCCGGACCACTACGGCCTCGCCGGGCGGGTCCGCGACAGCTCCGGCGCCTGGGTGGGCCTCCACCCCGCCGACGCCGCCCTGGTCGAGGCGCGCTACGACGCCCCCGAGCGGCTCCTCGAGCAGATGGCCGCAATGCTTCGCCGCGAAGGCGCTCCCGAAGACGAGATCACCCTCCTGCAGCAGGCGTCGATGCCGATCCGCTCCTTCGTGTGGGCGGCCACACCCGACGTGCTCATCGAGGACGGCGACAAGCCGGAGATCCCCGGCTGGGACCTGCGGGCGATCTGGACGCCCGGTCACTCCCCGGGGCACCTCTGCTTCTACGAGGCGGGCGAGCGCCTGATGCTCTCGGGCGACCACGTGCTGCCCCGGATCACCCCGAACATCTCGTTCCACCCCCAGGCCGGGGCGAACCCGCTCGGCGACTACCTGTCCGCCCTGGAAAAAGTCGCGGCCTTCGACACAGTGGAGGTGCTCCCCGCCCACGAGTGGCGCTTCACGGACCTGCGGGGGCGCGTCGCGCAGCTGCGCGCCCACCACGGCGCCCGCTTCGAGGAGATCCGGGAGGCGATCCGCTCGGGGCATCAGACGGCCTGGGCGATCGCCGCGAGGATGACCTGGAACCGCCCGTGGGAGCAGATCCAGGGCTGGATGCGGCGGGCCGCGGTCGGCGAGACGCTCGCCCACCTGCGCTACCTCGAGGGGCGCGGCGCGCTGCGGGAGGTGGCCGGGGACCCGTCGGTGTGGCAGGTGACGGGCGCGGCAGCCGACCTGTGGTGACCGGCCCGGCCGCGCCGTCGACGATCGACTCCTCCGATGGATGCGCGACCTCTTCCACTTCCACCTCCTGGCGGTCGAGGGCGCGGTGGACTTCCTTCCCCGTGCTGTCGGACCTCGACGACCGCAGCGACTCGCTGCAGTCGGAGGTGGTCCAGCGTCCCGACGATCAGCAGCTCAGCGAGCTGCTGATCAGGTCTCGGGGACGACCGACTGGACGTACCAGCCGGCTCGGCCGTGCACCACGTTGAACTGGTAGAGGCTGTCGGTGCGTGTGTCGCGGTAGGTGCACGTCCCGGGGCTCACCGTCGGGTCCGTGCAGCCGCGAGCCTGCAGGGCGCCGGGGGGGAAGCGGTAGCGGAACAGGGTGTCCACGGCCGCCGGCGTCGCCACGCTTCGCGCGCTGCCCCTGTCCCCGGCGGCCCACGTCTCGATCAGACGGTACGCCGCGGCGTCCGGCGAGGGCTCCGGCGTCGTGGGCTTCCACACGGTCGTCGTGGTCGTCCTGGGAGCCGGAGTCGACGTCGTGGTGGAGGAAGCGGCGGTCGTGGCGGTGGAGGTGGGGCTGGTCGCGGCGGCGGTCGTCGGCGTCGTCGAGGAGTGGCTGGCGCCGCAGCCGGTGACGACGCCGACGGTGGCGGCGAGGCCGGCCACCGCCGGTACCGCCCGTCGCAGCCCTCTCATGCACATCGCGACGATTGGGACGGCGCCGGACGGGACCCGCCGCACACCCGGCCGGTCGCCCGCGGGCTCTCAGGTGCCATCGCCCGGCTTCACCGCCTGCAGGTAGGCGAACCACGGACGGGCCACACCGACGTGCACCTCCGCGAAGCCCGCCGCCCCAACCATCGGCTCCACGAGCTGCATCGGGCTGCCGCGCATCGCCGGGCTGGTCATCGGGGCGATCAGCAGCCCGGCGAGACGGCTGGCGGGTGGCCGGAAGTCGGCGACGAGGAGCCGGCCGCCGGGGCGCAGGACGCGGTGCATCTCCCCGATCGCCCGCGCGCGCAGCTCCTCGGGCAGGTGGTGGAGCATCAGGCTGCTCACCACCACGTCGACCGATCCGTCCTCCATGTCGAGGTCCTCGGCTATCCCCAGGGAGAAGGTGCAGTTCCCCGCCCTGGTGACCTGGCGGGCCCGGGCGATCGACGACGCTGAGGGATCGACCCCCACCGCGGTCCCGCCCGGAGCGACCGCGCCGGCCATCACGCGAGTGAAGTACCCGTTGCCGCACCCGACGTCGAGCACCTGGTCACCGGGGCGGGCGCCGCTGCGCTCCGCCAGCTCGGTGTACACACGCCGCCGGCGGCCACCGAAGAACACCCCGACCAGGAGCTCGTGGCCCCGGTGGTGTTCCATGACGGCGCCGGGCGTGTGGGGTCCGCTGCCTCCAGGGTGGATGTGAGTGCGTCGCGGCGGCGGAGGGGCGCTGTCCACGCCCGGCAGGCTAGCAGACATTGTGAGGATATGCAAGACACTATGTCTAGCATCGAGTCGATGCGTATACTGTTTCGGTGCCGAGACTGTGGAACGAGACCATCGAGGCCCATCGCCGGGACGTGCACAGCGCCATCCTCGCGACGACCGCCAGGCTGGTGGCCGAGCGCGGAGTGCTGTCGGTGACCATGTCGCAGATCGCCGAGGACACCGGCATCGGGCGTGCGACGCTCTACAAGTACTTTCCCGATGTCGACGCGATCCTGGTGGCCTGGCACGAGAGCCAGATCGCCGCCCA
Organism: Actinomycetes bacterium; assembly: GCA_021788115.1. Classification (GTDB taxonomy): domain Bacteria; phylum Actinomycetota; class Acidimicrobiia; order Acidimicrobiales; family Palsa-688; genus JAJYLA01. The sequence continues at coordinate 23,657 of JAJYLA010000011.1, read as the reverse complement.
CCTCGATCAGCTCACCCGCGCGCGGGACCGCGGCGACGGCCCTGCCGATCGCCTCCGCTCGGTGCTCGAGGCGTACGCCGCCATCCAGCACGGCCGGCGCGACGTCGACAGCGGCGCGCTCGCGGAGCACCTGCACGGTGGCGAGCACGCGGCGCGGGTGCAGCAGCGCCTGAGGGCCCTCATCCGGGACGTCGTGAGCGACGCCGCCGCCGCCGGCGACGTTCGCCGCGACGTCCGCGCCGACGAACTCGCCGCCTACTGCATGCACGCCCTCGGGGCCGCCGTCCACCTGCCGACCAGGGCGGCGGTGCGCCGGCTGGTGGGGGTCACCGCGACCGGGCTGGCCGGTCCCCGCGGGTCGTCCCCCACGGCGTAGCGGGGCCCGGCCGGCGGTGTACGACGCGCTGGTGGCGCTGCATGTCCTGTGTGCCCTGGTCGGTTTCGGAGCGGTCGGGCTGAGCGGCCTGTACGGCGCGGCGGCCCGAGCCCCCGACCGTCCCGGGCGGTGGGAGAGGGCCGAGGAGACCCGTCGCTACTTCCAGTCGAGGGGCCTCGCGGAGTGGCTCATCCTCCCTGTACCGTTCCTCGGCGCAGCGGCGCTGGCGGTGGGCCACAAGTCGCCGGAGTTCGCCGACGCGTGGGTGATCGGCGGGGCCGCCGTGTGGGCCGGTGCCGCGACCCTGCTGCTTCTCGTGGTGCGCCCGGCCGAGCGGAGGCTTCGCGCGGCCGCCCGTGGCGGCAGCAACGCGGCTCCCCAACAGGTCGGCGCCGCCCGCCGGCTGGCGTGGTCCGCCGGCGTTTCCGACGCGCTGTTCGTGGTCGCCCTCGCCCTCATGGTCAGCCAGCCGGCGTAACGGATTGGCGGAGGTCCGTCTATCTGTTGCTAAAGTGTCGGAACCCGGAGCGTCGCGCGGGCGCTTAGCCGCGGGCGATGTGGCGCGCGCAACACCCGCCAGCGCCCTACGATGCGCAGCATGGCTGCACCCATGCGCTCCCGTCGTTCCGCCGTGCCCCTCCGCTCGGTACCGGCAGGACCCCCCGACCGCAGCCGGGTGACCCGGATCCCCGTCGAGGAGATCCGCGAGGACTTCCGCCTGGCGTGGGTGTCGCGCTTTCTGGACGACCGGGAAATCGCCCTGCAGAAGCAGAGCCGGGTCTTTTTCCAGATATCGGGGGCCGGGCACGAAGCGCTGCTGCTCGGCCTCGGGCACGAGCTCCGCCCGGGCTACGACTGGTTCTTCCCCTACTACCGCGACCGTGCCCTGATGCTGTCGCTCGGGGTGACACCCGAGGAGATCCTGCTCGAGGCGGTGGGGTCCAGCTCGGACCCGGCGTCGGGCGGCCGGCAGATGCCCTGCCACTGGGGCTATGCCCGCCTGAACGTGGTCACCCAGTCGAGCGCCACGGGGAGCCAGTGCCTGCCGGCGGTCGGCTGCGCCGAGGCCACCCGCTACATCTCCCGACGGGACCTGCCCGGCTGCCGCGCCCACGGCGACGAGCTCACTTACGTCTCCCTCGGGGACGGGGCCACCTCGGAGGGCGAGTTCTGGGAGAGCCTCAATACTGCCTGCACGCTGCACCTCCCGGTGCTGTTCGTCGTCGCCGACAACGGCTACGCGATCTCCGTGCCGACCGCCGACCAGTCGCCGGCGGCGATCTCGGAGCTCCTCGGCGGTTTCCGGGGCCTCCAGGTGCACGCCCTCGACGGGTGCGACTACTTCGAAGTGCGGTCCAGGGTTCCCGCCATCGTCTCCGCCGTGCGCGCAGGGGTCGGGCCGGCGCTGGTCCACGCCCGGGTCACGCGGCCGTACTCCCACTCGGCGGCCGACACCCAGAGCAAGTACCGCTCCCGTGAAGAGCTGGAGGAGGAGTCCGCTCGCGACCCGCTCGTGGTGTTCGAAAAGGCCGTCGTCGAGGCCGGCGTGCTCCGCGCCGAGGAGATGGCGGCGCTCAAGGAGGAGGCGCGCCAGATCGTCCAGGCTGCGGCCCGCGCCGCCCTCGCCGCGCCCCGCCCGGACCCGGCCACGGTCACCCACCACGTGGTCGCCCTGCCGTCGGTGCCCCCCGGGGCGGAGGAGGCCGATGACGGCAGCGGGGAAGTCGTTGCCCTGGGGGAGGCGATCAAGCGCACGCTCCACGAGCAGATGGCGCTGGACGAGCGGATCCGCGTCTTCGGAGAGGACGTCGCCGATGCACGGGAGGCCGTTCTCGCCAACGTGGAGGGCAAGGGCGGGGTGTTCGGCACCACGTTCGGGTTGCAGCGACGCTTCGGGATCGCCCGCTGCTACAACACGCCACTCGCAGAGGCCAACATCGTCGGCCGCGCCGTCGGGCAGGGGATCCGGGGGCTGCGCCCGGTGCCCGAGATCCAGTTCTTCGACTACATCTGGACCGCCATGCAGCAGATCAAGACCGAGGCGGCGACGGTCCGGTGGCGCTCCAACGGTGCGTTTTCGTGCCCGATGGTGCTGCGGGTCCCCATCGGCGGCTACCTGGCCGGCGGGGCGATCTGGCACTCCCAGTCGGGCGAGTCGATCTTCACCCATATCCCCGGCCTTACCGTCGTCATGCCGTCGCGGGCAGCCGACGCGGTCGGCCTGCTGCGGACTGCGCTGCAGGCGACCGACCCGGTCATGTTCCTCGAACACAAGCACCTGCTGCGCCAGCCCTACACGCGGGACCCGTTCCCCTCCCCGGGTTTCCAGATCCCCTTCGGGCGCGGGCGGGTCGTCCTCCAGGGGGACGACCTGACGATCGTCACCTGGGGAGCGCTCGTGGAGAAGTCCCGCCAGGCCGCGGCGGTGCTCCAGGCCGAGCTCGGGGCGACGGTGGCGGTCATCGACCTGCGCTCGCTGCTGCCCTGGGACCGGGACCTGGTGGCCGAGCAGGTGGCGCACACCAGCCGGGTGCTCGTCGCCCACGAGGACATTCTCACCAGCGGCTTTGGCGCCGAGGTCGCCTCCTGGGTCAGCGAGCACTGCTTCGGGGACCTCGACGCACCCGTCACCCGGCTCGGCGCCACCGACACCCACGTCGCCTACGAGCCGACCCTCGAGCGGGCGATCCTCCCCCAGGTCGACGACATCGTCGCCGCCGGCCGGCGCGTCCTCGAGTTCTAGCGTTTCCCGCGGCGGTCGTGGGGCGCCGGGCGCCGGCGGCGTAGGGTGCCGGCGGCGTAGGGTGCCGGGCACGTGGGCACGTGGGCGCGTGGGCACGTGGGCACGCGGGCACGTGGGCGCGTGGGCGCGTGGGGTGCCGTGGGGCGCCGGCGGGGCGGGGTGGTTGCCGGGCGGGGTGGTTGCCGGGCACCGGCCCGGGCCAGTTGCCCGTTTGGGTCCTTTGCGCCATTAGATACCGCCATCTAATGGCTTCTTGGCGTGAATTCGCTTATTTGGCGTGGTGTTGGCGCCTTTTCCCCAACATTTCACTCCAAAGATGAGATTCCACGCCAAGAAGCCGCGACGGTCCATCCCGCCAGCGGCCGGCACCACCCGATATGACGCTCTTATTGCCAATAGTAGGACCTCCTAGTATCATAGCTGTGTGAGCGTCCACCTCGCTTCTTCCCGCCCCCTGGCAGCTCCCCCCGCCGGCGCCCCCCCCGCCCGCGCCCCCCCCCCTGCCGCCACCCCTGCCGGCGCCGGCACACGCAGGGCGCCAGCCTCGGCCGGTCCGCACACCGGGTCGTTGCACCGCCCGACGCACCCGGTCCGGTTCGTGACGGCCGCGAGCCTCTTCGACGGCCACGACGCCGCCATCAACATCATGCGCCGGCTGCTCCAGAGCCAGGGCGCCGAGGTCGTGCACCTCGGCCATGACCGCTCCGTGGACGAGGTGGTGACCGCCGCGGTGCAGGAGGACGTGCAAGGGGTGGCCGTCAGCTCCTACCAGGGGGGCCACGTCGAGTACTTCCGGTACCTCGTCGACCGGCTTGGGGAGGAGGGCCGCGGCGACATCCTCGTCTACGGCGGTGGCGGCGGGACCATCGTGGCGCCGGAGATCGCCGCCCTCCAGGACTACGGGGTGGCACGGATCTTCTCGCCTCAGGACGGCCAGGCGATGGGGCTCGCCGCGATGGTCAACACGATGATCGCGGCGTGCGATCATCCCCTCGACCCACCGGGCGCCGACGACCTCGACGCCCTCGTTTCCGGCGACCAGCGCGTCCTGGCGCGCTTCATCACCGCGGCGGAGGCTGGCGGATGGGCCCCCTCGGTCGCCGAGGCGGTGAGGGCCGCGGGGGCGAGGCGGGCGGTGCCGGTGCTGGGTATCACAGGTACCGGCGGCTCCGGGAAGTCGTCGCTCACCGACGAGCTTCTCCGCCGGCTGCGCATCGACCAGGAGGACAAGATCCGCGTGGCGGTCCTCGCCATCGACCCGAGCCGGCGCAAGGGCGGCGGGGCGCTGCTCGGCGACCGGATCCGGATGAATTCGATCGACGCCGACGCGCTGGCCACGCGCCGGGTGTACTTCCGGTCCATGGCGACCCGGGGTTCGGGCAACGAGCTGCCCGGTTGCCTGGACGACTCCATCGCCGCCTGCCGGACCGCCGGGTGCGACCTCGTCATCGTCGAGACGCCCGGCATCGGGCAGGGGGACGCGGCGGTCGTGCCTCACGTCGACGTCTCCCTGTACGTGATGACCCCCGAGTTCGGCGCGGCGACGCAGCTCGAGAAGATCGACATGCTCGACTTCGCCGACGTGGTGGCCATCAACAAGTTCGAGCGGCGCGGCGGCGAGGACGCCCTGCGCGACGTGCGCCGCCAGCTGGCGCGCGGCGACGAGCATCCCGGCGTCGCGCTGGAGGACCTGCCCGTGTTCGGGACCGTCGCCTCCCGGTTCAACGACGACGGCGTCACCGCCCTCTACCAGCGGCTGCGTGACATCCTTGCGGCGCACGGGCTGCGGGTGTCGGGAGGCCTGCTGGCTCCCGTTGCGGGCCGGGTCTCCACCCGCGGCCACCCGATCGTGCCCGCAGCGCGGATCCGCTACCTGGCGGACATAGCCGAGACGGTACGCGCCTACCACCGTGTCACCGGGGAACAGGTCGCCACCGCTCGCCGTCGCCAGCAGCTGCGCGAGGTGGCGGCGATGCTCGCCGACGAGGGCCGCCCGGGTGGGGACGTGACCGAGCTGGAGCGCCGGGCGGACGCCGAGCTCGAGGCCCGCAGCCGCCAGCTCCTCGAATCCTGGCCGACGGTGCTCGAGCGCTACCGCTCCGATCCCCACGCACGGGTGTCCCTCTCGGGGACGGCGATCCCACGGGTGGCTTTGCCTCGCTTCCGGGACGAGGGCGAGCTGCTGCGCTGGCTGCGCTCGGAGAACGTCCCTGGCGAGTTCCCCTTCACCGCGGGCGTGTTCCCGTTCAAGCGGCAGGGTGAGGACCCCGCCCGCATGTTCGCCGGCGAGGGCGACGCGGCGCGCACCAACCGCCGCTTCCACCTGCTGTCGTCGGGCCAGCCGGCGACGCGCCTGTCGACGGCCTTCGACTCCGTCACCCTCTACGGCTTCGACCCCGGCGTGCGCCCCGACATCTACGGCAAGGTCGGCAACTCGGGGGTGTCGATCGCCACGCTCGAGGACATGAAGACCCTCTACAGCGGGTTCAATCTCTGCGACCCCTCGACGTCCGTGTCGATGACGATCAACGGGCCGGCGCCGACGGTGCTCGCCATGTTCTTGAACACGGCGATCGACGACCAGCTGTCCCGCTTCGAAGCCGAGCAGGGGCGGCCCCCGACCGGCGACGAGGCGGCCGAGATCCGGGCACGGACGCTCCACCAGGTCCGCGGGACGGTTCAGGCCGACATCCTGAAGGAGGACCAGGGACAAAATACCTGCATCTTCTCGACGGAATTCTCTCTGCGGGTCATGGCCGACATGCAGGAATGGTTCATCGCCAACCGGGTGCGAAACTTCTACTCGGTATCCATCTCCGGGTACCACATCGCCGAGGCGGGGGCGAACCCGATCAGCCAGCTGGCGTTCACCCTCGCCAACGGGTTCACCTACGTGGAGGCCTATCTCGCCCGCGGAATGGCGATCGACGATTTCGCGCCGAACTTCTCGTTCTTTTTCTCCAACGGGATGGACCCCGAGTACACCGTGATCGGGCGGGTCGCCCGGCGGGTGTGGGCCATCGCCATGCGGGACCGCTACGGCGCCAATACCCGCTCCCAGAAGCTCAAGTACCACATCCAGACGTCGGGCCGTTCGCTGCACGCGCAGGAGATGGCGTTCAACGACATACGCACGACCCTGCAAGCCCTCTGCGCCGTCTACGACAACGCGAACAGCTTGCACACGAACGCCTATGACGAGGCCGTCACCACCCCGTCGGAGGAGTCGGTCCGCCGGGCGCTGGCGATCCAGATGATCATCAACAAGGAGTGGGGCATCGCCCGCAACGAGAACCCGTTGCAGGGCAGCTTCATCGTGGAGGAGCTCACCGATCTCGTAGAGGAGGCCGTTCTCAGCGAGCTGGAGCGCATCAGCGAGCGGGGCGGCGTTCTCGGCGCCATGGAGACCGGATACCAGCGGGGGCGGATCCAGGACGAGTCGATGCTCTACGAGCAGAAGAAGCACGACGGCAGCCTGCCGATCGTCGGTGTCAACACGTTCCGCAACCCCGCCGGCGACGAGGTCCCCGAGCAGCTCCAGCTCTCCCGCTCCACGGAGGAGGAGAAGCAGGGCCAGCTGCGCCGCCTGGAGGCGTTCCGGGCGGCCCACGCCGACCAGCGCCCGGAGGCGCTGGAGCGGCTGCAGCGGGTCGCCCTCGAGGGCGGCAACGTGTTCGCCGTGCTCATGGACGCCGCCCGGGTGTGCAGCCTCGGCGAGATCACCCAGGCGCTCTTCGAGGTGGGCGGCCGCTACCGGCGCAACGTCTAGGGCGGGCCCGCGGTACCCCGGCCGCCCGCCCGCTCCGCGGGCGGAGTCTGCGAGAATGGCGGCACCGTCCCCCGACCCCTGCCCGCCGGAAGAGGAGCCCCCTACTCGATGACCGCAACGTACGAGCTCACCAACCTGCGCGCCCTGGAAGCAGAGGCGGTCCACGTCTTCCGGGAGGTGGCGGCCGATTTCGAGAGGCCGGTGCTCCTCTTTTCCGGCGGCAAGGACTCGGTGGTGATGCTGCACGTCGCGGCCAAGGCGTTCTGGCCGGCGCCGCTGCCGTTCCCGGTGATGCACGTCGACACCGGCCACAACCTCGACGAGGTGATCGCCTTTCGTGATGCGACGGTGGAGCGGATGGGGGTACGGCTGATCGTGGCGCGCGTCCAGGACGACATCGACGCGGGCAGGGCGGTCGAGGAGGCCGGCCCGCGCGCGAGCCGCAACAGGCTGCAGAGCGTGACGCTGCTTCGTGCGATCGCCGGGAACCGCTTCGACGCGGTCTTCGGCGGCGCCCGCCGCGACGAGGACAAGGCGCGGGCCAAGGAGCGGGTGTACAGCTTCCGCGACGAGTTCGGCCAGTGGGATCCGCGCAACCAGCGCCCCGAGTTGTGGAACCTCTACAACGGCGACCACCGCCGCGGGGAGCACATCCGCGTGTTCCCGCTGTCGAACTGGACCGAGCTCGACATTTGGCAGTACGTGCTCGAGGAGGCCATCGAGATCCCCCCGCTGTACTTCTCGCACCGGCGCAGGGTCTTCGAGCGCGACGGGATGCTGCTCGCTGTGTCGCCGTACGTGACCCTGGCGGAGGGGGAGGAACCCTTCGAGGCGTCGGTGCGGTTCCGGACCGTCGGGGACGCCACCTGCACGGGCTGCGTCGAGTCGGCGGCCGCGACGCCGGAGCAGGTCGTCGCCGAGGTGGCAGCCTCCCGCATGACCGAGCGGGGAGCCACCCGCGCCGACGACCGCATCTCCGAAGCCGGCATGGAGGATCGCAAGAAGGAGGGGTACTTCTGATGCCGGAGCTGCTGCGCCTCGCCACCGCCGGCAGCGTCGACGACGGCAAGTCCACGCTGATCGGGCGGCTCCTCTACGACTCGAAGTCCATCTTCGTGGACCAGCTCGAGGCGGTGGAGCGCACGAGCCGGGAGCGAGGGGACAGCCAGACCAACCTGGCGCTCCTGACCGACGGTCTGCGGGCGGAGCGGGAGCAGGGCATCACCATCGATGTCGCGTACCGGTACTTCGCGACACCCCGCAGGAAGTTCATCATCGCCGACACACCCGGCCACATCCAGTACACGCGCAACATGGTCACGGGTGCCTCGACGGCGGACCTGGCGCTGGTCCTCATCGACGCACGCAACGGTGTCCTCGAACAGTCGCGCCGGCACGCGTTCATCGCCACCCTGCTCGGCATCCCCCACCTGGTGGTGTGCGTCAACAAGATGGACCTCGTCGACTGGTCGCAGGAGCGTTTCGAGGAGATCCGCGACGAGTTCCGGCGCTTCGCCATGAAGCTCGAGGTGCACGACGTGACCTTCCTGCCCATCTCGGCGCTGCACGGCGACAACGTCGTGCAGCGCAGCGCCAACTCCCCCTGGTACGAAGGGACCCCGCTGCTGCACCACCTGGAGGAGGTGCACATCGCCTCGGACCGCAACCTGATCGACACCCGGTTCCCGGTCCAGTACGTGATCCGTCCCCAGAGCGGCACCGACGCGGACCTCCACGACTACCGGGGTTACGCCGGTACGGTCGCCGGCGGGGTGATCAAGGCCGGCGACGAGGTGGTGGTGCTGCCCTCGGGCTTCACCTCGAGGATCGAGGAGGTGCGCGGCCCCGGGGGCGAGCCGCTGGAGGAGGCGTTCCCCCCTCAGGCGATCTCCCTGACGCTCACCGACCACCTCGACATCGCCCGCGGCGACATGATCTGCCGGCCGCACAACAGGCCGCTGGTCGGCCAGGACGTGGACGCGATGGTCTGCTGGTTTTCCGATCAGTCGCCGCTGACCGTCGGCGCCCGCTACAGGCTTCGGCACACCACCCGCTCGGTGATGGCCAAGGCGGAGCACCTCGACTACCGGCTCAACGTCAATACCCTGCACCGGGACGGGTCTGCGGGCTCGCTGACGCTCAACGAGATAGGGCGGGTGCGCCTGCGCGCCCAGACCCCGCTCATGTTCGATCCCTACAGGCGCAACCGGGCCACGGGAAGCTTCATCGTTATCGACCCGGCGACCAACGACACCGTCGGCGCCGGCATGATCGTCGGCGCGGAGCAGGCGAACCTGACCAACGTGGTCTGGCACGCCAACGCCGTCGAGCGCCGGCAGAGGCCGACCCAGGGATTGACCGTGTGGCTCACGGGGCTGTCCGGCTCGGGCAAGTCGACCGTGGCAGTCGAGGTCGAGCGCCGGCTGGTCGCCGCCGGCCGTCCGGCCTACCTCCTCGACGGCGACAACCTCCGCCACGGCCTCAACGCCGACCTCGGCTTCAGCGCCGCCGACCGCGGCGAGAACGTGCGGCGGGTCGGGGAGGTCGCCAGGCTGTTCGCCGACGCCGGCGTGGTGGCGGTCGTGTCTCTCGTCAGCCCCTACCGCGCAGATCGCGCACGGGTGCGGGCCATGCACGAGGAGGCGGGGCTTCGCTTCGTGGAGGTGTTCGTCGACACCCCGCTCGACGTGTGCGAGGCCCGCGACCCGAAGGGCATGTACGCACGGGCCCGGGCCGGCGAGATCACCGGCTTCACCGGCGTCGACGACCCCTACGAGCCGCCCGAGCAGCCCGACCTCGTGCTGCGCCCCGGCCACGGCAGCCCCTCCGCCATGGCCGACTGGGTGCTCCTGCACCTCGAGGGCCCCGGCGACGGCCCCGCCGCCCCGCCGCCCGAGGACACCGGCGCGGCCGGCCCGTGAGCGCCGACGCCCGCCTCGCCGCCAGCCTGGCCGGGCGGGCGGGCGACCTCCTGCTGGCGATCCGGGACGGCGGCGCAGGGTCCGGTCCCGGCTCCGAGCCCGGGTTGAGCGACCCGGCGGAGCTGGGCCGGCGCGGCGACCGTGAGTCCAACGACCTGATCCTCGCGGCACTCGCCGAGCAGCGGCCCGGAGACGCCGTCCTGTCCGAGGAGTCCGCCGACGACCCCGGGCGTGCCACGGCCGCCCGCGTGTGGATCGTGGACCCTCTGGACGGGACACGGGAGTTCACGATGCCGGGCCGGCGGGATTGGGCCGTGCACGTGGCGCTGTGGGAGCGCGGGGAGGGGATCACCGCAGCGGCGGTCGCCGAGCCGGCTCTCGGGATGGTGTACTCCAGCGACGGCGTCACCCCCGCGGCCGCGCCCACCCCGGTTCCGCGGCGCCGCCCGGTCATCCTCGTGAGCGACACCCGCCCGCCGGCGTTCGCCGGCGCCCTCGCCCGCCGCCTCGACGCCGTCGTGGCCCCGATGGGATCCGCCGGGGCCAAGGCGATGGCGGTGCTGCGCGGCGAGGCCGACGCCTACGTCCACGCCGGCGGCCAGTGGGAGTGGGATTCCGCGGCGCCCGTCGGGGTCGCCCTCGCCGGCGGCCTGCACGCCTCGCGCCTCGACGGCAAGCCCCTCGAGTACAACCAGAGCCGCCCCTACGTCCCGGACCTGGTCGTGTGCCGCCGGGACCTGGCCGCCGCGATCGTGGAGGCCGTGGCGGCCCTCACCCTCTAGGCGCGGACCGAGAAGCCGGCGAGGTGCTCGGGCGGCTCGGCGGCCGCCGCGACGTCGAGGACCCGCGCCAGGGCGGGGCCCGTCCGGCACCAGGCAACGAGGGACTCGACCGCCTCCTCGCTTCCCTCGAAGACCGCTTCGACGCGGCCGTCGGCGGTGTTGCGAACCCAGCCGCTCACGCCGGCGACCCGAGCCCGCTCCGCGCAGGCGTGGCGGAAGGCCACACCCTGCACGCGGCCGCTCACCCAGACGTGACGGCGCACCACGGTGCCAGCCTAGAGGGCTCCCCCCGCGGGTCCCGGCGCCGGCTCGGGCGATGAGATCGCCGCCGCCCGGACGTCATACCTCGTGGGGCCCCGCGCCGCGGCCCCGAGGAGGGAGGACGAGACCATGAGCCGCGTACGGGTGCTGGTGGGCACGTGCAAAGGGGCGTTCATCCTGGCGTCGGACGGGATCCGCTCGGACTGGACGGTGACCGGTCCGCTGTTCGGCGGCTGGGAGATCTACCACGTCACGGCCTCTCCGGCGGATCCGGACCGGATCTACGCGTCTCAGTCGACGGGCTGGTTCGGCCAGCAGGTCCAGCGCTCCGACGACGGGGGGTTGACGTGGCAGCCGGTCGGCAACGATTTCCGCTACGACGGCGTGGCAGGCACGCACCAGTGGTACGACGGGACGCCGCACCCCTGGGAGTTCGCCCGGGTCTGGCACTTCGAGCCGTCGCCCACCGACCGTGACGCGGTGTTCGCCGGCGTGGAGGACGCCGCGCTGTTCCAGTCTCTCGACGGCGGCGCCGGATGGAAGGAACTGCCCGGGCTACGCGGCCACGGGTCGGGGCCGGCGTGGCAGCCCGGCGCCGGGGGGATGTGCCTGCACTCCGTGATCCTCGACCCCGCCGACCCGGCCCGGATGCTGGTGGCGATCTCCGCCGCCGGCGTCTTCCGGACCCTGGACGGCGGCGACACGTGGGAGCCGGCGAACCGGGGGCTGCGCTCCGAGGGCATCCCCGATGCCGAGGCGGAGGTCGGCCACTGCGTCCACCACGTCGCCATGCACCCCGACAGGCCGGACGTGCTCTTCATGCAGAAGCACTGGGACGTCATGCGCAGCGACGACTTCGGCGCCTCGTGGTACGAGATCAGCGGGGACCTGCCCAGCGACTTCGGCTTCGCCATCGACGTGCACGCCCACGAGCCCCAGACGGTCTACGTCGTGCCGATCACCAGCGACTCGCTGCACTACCCGCCCGACGGCAGGCTGCGCGTGTACCGCAGCCGCACCGGGGGAGGCGAGTGGCAGCCGCTGAGCGAGGGCCTCCCCCAGCGGGACTGCTACCTCAACGTCCTGCGCGACGCGATGGCCGTCGATTCGCTGGACCCCTGCGGCGTGTACTTCGGGACGACAGGGGGTCAGGTCTACGCCTCCCGCGACGCCGGCGACAGCTGGGCGCCCATCGTGCGCGACCTGCCGAGGGTGCTCTCCGTCGAGGCGCAGACCCTCCCGTGATCCGGGTCGTGCTGCCCGCGCACCTGCGCAGCCTCGCCGGGGTGGCGAAGGAGGTGGAGCTCAGCCTCGAGGGGGCGGCGACCCAGGAGGCGCTGCTCGATGCCCTGGAGGCGATCCACCCCGTGCTCCGCGGCACCATCCGAGACGGCGCGACCCTGCAGCGGCGGCCGTTCGTCCGGTTCTTCGCGTGCGGCGAGGACGTCTCCCACGCCGGGGCCGGCGCCACGCTGCCCGCCCCCGTCCTCGCCGGCGTCGAGCCGTTCATCGTGGTGGGGGCGATGGCCGGCGGATGACGCCGGCGCCCGGCCGGCGGGCCCGGCCGGCGGGCCCGGCCGGCGCCCCCTGGGCACCGTTGATTCCCGCTCGGGGGACACCAGCTCGCAAGGCGAAGGTCCCGGAGGGGCCCCACCCCGGGCTAGGGGCCGGTCGCGCCTCGCGTAGGGGGCCGGGGTGCCTCCCGGTAGCATCTCGGGCGGCCCGGCCGGCGGGCTGCAGGAAGGTCGCCATGACAGATCCGAAGCCCTCCGGAGCCGCAGCCGCCTCGCGGGACGGGCCGCAGGGCGGCGAGCCGCTGCTCGACGGCATCGAGGCCCTGGAGGTCACGACACCGAGGACGGCCGCCTGCCTGCTGCGCCGCGGGCGGGTCGGCGACGGGCCCGTCGTCGTACTGGTACACGGGAATCTCAGTTCGTCACGGTTCTACGAGGAGCTGATGCGCGTGCTCCCCGGGAGCTGGTGCTGCCTGGCGCCGGACATGCGCGGCTACGGGCGCTCGGCCCCCGACCCAGTCGACGCGACTCGCGGCATGCGGGCCTTCTCCGACGACCTCGCCGCCCTCCTCGACGACCCCGCCCTCGGGCTCGGCGGGGGGGAGGTCCACCTGGTCGGCTGGTCCCTCGGCGGCGGGGTGGTCATGCAGTACGCCCTCGACCACCGGGAGCGGGTGGCGTCGGTGGTCCTGCTCGCCAGCATGTCGCCCTACGGGTTCTGCGGCACCAGGGACGTCGAGGGGGCCCTCTGCTACGAGGACGCGGCCGGCTCCGGGGCGGGGATCGTCAACCCCGCACTTCTGGAGAAGCTGCGCGAGGGTGACCGCGGCGACGACCGCTTCGCCGCTCGAACGGTGATGCGGACCCTCTACTACAAGCCCCCTTTCGTACCGGCCCCCGACCGAGAAGAGGTCTACGTCACCGAGTTCCTGCGCACCGCCGTGGGCGACGACAGCTATCCCGGCACCGTCGAGACCTCGCCGCACTGGCCCGGTGTCGCACCGGGGCGACGCGGCTCCGCCAACGCGATGTCGCCCCGCTACGTCGACCTGTCGGGCTTCTCGGACGTCGTGCGCGAGCGGCCGGTGCTGTGGGTGCACGGCGCCGACGACGCGATCGTCTCGGACCGGTCCCGCTCTGACCCCGGCTACCTCGGCCAGACGGGGGTGCTGCCCGGCTGGCCGGGCCCCGAGTTCCCGCCCCAGCCGATGGTCTCCCAGCTGCGGGCAGTGCTCGAGCGGGGCAAGGACGCCGGGGGTCGATTCGAGGAGCTGCTCCTCGCCGACTGCGGCCACTCCCCGCACCTCGAGCACCCCGACACGGTCCGGGAAGCCCTCGTGGCCTTCGTGGAGAAGGCGGACCGCCGGGGGGGACGCTAGCCGGCCGGCCCCGGCGGCCTCCTGCGCCGTCGCCCACGCGTCGAGGGCGATGGGATTCGATGTCATGACATCCCTGACCGTCTGAGCCACGAGCTCGTCCCCCTCGCTGCCGTCCGCTGGTCGTCCCGGGGGCTTACCCGCTCCCGGCCGCCAGGAACGGCCGGCCTCGCCGGTCAGTGCGGGCGGGGCAGCCCCATCGCCTGGGCGATGACCATGCGCTGCACTTCGGACGTGCCCTCGCCGATCTCGAGGATCTTGGCGTCCCGGTAGAAGCGCCCCACGGGACTGTCGTTCATGAACCCGTAGCCGCCGAAGATCTGGGTGGCTTCCCGCGCGTTGACCATGGCGGCGTCGGAGGCGACCAGCTTGGCGACGGCTGCCTCTTTTTTGAAAGGACGGCCCTCGGTGAGCCGGGCCGCGGCGTCCCGCCAGGCCAGGCGCGCCACGTGGGTGCGGGCCTCCATGTCGGCGAGCTTGAACTGGAGCGCCTGGTACTCGCCGATGCGGCGGCCGAACGCCTCGCGCTCGCCCATGTAGCGCAGGGACTCGTCCACGCATCCTTGCGCCAGCCCCACCGACATGGCGGCGACCGCGACGCGACCCTCGTCGAGGATGCGCAGGAACTGCGCGTAGCCGCGCCCCTCCTCCCCGAGGAGGTTGGCGGCGGGCACCCGGCAGTCGTCGAAGGCGAGCTCGTGGGTGTCCGAGGAGGACCAGCCCACCTTGGAGTACTTCTTCGCGACGGTGAGCCCCGGGGTGCCGGCGGGGACGATGATGGAGGAGATCCGCGGCCGGCCCTCGTGGTCGCGGCCGGTCACCGCTGTCGCCGTCACGAGGCCGGTGATCTCGGTGCCGGAGTTGGTGATGAACGCCTTGGTGCCGTTGAGCACCCACTCGTCGCCGTCCCGGTGGGCGGTGGTGCGGGTGGCGCCGGCGTCCGAGCCGCCGCCCGGCTCGGTGAGGCCGAACGCGCCGAGCATCGTGCCGGCGCACAGGCGGGGGAGCCACTCCCGCTTCTGTTCCTCGGTGCCGAAGCGGAAGATCGGCATGGCGCCGAGGCTCACCCCCGCCTCCAGCGTGATCGCCACCGACGAGTCGACCCGGGCGAGCTCCTCGAGCGCCAGGCAGAAGGCGAAGTAGTCGCCGCCCATGCCGCCGTACTCCTCGGGGAACGGCAGCCCGAAGAGACCCATGCGCCCCATTGCCGCCACGATGTCGTAGGGGAACTCCTCCTGCTCGTAGAGCTTGGCGATCACCGGGGCCACCTCGTTGCGGGCGAAGCGCTCGACGGTGGCGCGCAGCTCTTCCTGCTCGGGGGACAGCGACGTGCTCATAGCTCCTCCTCCTCGGCTGCTTCGGCCCTGCTGGCTTCCCCCGCGCCGCCGGCGTCCCCGGCCCCGCCGGCGTCCCCGGCCCCGCCGGTCCGGGTGCCGGCCAGCGCACGGACGACCCTGGACGGGCTGGGACGGCCGAGCTTCTGCGCCATCCACGTGCTGGCCGCCACCAGGGCGTCCAGGTCGACGCCGGTCTGGATGCCGAGCCCGTGCAGCATCCACACCAGGTCCTCGGTGGCGAGGTTCCCGGTGGCGCTCCGGGCGAAGGGGCAGCCCCCCAGCCCGCCCGCGGACGCGTCGACGGTGGCGACTCCGGCCTCGAGCGCCGCGAGCGTGTTGGCGAGCGCCTGGCCGTAGGTGTCGTGGAAGTGGACCGCCACCGCCCCGGCGGCGACACCGGCGCGGTCCAGCGCGGCGAGCAGCTCCGTTACGTGTCCGGGCGTGGCGACGCCGATGGTGTCGCCCAGGCTGATCTGACCGCAGCCCTGTTCGAGCAGGCGCAGCGCCACGCCCACCACCTGCTCGGGGGGGACGGGCCCTTCCCAGGGGTCGCCGAAGCACATGGACAGGTACCCCCGCACCTCCATCCCGGCGCTGCGGGCCGAGGCGACCACCGGGGCGAACATGGCGAGCGACTCCTCGACGCCGCGGTTGAGGTTGCGGCGGGCGAAGGACTCGGTGGCGCTGGCGAACACCGCCACGTGCCGGGCACCGGCCGCCTGGGCGCGCTCGAGGCCGGCGAGGTTGGGCACCAGCACGGGGTACGCGACGCCCTCGACGGCGGGCAGCGCCCGGAAGAGGGCGTCGGCGTCGCCGAGCTGCGGGACCCATCGGGGCGAGACGAAGCTGGTCGCCTCCACGGTTCTCAGGCCGGCGGCCACCAGCCGGCCGATGAACGACGCCTTGACGTCGGTGGGAACGACGGCCGGCTCGTTCTGGAGGCCGTCGCGGGGACCGACCTCCCAGATGGTCACCCGCTCGGGGAGACCCGGCCGGCGGTGGACGCTCGGGTCACGCACGCCGGGGCCGCCCCTCCTCGGTGATCACGGCGAGGGCCTGGTCCAGGCGGACCGAGTCGCCCGGCTCGACCAGGACGTGGGTCACGGTCCCGTCGAGGGGGGCGACGATGGTGTGCTCCATCTTCATCGCCTCCACGGCGGCGACCACCTGGCCCGCCTGGACGGTGTCGCCGACGGCCACGTGGACGCTGAGCACCGTGCCGGGCATGGGGGAGGTGACCGGGCCATCTCCCGCCGGGGCGGGGCCGGCGTGGTCGATGGTCTCCCGCCACAGCGTGAGCCCCCAGGCGTCGCCGCCCGCCGCCAGCCAGACGGTGTCTCCTTCGGTCGCCCACGCCCAGCGGCGGCTGACCCCCTCGATGTCGACGACCAGGGTGTCGCCCTCGCGGACCGCCCCCGCGCTCCGCTCGGGACCGTCCGCGACACGGACCCGGCCCTGCCCGCGCCCGAGGGCGCCTCCGGTCCCGGCGCCATGGACGGTGACCTCCACCAGCCCGGCGCCGGCCCTCCAGCGGCTGCGGCGGGGTACCGGCCCACCGACCCGCCAGGAGTCCCCGGTGTCCCACGGGCCGGGGGGGGCCTGCTCCGGCGGGCCCTCGGGAGCGAGGGCCTCCAGGAGCGCCGCGGCGACCAGCACGTCCTCCGGCGGGGACGCCGGTGCGGCCAGCTGCGGGGCGGCCTGCTCCACGAGCCCGGTGTCGAGACGCCCCGCCGCCACGTCGGGGTGCTCGAGGAGACGCCGCAGGAAGCCGACGTTGGTCGTGAGGCCGAGCACGGCGCACTCACGGAGGGCGGACGCGAGGCGGGCGAGCGCCTCGGGGCGGTCGGTGCCCCAGGCGATCACCTTCGCCAGCATCGGGTCGTAGGCGGTACCGACGGTCATCCCCACCCGGAGGGCCTCCTCGACCCGGAGGTGGGGGCTCCGTCCTGCGCCCGCGGGGTCGAGCGCACCCCGCAAACCGAGAACGGTGCCCGACGCGGGAAGGAAACCGCGGGCGGGGTCCTCGGCGTAGACGCGCGCCTCGACGGCGTGGCCGCGCGGCCTGGCGAGGCTCTCGGCGCCCAGGCGCTCGCCCGCGGCGACCCGCAGCTGCCACTCCACCAGGTCGATACCGAGCACCATCTCGGTGACGGGGTGCTCCACCTGGAGGCGGGTGTTCATCTCCATGAAGAAGTGCTCGGCGGGCCGGTCGCCGGGCACCAGGAACTCCACGGTACCCGCCCCCACGTAGCCGCACGCCCGGGCGGCGGCGACGGCGCTGGCCCCCATGGCGGCGCGTGCCGCGTCGTCGAGGAGCGGCGAAGGCGCCTCCTCGACGATCTTCTGGTGGCGGCGTTGAAGGCTGCACTCGCGCTCGCCGAGGGACACGGTGGCCCCGAAGCGGTCGGCGAGGACCTGGACCTCGATGTGGCGGGGCCGCGAGACGAGCCGCTCGACGAGGAGCGTCGCGTCGCCGAAGGCGCCGGCCGCCTCGCGGCGGGCCGCGGCGATCTGCCGTGCCAGCTCCGACGGCTCGTCCACCCGGCGCATGCCCTTGCCGCCACCCCCCGCGGAGGGCTTGAGCAGCACGGGAAGCCCTATCTCCAGGGCGGCGGCCGCGAGCTCCTCGTCGGACATGCCCGGCTCGTCGCGCCCGGGGACGACGGGGACACCGGCCGCGGCAACGGTGCGCTTGGCGTTGATCTTGTCGCCCATCACCTCGATGGCCTGCGCCGGCGGGCCGACGAAGACGATGCCCGCCGCGGCGCAGGCACGGGCCAGGGCGGGATTCTCCGCGAGGAACCCGTAGCCGGGGTGCACCGCCTCGGCGCCGGCCCGGCGCGCCGCGTCGATGACACGCTCGACGTCCAGGTAGGCGCGCGCCGGCCCGAGGTGCACGGCCGAGTCGGCGGCGCGCACGTGCGGCGCGTCGCGGTCGGGGTCGGTGAAGACGGCGACGCTTCGCAGGCCGAGCGATCGGAGGGTGCGCATGACGCGCAGGGCGATCTCCCCACGGTTGGCCACCAGGACGGACTCGAACACGGCTACCGTCGAGCCCTCACATCCGGAACACGCCGAAGCGGGACGGTGCCAGGGGTGCGTCGCCCGTGGTGGCCAGCGCCAGGCCCAGCACACGGCGGGTGTCGGCGGGATCGATCACACCGTCGTCCCACAGGCGCGCCGTCGCGTAGTAGGGGTTGCCCTGCCGCTCGTACTGCTCGCGGATGGGTGCCTTGAACGCCTCGGCCTCGGCGTCGCCCCAGGTGCCCTCCCGGTCGGCGACGGTGGCGAGCACCGAGGCCGCCTGCTCGCCGCCCATCACCGAGATCCGCGCGTTCGGCCACATCCACACGAAGCGAGGACCGTAGGCCCGACCGCACATCGAGTAGTTGCCGGCTCCGAAGCTCCCTCCCACGATCACCGTGAGCTTCGGCACCCGGGCGCAGGCGACCGCCGTCACCATCTTGGCCCCGTGCTTGGCGATCCCGCCTGCCTCGTAGTCGCGGCCGACCATGAAACCGCTGATGTTCTGGAGGAACACCAGGGGGATCGCCCGCTGGTCGCACAGCTCGACGAAGTGGGCCCCTTTGAGCGCCGACTCGCTGAAGAGCACCCCGTTGTTGGCGACGATCCCCACCGGGTGCCCCCAGATGTGGGCGAAGCCGGTCACCAGCGTCGGGCCGTACTCCGCCTTGAACTCGAGGAAGCGGCTGGCGTCCACCAGGCGGGCGATGACCTCGCGGACGTCGTAGGGGATGCGCGGGTCGACGGGGACCACCCCGTAGAGCTGGCCCGCGTCGACCGCCGGCTCCTCGGGCGGGATCACCGTCCACGGGGGCGCCGGCGCCTCCCCGAGGGTGGCGACGATGGCGCGCACCATCGCCAGTGCCTGGCGGTCGTCGGCGGCCAGGTGGTCCGTCACCCCCGAGCGGCGGGCGTGGAGGTCACCCCCGCCCAGCTCCTCGGCGGAGACCACCTCCCCGGTTGCCGCCTTCACGAGGGGAGGGCCCCCGAGGAAGATGGTGCCCTGGTTCGCGACGATGACCGCCTGGTCGCTCATCGCCGGGACGTACGCCCCGCCCGCCGTGCAGGATCCGAGCACCGCAGCGATCTGGGGGATTCCCGCGGCCGAGAGGTTCGCCTGGTTGTAGAAGATCCGCCCGAAGTGGTCCCGGTCCGGGAACACCTCGTCCTGGGCGGGGAGGTATGCGCCGCCGGAGTCCACCAGGTAGATGCACGGCAGCCGGTTGTCGCGGGCGACGTCCTGGGCGCGCAGGTGCTTCTTCACGGTCATCGGGTAGTAGGTCCCGCCTTTGACGGTGGCGTCGTTGGCGACGATCAAACAGCGCCGGCCGCTGACCACCCCGACGCCGGTGATCACCCCCGCCCCCGGGCACTCGTCGTCGTACATCCCGCCGGCCGCGAGCGGCGACAGCTCGAGGAACGGCGACCCGGGGTCGACCAGGTGCTCCACGCGCTCGCGCGGCAGGAGCTTGCCGCGTGCCACGTGGCGCTCCCGGGCGCGGGCGGGCCCGCCGAGGGACACCGCCCGCAGCCGCGCCCGCAGCTCCCGCACCAGGTCGCGGTGCGCGGCCTCGTTGTGGGCGAAGGACTCCGCGGCCGTGTCCGCCGAGCTGCCCAGCGCCGGGAACTCGCGGGCCGGGGCGGAGGTGGGCACCGGCGCATATTACGGCGAGCTTCCGCGGACCACCGGAACGGCCCGGCGTGCGCGCCGGGCGCCGCCTCCGGGCCGGCCTCCCGCCGGGTGGCTACTGTTGGGCCCGGCCGCGCCACGAGCGATCAGGGGGGACTGTGTACCCAGGCCGGCACGCCGCCGAGAACCCGGACAAGCCTGCCATCATCATGGCCGGCTCCGGCGAGACCGTCACCTACGCCGAGTACGAGCGACGCTGCAACCGCCTGGCGCACCTCCTGCGCGACGCCGGGCTCGGGCAGGGCGACCACATCGCCGTGCTGATGGAGAACCATCCCCGGATGCTGGAGATCGAGGGCGCGGCCGAGCGGACCGGCCTGTACTACACGCTCATCAACGCCTACCTCTCCGCGGACGAGGTCGCCTACATCCTTGCGAACTCGCGCGCCCGGGTGTTCTTCAGCTCGGTCGCCAAGCGCGACGTGGCGACCGCGGCCGCGCTCGGCTGCCCGGATCTCGAGCGGCTGCTGATGGTCGGCCTCGACGCCCCCGACGGACGCTGGGAACCCTACGAGGAGGCCACGGCCCGGTGGCCCTCCGAGCCGGTCGACGGCGAGTCCCTGGGCGCCGCCATGCTGTACTCCTCGGGCACGACCGGCAGGCCCAAGGGGATCGTGCGACCGCTCCCGGACTCGACGCCGTCCGATCCGCTGCCGGTCCTGGAGTTCATCCGCCACGTGTGGGGCCTGCGCGAAGGCATGGTGTATCTCAACCCCGCCCCCCTCTACCACTCCGCACCGCAGGCGAGCGTCTCCGCGTCGATCCGCCTGGGTGCGACCACCGTCGTGATGGAGCACTTCGACCCCGAGCAGTGGTTGGCGACGGTCGCACGCCACCGCGTCACCACCTGCCAGATGGTGCCCACGATGTTCACCCGGCTGCTACGCCTGCCCGCCGAGGTGCGCGCCGCGTACGACCTGTCGTCCCTCGAGAGGGTCGTCCACGCCGCGGCGCCCTGCCCCGTGCCGGTGAAGCGCCAGATGATCGACTGGCTGGGCCCGATCGTCACCGAGTACTACGCGGCGACGGAGGCGAACGGCATGACCTTCTGCGACTCGCACGAGTGGCTCGCCCATCCCGGCACGGTGGGACGGGCCGTGCTCGGCCGGGTGCTGATCCTCGACGAGCAGGGAGTCCCCTGCCCGACCGGCGTGGACGGAACTATCTGGTTCGAGGGGGCCACCAACTTCGAGTATTTCGACGACCCCTCCGCCACCATGGAGTCGCGCACCCCGGACGGCACTGCGAGCACGATCGACGACGTCGGTCATCTCGACGCCGACGGCTACCTGTACCTGACGGACCGCAAGACGTACATGATCATCTCCGGCGGGGTCAACATCTATCCCCAGGAGGCGGAGAACCTGCTCGCCACGCACCCCGCCGTGCTTGACGTCGCCGTGATCGGCGTGCCCAACGAGGACCTCGGCGAGGAGGTCAAGGCGGTGGTGCAGCCGGCCGACCCCGCGGACGCCGGGCCGAAGCTCGCCGCGGAGCTCATCGCGTTCACACGGGCGCGCCTCGCGCACTTCAAGTGCCCGCGGTCGGTGGACTTCGTCGACGAGCTGCCCCGACTGCCGACCGGCAAGCTGTACAAGAGGCTCCTGCGGGACCGGTACTGGGCCGGGCACGAGACGGCGATCGTCTGACCATGCCGCCGGAGGACAGGGATGCTGCCGGTCCTGTCGTCGACGCCGGCCGGGACTCCTGCCGGTCCCGCCGTACGCTGGGGGCGATGACTCCAGTGACAGACCGCCCCGGACTTGTAGGGATCGCCCGCTACTGGTTCGGGGGCCGGCCGCCGGGCAACACAAGCCGCCACCGGGACGTCGAGGGCGGGACGTGGCGTGCGGCGGTGCTGGGCGCCGGCGACGGGCTGCTCACCAACGTGTCGCTGGTTCTCGGGGTCGCCGGGGCGTCCGCCAGCCCCTCGACGGTGCGTTTGGCGGGCGTGGCTGGGCTGCTCGCCGGCGCCTTCTCCATGGCGGCGGGGGAGCTCATCTCCGTGCGGGCCCAGCACGAGATGGTGCAGAGGGAGCTGCAGGTCGAGCGCCAGGAGCTGGCCGACGACCCCGACGCCGAGCGGCGGGAGCTGGCCGCCATGTACCGCGCCCGGGGCGTGCCCGCCGACGACGCAGACACCGTCGCCCGGATCCTGTCCCTGGACGCCAAGGTCGCCCTCGACACCCACGCCCGCCTCGAACTGGGCATCAACCCCGAGGCGAGAGGGGCGGCCAGCCGGGCGAGCGCCGTGTCGTTCCTGGCGTTCTCCGTCGGGGCGATCCTGCCGCTGTTCCCGTGGTTCTTCGTGCACGGCGGCGCCGGGGTGGTCGCGTCGGTGATCATCGGCGCGGTCGCGGCGCTGCTGCTGGGCGCCCTCATCGGCACGTTCGCCGCACGCGGCATCGTCCGCTCGGCCCTGCGCCAGCTGGCCGTCGCCACCGTCGCCGCGGCCGTCACCTACGGCGTCGGCTCCCTGCTCGGGGTGTCCGCTACGTGACGGCCGTGCCGCCGCGGGTGGCGGCCGGCCCGCCACCGCGGGCCCCTGGGCCGGTGGTCCGCTTCGACGAGATGCGCGTCGGGGAGCTGCTGGCCGAGGGCGGCGAGGGGCGGGTGTTCGAGTTGCCGCTCCAGCCTCACCTGGTGTTCAAGTCCTACCGGCATCCTCTCCCGCGCCGCCCCCTGGAGGAGCTCGTGTCCTGGCCGGAGAGGATCGCCGACGCCCATCTGGCCGGCCGCGTGCGGGCGTCGACCGCCTGGCCGGCCGCGGCCGTCGTCGGGGGCTCGTCTCCGGCGGGTGCCACCGCCGGCGTTCTCGTCCCGCGGGCGCCGCGGCGGTTCTCGGTGCGCCATCGCGACGGCACGACGCGCCTCGCGACGCTGAGCTACCTCACCGCCGACCCCGCGTACCGGCAGATGGCGTACGGGCTGTCGCTGCCGCCGGCGGTGAGCGCCGAGCGCATCGGGGTCGTCTACGCCCTCGCCCGGCTGCTCGAGGCGTTCGAATCGGGGTCCGCTCCGGTCGGGCACGGCGACCTGTCGGCCAAGAACGTGCTGTGGTCGCTGGCCCGGGGGCCTGAGGTGTTCGTGATCGACTGCGACAACTGCGAGCAGTACTTCCGCGCCGGCGTCAACGGCGGGGGGGCGGTCCGGCGTCGGGCGACCACCCCGAACTGGGACGATCCGGCGGTGGCGCCCGGGGCGAACCCGGGCGTGGAGTCCGACCGGTACTCGCTGGCGCTGATCTTCCTCCGGGTGGTGGGCGCCGCCAACTTCCCGATACAGGCCCGCCAGCGCGCCGGAGCCCCCGTCACCGTGGACTTCCCGGTGCCCCCCGCCCTCTTCGGCGAACCCCGCCTGGGTCCCGACGCCCCGGTGTGGGACCTCTGCCGGCGGGGCCTGAGCGTCGCGGCCCCGGCGGAGCGGCCGGCGCCGGGGGAATGGCTGGGCGCCCTGGAGGTGCTGCTCGACGCTCTCGGCGCCGCGGGGGTCCTCCGGTCGGTGTGGGCGGCCCAGGGAGGCGGCGGCCCGTCGCGTTGGTCGTCTCCCGCGCCGACGTCGCGCCCCTCCGACGTCACGCTCCAGGTGGTCCCGGCGCGCCCGCGGGGCCGGACCCGCTGGAGCGCCGTGTCGGCGGGGCCGGGCGCCGGCGGGGCGGCCGTGACCGGCGGGGTGGCCGTGACTGGCGGGGTGGCCGTGACCGGCGGGGCGGCCGTGACCGGCGGGGCGGCCGTGACCGGCGGGGGAGCGCGAAGCGTGCGGGGGGCTCGAGCCGGCGGCCCCGCATGGGTGTCTGCCGCGCCGATCTGGCCGTCGCTGGCCGCCGACCTTCGTAAGGCCGCGGCGTGGTGGCTGGCCGCCCAC
>JAJYLA010000010.1 GCA_021788115.1 Actinomycetes bacterium | reverse complement strand
GGCGCCCCCGCCGGCGCCCCCGGCGCCGCCGCCGGCGCCCCCCACGCCCCTATCCAGCTCCGGTCGCGCCGGCCCCACCCCTCGACCCCGCCGGCGCCTCCGGCCCCCGCATCGCCCTCAGACCCCCCAGGCCTCCCGCCGGGCGTCGCCACAGCCCGCCGGCGCGGGCATGCCACCCACGGTCAGTAGTCTTAGACGGGTAGACATGGACGCAAACTCGCTTCGTCGCGCCTTCACGCAATATTTCGTCGACCACGGCCACACCGCCGTGGCCTCGGCGGGGCTGATCCCGCACCACCCCCGCGCGCCCCTCTTCACGAACGCCGGCATGAACCAGTTCATCCCCTACTTCCTCGCCGAGGAACGGCCGCCCTTCCCGCGTGCCACGACCATCCAGAAGTGCGTCCGGGTGCGCGGCAAGCACGACGACATCGACCTGGTCGGGCGCACCACGCGCCACCTGACGTTCTTCGAGATGCTCGGCAACTTCAGCTTCGGCGACTACTTCAAGGAGGGGGCCATCCCCCTCGCCTGGGAGCTGCTCACGAGCACCTTCAAGCTCGACGGGGACCGGCTGTGGGTGAGCGTCTACACCGACGACGACGAGGCGGCCGCCATCTGGCGCGACACCGTCGGCGTGCCCGCGGGGCGCATCCAGCGGATGGGCGACGACAACTTCTGGGAGATGGGCGACACCGGCCCCTGCGGGCCCTGCTCGGAGATCTACTACGACCGGGGCCCGGCGTTCGGGGCGGCGGGCGGCCCAGCCGGCGGGGGCGGCGAGGAGCGCTACGTCGAGATCTGGAACCTGGTGTTCATGCAGTTCGACCGGCAGGTCGACGGCACCCTGACGCCGCTGCCCAAGCCCAACATCGACACCGGCGCCGGCTTCGAGCGGGTGCTGATGGTCCTCCAGGATGTGCCGTCGATCTGGGAGACCGACGTGCTGCGCCCCATCATCGCCACGGCGGAGTCGCTCACGGGGCGCGCCTACGGGGAGGACCCCGAGACGGACGTGTCTTTGCGGATCCTGGCCGACCACGCCCGGTCGATGTCGTTCCTGGTGAGCGACGGCGTGTTCCCGAGCAACGAGGACCGCGGCTACGTGCTGCGCCGGCTGATCCGCCGGGCGGTTCGCCAGGCCTACGCCCTGGGGGTCACCAAGCCCGTCACCCCCGAGCTGGTCCGCTCGACGGTCGCCGTGATGGGGGAGGCCTACCCCGCGCTGGCGCGCGACGAGGAGTTCCTCGTCGGCGTCGCCGAGCGGGAGGAGGCCCGCTTCCGGGCGACGCTGCGGGCCGGGTTGTCGATGCTCGAGGCGGAGCTCGTCGAGGGCGCCACGACAGTGTCGGGCCAGGCGGCGTTCCGCCTGCACGACACCCACGGCTTCCCGATCGAGCTCACCCGCGAGATCGCCGCGGAGCGCGGCGCCGGCGTCGACGAGGAGGGTTTCGCGGCGGCGATGCGCCAGCAGCGCGAGCAGTCGAAGCAGGCGGGCAAAGGACAAGCCGCCGTGGACCCGGACCGCCTCGACACCTACCGGTCGTTGCTCGACGCCGGCGGCCCCACGCGCTTCCTCGGTTACACCAGCAACACGGCGACGGCCCGGGTGCTGGCCGTGCTCGACGCCGCCGCGCCCGCGGACCCCTCGCACCGTCTGGTCGAGGTGTTCCTCGACGAGACCCCCTTCTACGCGGAGGGTGGCGGACAGGTGGGCGACACGGGCTTCGTCGAGACCGACACCGGGCTCGCGCGGGTCGTGGACACCACGGCCGCGCTGCCCGGCCTCACCCGCCACCTGGCGGTCCTCGAGCAGGGGCACCTCGACGCCGGCCAGACGGCCACCGCATCGATCGACGCCGAGCGGCGGGCCGCGATCCGCCGCAACCACACCGGGACCCACCTGCTGCACTGGGCGCTACGGACCGTCCTCGGCGAGCACGTCAAGCAGCAGGGGTCTCTCGTCGCCCCCGACCGGCTCCGCTTCGACTTCACGCACTACGGGCCGCTCAGCGCCGGGGAGATCTCGCGCGTCGAGGACCTCGTCAACGACCGCGTCCTCGTCGACGAGGACGTGACCGTCACCCAGATGAGCCGGCAGGACGCCGAGATCCTCGGCGCCATCGCGTTCTTCGAGGACAAGTACGGCGACGAGGTGCGGGTGGTGCGGGCCGGATCCGAGTCCACCGAGCTGTGCGGCGGCACCCACGTGAGCCGCCTCGGCCAGATCGGCCCCTTCCAGATCGTCTCCGAGGGGTCCATCGGCTCCAACCTGCGCCGCATCGAGGCCACCACGGGCACCGCCACTCTGGCACGGCTCCGCCAGGCGGAGCGGCAGATCGCCGACGCGGCGGGGCTGCTGCGGGCCAGCCCCGACGAGCTCACCGCGGCGGTGGAGCGGCGCCTCGCCGACCTGCGCGACGCCGAGGCCCGCGCCCGGTCGGCGGAGCAGGCCGCCCTGGCCGACCGGGCCCACGCCATCGCCCACGGCGCCACCGACGGCTGGGTGGTCGCCCGTGCGGACGGCCTCAGCCAGGACCAGCTCCGCGAGCTCGCCGCCCAGGTCCGCCAGGCGGGGAGCTTCCAGGCGGTGGTCCTCGGCGGCAGCCCCGACGGGAGCAAGGCATCGCTTGTCGCCCTGGTGAGCAAGGGCGCCACCCCGAGCGCCCCCGATCTCATCGCCGACGCCGCGCGCACGGTGGGCGGCGGGGGCGGAGGCAGGAACCCCGAGCAGGCGCTGGCCGGCGGGCGCGACGCCAGCCGGCTCGACGAGGCCCTCGAGCAGGTCCGGGCCAAGCTCGGCCGATGACCCGGCGGCCCGCCCCGTGATCCCGAAGGGCCGGGTGGTCGGCGTCGACCTCGGCTCCCGTCGTATCGGAGTCGCGGTCACCGACTCCGGGCAGACCGTCGCCACGCCCGTCACCACCGTCGAGCGAGCCGGCGACGCGACCGGCGACCGGCGGGCGCTCGCGGCGATCGTCGACGAGTACGGCGCGGTCGGTGTCGTGGTGGGCGTGCCCCTCACCCTCACCGGCAGGTCCGGACCGGCCGCCGACGCCGCACGGGAGGAGATCGCCGCCCTCCGCGCCGAGCTTTCCGTCGAGGTCGAGGAGGCCGACGAGCGGCTGACCACCGTGGCCGCCGCCGCCGGCCTGCGCGCCGGCGGGCGCCCCACCCGCCGCCACCGGCGGGTCATCGACCAGGCCGCCGCAGCGGTGATGCTGCAGGGGTGGGTGGACCGCCGCAGGGCGGAAGCGGGGCGGCCGTGAACGAACCCCACGAGGACCTCTTGCCCCCGGGTTACTCCCTCCGCTCGCCCCCGCCCGCCTCCGACCCTCCCCGTCGGGGCCGGCGCCGGCGGCACCATCCGGTGCTCGTGGCCCTCGCCGCTGTGGTCGCGGCGCTGGTCGTGCTGGCCGTGGCCGGCTTCTTGTGGACCAAGGGTCAGATCGACCCGGGCGGGCGACGGGGCCGTGACGTGACGGTGCAGATCCCCGCCGGGGCTTCCACGTCGCGCATCGGCCAGCTCCTGGCACACGCCGGGGTGATCCACGACGGCACCCTCTTCACCCTCTACGTCAAGATCAAGGGGGACGGGCCGCTGTACCCCGGCACGTACTCCCTGCCCAGGAACTCGAGCTACGCCGCGGCGGTGCGGGCGCTCGAGGCCGGCCCGCCCATCATCACCGACCGGCTGGTGATCCCCGAGGGGTACACCCTGCACCAGATCGCCGACGCGGTGGCTGCCCTGCCGCGCCTGCACCTGTCTGCGGCGGCCTTCCTCGCGGCGGCATCGGACGGACAGGTGCGCAGCCCCTACGAGCCGGCGGGAAGCAACGACCTCGAGGGCCTCCTTTTTCCCGCCACCTACGAGGTGCGCCAGGGCGACACCGTCTCCGACGTCCTCGAGGAGATGATCGGCGCCTTCGACGAGCAGGCTGCGGCGCTGGGCCTCGACGCCGCCGCCGCCCGCCTCCACCTCACCGCGTACCAGGTGGTGACGGTGGCGTCGATCGTCGAGCGCGAGACCAAGTTCGCCGCCCAGCGGGGGGATGTGGCGAGCGTGCTGTACAACCGGCTGCGCGCCGGCATGCCGCTCGGGGCCGATTCCACCCAGACCTATTACCTGCGCCTCAAGGACCCCACGGCCGTGCCGACCGTCGCCCAGCTCGACGCGCCGAGCCCGTACAACACCCGCACGCGCAAGGGCCTGCCCCCGACGCCGATCGCGAACCCCGGCGTGCCGTCCCTCTCGGCGGCCGCCTCGCCGCCGAGCACCCACTACCTCTACTTCGTGGAGGTGAGCCCTGACGGCCGGCTCGGCTTCGCCTCGACAACGGCCGGTTTCGCCGGGCTGCAGGCCCAGTGCCGGGCAGCCAAGCTTTGCTGAGCGGCGGGGCGCCGAGCGCGCGGACCCGGGTTGCGGGGGTCATCGGGGATCCGGTTCGTCACTCGTTGTCGCCGGCGATGCACAACGCCGCCTTCGCCGCGCTCGGGCTGGACTGGGTGTACGTCGCGTTCGCCGTGCGCGCCGGCCACGCCGGGGCCGCCGTGGACGCGATGCGCACCCTGGGCCTGGCGGGGCTGTCGGTGACGATGCCGCACAAGGCGGCCGTGGTCGACCGGCTCGACCGGCTGGGGCCGACCGCCGTGCGCCTGGGGGCCGTCAACACGATCAGCTGGGTGCGCACCGACGACGGCGACCAACTCGAGGGGGAGAGCACAGACGGGGCCGGTTTCGTGGACGCCCTGCGCCGGGACAGCGCCTTCGACCCGGCCGGCCGGCGCTGCACCGTCCTCGGGGCGGGGGGCGCGTCGCGGTCGCTGGTGCTGGCCCTGGCCGAGGCGCGGGCCTCCGAGGTGCTGGTGGCGGCGCGCGACCCCGACCGGGCCGCGTCCTGCGCCGCCCTGGCCGGTCGGGCCGGCGCCGCCATCGGCGGGCAGGGGCACGCGCCGCAGTCGCTGGCGAGGGCGGTGTCGGAGGCCGTGGCCGAGAGCGCTCTGGTCGTCAACGCCACCCCGGTGGGAATGTCCGCCGGCGACGGCATCCCCTTCGGCGCGGCGGACAGCGTTTTCCGTCCCGGCCAGCTCGTGGTGGACCTCGTGTACGCGCCGCCGGTGACGGCGCTTCTGGCCGCCGCCGCGGCACGCGGGGCGTCGACGGCCAATGGTCTCGGGACGCTCGTGCACCAGGCCGCCCGCCAGGTCGCCGTCTGGACGGGCCGGCCGCCGCCCATCGAGGAAATGGCCGCAGCCGCCCAGGGGGTGCTGCCGGCGGGCCGCTGAATACCGCCGATCGCCTCTCAAGGAGAGACCCGGTGCGTGCCGATGAGAAAGCACCACTGGTATCGGAGGTTCGCCGTGTCACTCCAAGGTTCGCTGAATACCGTCGCACTTCCGGAAGTGCTGCATCTGCTTTCGGATACGTCCAAAAGCGGTGAACTGGAGGTCGCGGGGGAGAGCGCCGGTGGACGGCTGTGGTTCGCGGCCGGCAAGCTGGCCGGGTTCGAGGTGGGTCGCAGCGAGGCGCCCGCCGACGCCCTGTTCGAGTTGCTGCGAATCACCTCCGGTACCTTCTCCTTCGACACCGCGGCGTCGGTGCCCTCCAGCGCGCACGCGTCGGAGACCGACGGCGGCGAGGACATTCGCCCTGTTCTGGATGAAGCCGAAAGGCGGCTGGCCGAGTGGGCGACCATCGTGGCGGTCGTCCCGTCGCTGCAGCACGTCGTGCGCCTGAGGACGGAGGCTCCCCACAGCGAGGTCCTCCTCGATGCCGGCCAGTGGTCGATGATCGTGGCGATCGGCGAGGGCCGCACCGTGCACGACGTCCTCGAGCGGCACCGGGTGGGCGAGTTCCACGGCTGCAAGGGCCTCAAGGTCCTCGTCGAGGCCGGCCTGGTCGACGTGAAGGAGCCCTACGGGAGCGCGGCCGGGCGCGACGGGGCCGCCCGGGAGCTGCTCGACTTGGCGGCGGGACTCGACGCCGGTGGGGCCCCGCCGGAGTACGCCAGGTTCGCGTCCAACGGGGCGGGCCATGAGGAGGAGCCCTTCGCGGAGGACGCGGCGGCCGCGGACGAGCAGCAGGACGAGGCCGCCTTTGCCGAGCCGGCGGTCGCCGACTTCTACGCCCACGCCTTCGCCTTCGATGTCGGGCCGGACGGGGACGGCGCGCTCGACGGAGCCGCCCCCGCGGGAGCCGACGGCGAGCTGACCGGCGGGGCCGTCGACCGGGTGGGAGACGGGCCGGAGGCGGCGCCGGGCGAGCCGGTGCCGGGCGAGGCGCAGCTGGGCGAGGCGCAGCTGGGCGAGATGGAGCCCGGCGAGCCGGCGCCCGACGAGATGGAGCCCGGCGAGATGGAGCCCGGCGAGATGGAGCCCGACGACGCCGCCGGTGCACGCCAGGCCCTCCACGCCCTGCTCGCCGAGTTCGCGACGAGCGACGGGATCGAGGACGAGGGAGGCGCCGGGTTCGCCGGCTCCACGGTCGAGGAGCCGGTGGACGGTCTCGCCGATCGGGGTCCCTGGACCGATGGCGAACTGGAGCGGATGAGCGCCTGGGGGCAGGAGGAAACCAACCATGACGTCGACGGCGAGGCCGAGGACGGCTACCAGCAGGGGTTCCAGGGCCAGGACGGAGACGGGGGGGCAGACGCCGCAGAGCCGGAGACGGCGGAGCCCGTCAGCGACGAGGAAGTGGCCCCCGAGCCCGAGCCGGAACCCGAGCCGGAGCCCATCAACCGCGGCCTCCTGCTCAAGTTCCTCTCCTCGGTCCGTTCATAGCCGAAGGCTGACGTGACCACGCCGGCGCTAGCGGTGCGCGGCGCGAACCCGACGCCGTCCGACGACGAACGACTCGGAGGCCTGCTGGTCGATTCGGGGCTGCTGACACCCGAGGCTCTCGAGGGCGCCCTCCGGACCCGCGAGGCGAAGGGGCTCAGCCTGACCAGGGTCCTCCTCGACGGCAACCTCGTCACCGAGGCCGACCTGGTGGCGACCCTGGCCGCGCATCTCAAGCTGGAGTACGTCGACCTCTCCGACTATCCCGTCGACGCCGCCGCCGCCCGGCTGATCAGCTCGGCGATGGCCCGGCGGTACCTGGCGTTGCCGATCGGCTGGTCCGAGGGGCGGCTGGTGGTCGCCATGGCGGACCCCTCCAACGTCTTCGCCGCCGACGACATCCGCACGGTCACCGGCGCCGAGGTGCGCACCGCCGTCGCGACGAGAGCCTCCATCCTCGGGGCGATCAGCCGCCACCACCGCGTCGACAATGACGCCGAGCACCTCTCGGCGGAGGCGGCGAGCACGTTCGAAGCCGAGCAGGACCTCTCGAGCGTGCGGGAGGTCACCGAGGATTCTCCGATCGTCAAGCTGGTCAACATGTTGATCACCCAGGCGATCAACGACCGGGCGTCGGACATCCACATCGAACCGGGGGAGCAGGACGTGCGGGTGCGCTATCGCATCGACGGCGTGCTCCACGAGGTGATGCGCCCGCCCAAGCACATCCAGTCGGGGATCATCAGCCGCCTCAAGGTCATGGCGGACATCAACATCGCCGAGCGGCGCATCCCCCAGGACGGCCGGGTCACCACCTCCATCGACGGCCGGAGCATCGACCTGCGCGTCGCCACGCTGCCCACGGTGCACGGCGAGAAGATCGTCATGCGGATCCTGGACAAGTCGACCGCTTTGCTGCGCCTGTCGGACCTCGGCTTCCTGCCGGAAAACATGGTCCGCTACGAGCACTCGTTCCGCAAGCCCTACGGGACGATACTCGTCACCGGGCCGACCGGGTCGGGCAAGTCGACGACCCTCTACGCGACGCTCAACATCCTCAACAAGGAGAGCAAGAACGCCATCACAGTGGAGGACCCCGTCGAGTACCAGCTGCCGGGCATCAACCAGGTGCAGGTCAACCCGAAGGCGGGCCTGACGTTCGCCTCCGCGCTGCGCAGCATCCTGCGGTCGGACCCCGACATCGTCCTCGTCGGCGAGATCCGCGACCGCGAGACCGCGGTCATCGCCGTCGAGGCCGCCCTCACCGGCCACCTCGTGCTCAGCACCCTCCACACCAACGACGCGGCGACCACCCCCGGCCGGCTCATCGAGATGGGGGTCGAGCCGTTCCTGGTCGGCAGCGCCATCGACTGCGTGGTCGCCCAGCGCCTCGCGCGCCGGCTTTGCGAGCGCTGCAAGGAGCCCTACGTCGCGACCCGATCCGAGCTTGCCGTCGCCGGCTGGGACTTCGAGCGGCTCGGCGGTGAGCGCGACTCCCTGCGCCTGTACCGGTCGAAGGGGTGCGGCGCCTGCGGCGGCACCGGCTTCTACGGCCGCTTCGCCATACACGAGGTCATGCAGGTCACCGAGGACGTGGAGCGGCTCATCGTGGAGCGGGGCCACTCCGAGGAGCTGCGCAAGGCCGCCCTCGGCCAGGGGATGCTGACGCTCCGCCAGGCGGGGTTCGTGCAGGTGGCCGAGGGCGTCACGTCCCTCGACGAGATCCTCCGGGTCGTCGCGTGAGACGCGCGTCGCTCACCCCGCGCAGGTCGCGCTACAGGACCTTGCCCGGCGAACCGAAGGGACAGACATGCTGACCCCGTCGCGGCTCATCGGCGAGTTCCTCGTCACCCGCAAGGTGCTCTCCCGGGACTCCCTGGAAGAGGCCCTGAACCACGAGGCGGAGACCGGCGTCCCGCTCGCCAAGATCCTCTCCTCCGAGGGCCTGGTGGGCGAGCGCGACCTCGTGGCGGCCATCGCCGAGCAGCTGGGCGTCCCCATGTGGGAACCCGACCGCCAGCCGATCCCGTCGATCGTCGGCGGCATGCTGCCCGTCGCCCTCTGCCAGCAGCTGCGCGCCGTCGCCGTGGGCATCGACGGCAAGAAGCTCCTCGTGGCGATGGAGAACCCGACCGACCAGAACGCCATCGGCGTGCTGGGGAAGGAGACCGGCTGGACGATCGCCCCGATCCTGGCGGCGGGCTCGGACATCACGCTCGCCATCGAGGTGCTCTACGGCGTGGAGGACACCCGCGCCAAGCCGGTCCCCTCCCACCCCGGCCTCGGCGAACCGGGCCAGGAGGAGGAGGCCCCCAAGGTCGACACGCACCTCAACACGCTGCTCACCGAGATGGTGGCCCTGGGTGCCTCCGACCTGCACCTGAGCGCCGGGCTTCCCCCCTGCGTGCGCATCGACGGCACGATCCGCCCGCTGGAGGACAAGCCGGTTCTGACGGGCTCGGACCTGCGGCAACTGGTCTACGGGATCCTCACCCAGCGCCAGCGGGAGAAGTTCGAGGCCGACCTGGAGCTCGACACGTCGCACTCGGTGCCGAACGTCGGGCGCTTCCGTCTCAACGCCTTCGTCCAGCGCAACTCCGTGGGGGCCGTGCTGCGCGCCATTCCCTTCCAGATCACCCCCCTCGAGAAGCTGGGCATCCCCGCGACCGTCGCCGACTTCGCCCACCTGCCCCGCGGGCTGGTGCTCGTGACGGGGCCCACCGGGTCGGGCAAGTCCACCACCCTCGCCTCGCTGGTCGACATCGTCAACACCAGCCACGCCCTGCACATCATGACGGTGGAGGACCCGATCGAGTTCATGCACCGGCACAAGCGGTGCGTGGTCAACCAGAGGGAGATCGGCGAGGACACCAAGTCCTTCGCCGACGCCCTCAAGCACGTCCTGCGCCAGGACCCCGACGTCATCCTCGTCGGCGAGATGCGCGACCTCGAGACGATCTCCACGGCGCTGACCGCGGCGGAGACCGGGCACCTCGTGTTCGCCACCCTGCACACCCAGGACGCGCCGCAGTCGATCGACCGGGTCATCGACGTGTTCCCCGCCCACCAGCAGCAGCAGATCCGGGTCCAGCTCGCCGCCGCCCTGCAGGGTGTCGTGAGCCAGCAGTTGCTCCCCCGCATGCGCAACCGGGGGCGGGCGGTCGCCTGCGAGATCCTCGTCGCCACCCCGGCGGTGCGCAACATGATCCGCGAAGGCAAGGTCCACCAGATCTACAGCGCCATGCAAGGAGGCGGCAGGTACGGGATGCAGACCATGGACCAGTCGCTCGCCGACCTCGTGCGGACCTCCACGATCTCCCTCGAGGTGGCCCTCGAGCGCTGCCACCACGAGGACGACCTCCGCCGGCTCGTCACCGGGGCCGCCTGATGCCGACCACCTACGCCTACAAGGTCCGGGACCGCTCCGGCAAGGTCGTCTCGGGGTCGCTGGAGGCCGAGAACTCCGCGCTCGTCGCCAACCGGCTGCGCCAGATGGGCTACGTGCCCATCTCGATCGACAAGACCAACGCCGGCATGAAGCGCGAGATCGCCATCCCCGGCATCAGCAACCGGGTGAAGCTCAAGGACATCGCGGTCTTCAGCCGGCAGTTCGCCACCATGATCAGCTCCGGCCTCACCCTGTTGCGAAGCCTGTCGATCCTGGTGATGCAGACCGAGAGCAAGTTCTTCTCGGGGGTGATCGACTCGATCCGCTCCGACGTCGAGTCCGGGTCCTCCCTCTCCCAGGCGCTGGGCCGCCACCCCAAGCAGTTCAGCCGCCTCTACGTCGCCATGGTGCGCGCCGGGGAGACGGGCGGCAACCTCGACATCACGCTCCAGGAGCTCTCCGCCATCATCGAGAAGCAGGTCGAGCTCCGGGGAAAAATACGGTCCGCCCTGTCGTACCCGATCATGGTCCTCGCTCTCGTCCTGCTGATCCTCACGGCGATGCTGGTCTTCATCGTGCCGATCTTCAAGAAGATGTACGACCAGCTGCAGGGCAAGCTCCCGGCTCCGACGCGCCTTCTGGTCGCGATCTCCGACGTGTTCGTCCACGCCTTCCCGTTCGTGATCGTCGCGGTGATCCTCGCCGTGGTCGGCTACCGCAAGTGGGTGAGGACCCCTTCGGGGCGTGCCACGCGCGACAGGCTGGTCCTGCGGGTCCCCATCTTCGGCGGCCTGGTCCGCAAGACGGCCATGACCCGCTTCTCCGGCACGCTCGCCACCCTGCTCTCTTCCGGCGTCCCGGTGCTGGAGTCCCTCGAGATCACCGCCGACACGGTCAACAACACCGTCGTCGCCGAGGGCGTGCATGCCATCGCGGAGGGGGCCAAACGGGGGGAGCCGATGGCCCGGTCCTTGAGCGGCCACCCGGTGTTCCCCCCGATGGTCACCCAGATGATGGGCGTCGGCGAGGAGACCGGAGCACTGGACGCCCTGCTGCGCAAGGTTGCCACGTTCTACGAGCAAGAGGTCTCCCGCACCGTCGACGCCCTCACCTCGCTGCTCGAACCGCTCCTCATCGTGGTTCTCGGGGGGGCCGTCGGCTCGATGGTCATCTCCTTGTACCTGCCCATGTTCGACATCATCAAGCTCGTAGGGAACAACAACTGACCGCTGCGCCACGCCGCCGGGCCGCCGTCGGGGCGCGGCGTCCGGACAGGTGGCGGCGGGGCGCGCGTCGTAGGGAGTAGCTGTGTCGTTGCTTCGGCCACGGGGGCGCAGGGTGACGTCGTGGGGCGCTCGTGGCCGTACGGCGGCCGCTGTCGTGCTGGCCACCGGCCTGGCGGCCGCCGGCCTCCTGTCGGCCGCCGCCGCAGGCGCCGCGTCCGCAGGCACCGCGAAGGCGGCAGCCCCCGCCGCTGCGCCGGCGCCCGCCACCCCCACCGCGCTCCCGGCCCCTCCGACGGTCCCGCTCTCGGTCACCAACGGGACGCCCGCCCCGGTCCTGCTCGGCCGGGCGGTGACGCTGAGCAGGGTCGGCGCCGCCGGCAGCGGCGCCCTGCGAGCCGCGCTTGCGGCCACCCAGGCGAAGCTCGACACCGACGCCGTCACCGCGCGGCGGGCCGACGCCGCCGCAGCCGCCGCGAACGCCCGGGCGGCCGCCGCCCTCCAGAACGCCCGGGCCGCCCAGGCCGCCTACGACAGCCTGGCCGGGGCGATCCGCCAGGCGGCGCTCTTCCTCTACACGACCGGCACCCGCTACGTGAGCCTCAATCCCTCCGCCGGGCCCCTTCTCGCCTACGCGGCCGACTACGCCGACACCACCCTGACACCCGACGGGCTCCTGCAGGCGCGCCACCAGGACGCCGAGGCCGAGCGGCGGGCCCTCTCCGAGGCGCGCGCCGCGCAACACCAGGCGGACGCCCAGGACGCGCGCGCCGCGCGCGCTCTGGCGGGCGAGGCCCGGGAGCAGTGGCGCCTCAAGCGGCAGCTGGCGTCGGTCGCTGCCCGGTCGGCCGCCCAGGTGGCGGCGGACCACACCGACCTGGCGTTCCAGGCCGGGACCGAGCTGCGGTCCGCCACCGACCTCGAGTTCACCCCGAAGGATCCGCTGCCGGCGCCCCTGGCGACCACCCCCGTCGCCCTCGCGTGGGCCTTCGCCGAGCTGGGCAAGCCGTATCTCTGGGGCGCCACGGGCCCCGACCGCTTCGACTGCTCCGGGCTGACCCAGTTCGTGTGGCGCCAGGCCGGCGTCGAGATCCCCCGGGTCGCCGCCGACCAGGACGCCTGGACCATCCCCGTGCCCCTGTCCCAGCTGCTGCCCGGCGACCTGGTCTTCTACGGCACGACCGACATCCACCACGTGGGCATCTACATAGGCGGCGGCCTGATGATCAACGCCCCCCACACCGGCGACGTCGTGCGGGTGACGTCCATCTGGTGGTCCGACCTGGCCGGGTTCGGCCGCGTCCATGCTGCGGGCGTACCGGTGCCCCTGCACGCCCCTCCCTCGGCGCGGATGCCGGCGCCACCGGCGGTGGTGCCCACCGCGAGGCCCGTACCCTCCCAACCCACGCCGCCGCACGGATGGAAGCCGAGCGCCGGTTCCACCTCGCCGATTGCAGAGTCCCCGTCGCCGCCGGGGAGCACGACGACGGCCACCACCACGTCGGGAAGATCGACGACCTCGACGAGCTCGACCACCTCGACGACGGCCACCACCGCCGCGTCGCCCAACGGGTCGACGACGACCGCGACGCTCGCGCCGGCCGCCACGACAACGGTGCCGCCGCCGGCGACCTCCACCACGGTGCCGCCGCCGACCCTGCCTGCGAGCGGCTGACGCGACGCCGGAGGGTGCCCGCGTAAAACAGGAAACCCGTCAAGCGGGTGCAGAAGGGCTCCGATCTGCTTGATGCGAGCGGGTATTGGATCGCCTGCTCGTTGTCACATCCCGCACCCGAAAGGCATCTACATGCTGAGCATCATCAAGCAGCGCCTCGGTCGTGACGACGACGAGCAGGGTTTCACCCTGATCGAGCTCATGGTCGTGGTTCTGATCATCGCCATCCTCCTGGCGATCGCGATCCCCACGTTCCTCGGAGCCCGCAACGCGGCGAACGCACGAGCAGCGCAGTCGGACCTGCGCAACGCCGACACCGCAGAACAGACCTATTGGACCAACAACCAGACGTGGGACACGGCCCTGACCGACACCCAGGGTGTGACGGCGATCGAGACGGCGCTGTCGTGGACGACCTCCCCTGTCGCCGCGGGCAACAACATCAACGTCGCTGCTGACGCCGGCAACAACGGGGTGGTCCTCACGGCTGCCGGCAAGGACAACCACTGCTACTCGATGGACGTCATCGACCAGCCCATCGCCGGTGCCGAGTCCGCAGGGACGTACTACTACGACTCCGGGCTTCAGAAAACGCCCCTCCTGTGCGGCGCTCCCACCACTCTGCCGTCCGGAGCAATCACGACAGCGAGCGCGTCCAAGGCCGCCGGTACCTGGGCGCTCAACTGGTAATCACACACACAGACAGATCAGAAGTCTTCTTGACCGGGGTCCCGCACCAGTGCGGGGCCCCGGTCTTGTCCGGCCTTCCGGAATGCGTCGTGGACAGGACACACCGTGGAACAACCCCTGAATCGATCGGAACGCCTGCCGTGCGACATGCAACGGGACCGCCGTTGCTGGACGTCGTCGATCGCCATCGGAGTGGGATTCACAGTCGTCGCCATGGCCTTCAGCCTCCTGGCGCTGCCAGCGTTCGCCGGGGTCCACGCCTGGATCGTCCCCGGCGACATCTGGATGGTCACCGGTGCCGCCCTCCACGTGTGGAACGGCGCCCTCGGCTACGTGTACGAGGTCAACTCCAACTGGTACTCGCTTCCCTTGTCCGCGATCCTTCTGGCGCCGGTCGTCGGTCTCTCCGACCACCTCCACCTTGTTGGCGGCACGCCGTTTCCGATAGCCCACCCGACATCGTGGCTGCTCATCGGGCCTTACAGCCTTCTGTACGGGATATTTTTGCTGCACGCCGTCCGGCGTCTGGCATGGGAGGTCGGCGTTCATCGGCGCCTGTGGGCAGTTCAGGCCTTGTCTGTCCTGCTCGTGCTCTTCCCGGCCGCCCAGTGGAGCCACTTCGAGGATGTCATCGCGCTGACATTCGTCGTTCACGCAACCCGAAGGGTCCTGGCCGGCGACACCTCCCGCGCCGCCCTCTATCTGGCAGTGGCCATCGCCTCCAAGCAGTGGGCGATGTTGCTGGTGCCTGCTGTCGTGTGGGCGGCTCCGGTGGGGCGAAGGCTCACGACTCTGCTGCTCGCGGCAAGCCTGCCGGGGGCTCTCGCCTTGTTCACCCTCGGGGTCGATTGGCGTCACGCATCACACGCCTTGCTGTTCCCCTCGGTCGTCTACAGCGGCAATCCCGGACACCTCGCATTCTTTGCCCACTGGCTCGGGTCGAGAACTTCCAGACCCGCTCGAATGCTGGCGCTGGCGGCTTCCCCGGCGATCGCGTGGCGAACCAGGCAGTGGCGGACGCCCGCCCAGCTCCTGGGAGCGCTGGCCGCGGTGATGGTCGTCCGTGCACTTCTGGAGCCCGTCAACTTCAGCTACTACTGGTCGCCGGCTTTGATAGCGGCGGGACTCAGCGGCGCGGCGGCCCGCCGAAGGGTCCGTTGGCAAGACTGGCTCTGGCCGACTCTCGCGATGGTGTGGACGTACCCGGCAACGACCTCCCAGACCTGGATGAGGCTGATATTTCCGACCGTTACGAATAGTGCGATGTGGTGGGCCGGAGAGGCCCTCCTGCTCGTTGCCGCCTCGATAGCTGTGGGTGGCGCATGCGGTCTGCGGCTACCGGGGCGCGGCTACCCTGTGGCCGGGCTGGCTGCAGTCTCCGAAAGGGCCGATCTTGCATGTTCACCCTCGCTGTCCTCGCGTGCACCCTCGGGGGCCTTGCCGTCGGCTCGTTCCTGAACGTCGTGATCTACCGGGTGCCATCCGGTAGGTCCATCGTCGCACCCGGCTCCACGTGCCCCAGTTGTGCGACACCCATCTCCCCCCAGGACAACATCCCGGTCCTGTCGTGGATCGTGCTCCGCGGGCGGTGCCGGCACTGCCGGGCGCCCATCTCGGCCCGGTACCCGGCGGTGGAGCTGCTGACGGCTGTGCTTTTCGCGCTTACCGCCGTTCGGCTAGGGGCCACGTGGTCCCTGCCCGCCGAGCTCGCGTTCGTCGCGGGCCTGATCGCCCTGGCGGCCGTCGACTTCGAGCGGTACCTGCTGCCGCGCGCGATCCTGTACCCGACGCTGGTGCTCGTCGGGGCCGGCCTGCTGCTCGCGGCGGGCGCCACCGGGCGCTGGACCCGCCTCGGCGTGGCCGGTGTCTGCGGCGCCGGCGCCTTCGCAGTTTTCCTCGCCATCCACCTCGCCCGCCCGAGGTGGCTCGGCTTCGGCGACGTCCGCCTCGCCGGGCTTCTCGGTCTGGGCCTGGGCTGGATGGGGCCGTGGTACCTCTTCATCGGCTTCATGGTCGCCAACCTGCTCGGGGCAGGGGTCGGGATCGGCCTCATGGCTGCGGGGCGGGCCAGTCGAAGCACACCCCTTCCCTACGGGGTGTTCCTGGGCGCCGGCTCCATCGTGGCGCTGCTGGCCGCGGACCCGATCATCCACTGGTACTCCCAGACCCTCGTGCGATAGCGCGTCGAACCGCCGGGCACACGACCGCACGACGGTCCGGCTTCGGTGAAGGGGTAAAGACTCTGCCGGCCGTGCCGATAAGGCATTCGTGAACTTCGGTATCCGGCGCGCGTGGGGGTGGCAGTGAGCACGACGAGCATCGGTCTCGACATCGGGTCCTCCGCGGTCCGGGCCGCCGAGATCTACGCGGACCGCTCGTCTCCGTCGCTCCGGCGATACGCCCAGGTGGGCCTGCCCGCGGGAGCCGTCGTGGACGGGGAGGTGATGGATGCCCTCGCGGTGAGCGCAGCCCTCCGCCGTCTCTGGAGCGAGGGAGGGTTCTCGGGCAACAAGGTGGTCCTCGGGGTGTCCGGCCATCGCGTGATCGTCCGCCAGGCCGAGGTGCCTGCTCTCAACGAAGAGGACCTCCGATCGGCCCTGCAGTTCGACGCGCAGGAGCTGATCCCGATCCCGATGGAGGACGCCGCCTTCGACTTCCGGATCCTGGATCGCAGCCCCACCGCCGACGGGGACGGTAAGAGCACGGTCCGCATCCTCCTCGTCGCGGCCCACCGCGACCTGCTGCGCAACCACCTGGCAGCCCTCAGGGGTGCGGGCCTGGAGGCGACCGCGGTCGACGCGACTCCTCTCGCTCTGCTGCGGGTGGTGCCGCCGACGCCGGCCGGCCCGGGCGGAGGTGGCGGGGTTGAAGCCCTCGTCTCGATCGGTGCCGAGATGACCACGGTCGCGGTCCGGGAGGGGTCGACCCCCAAGTTCATCAGGAGCCTGGCCGTCGGGGGTGCCAAGCTGACGCTCGGCATCGCAGGCGCGATGCATATCGAGCCCGCCGTCGCCGAACGGCTGAAGCGGGGCGCTCTCCCCGAGGGCTCTCCTCAGCTCGCCCAGGCGAGGCGGGCCGTGAGCGGGGAGTTGCGCGACCTGGCGGAGGAGGTCCGGGCGACCGTCGACTTCTTCGTGGCCCAGTCGGACGGTTCGGCGGTAGAGCGCCTGCTCGTGACCGGCGGCGCCTCGCAAACCGCCGGCCTGGTGGAAGCCCTCTCCGGGGGCCTGAGCGCTCAGCTGTATCGAATCGACCCCTTCGCCTCGCTCGGCATGCAATCGGTGGTGTTGGCGGAAGCGGACCTGCAGCGGGCTCGGGCGACGGCTGCGACCGCAGTCGGACTGGCGCTGTGGCCCTTCGATGCCGTTGAGTCCCGTCTCACGGTCCTACCCGACGAGGTGAACGCGACGCGGCGCGCGCGGCGTCTCACCGCGGTGGCGGCGGCAGCGGTCGCGGGAGTCGCCGTGCTTCTGGGGGCCGCGGCTGTGGGACAGCACCTGGCCATCCACCGGGCCACCGACCAGGTGCATGCGGTCCAGGGACAGGTGACCACCCTTCAGGGGCAGGTCACTCAGCTGGAGGCCGCCACAGCGGTCCATCGCCAGGTTCAAAGCCGGGCGCAGCTCGTGGTGACGTCCCTCGCAGGAGACGTCGACTGGGTCCGCCTCCTGGGCCAGCTGGCCTCGGTGATGCCCCCGAACCTCTCCCTCGCCACTTTCAGCGGTACCAGCGCGACCCCGTCCCCGGCAGCGACAGCGTCGACCACGCAGCCCTCCGGGATCGGGACCCTGAGCTTCAGCGTCAAGGGCACGGGCGGCCTCCCCGCGGTATCTGCCTGGCTGGACGGACTGGGGAGAGATCCCTCACTGCAGGGCGTGTGGGTATCGGGGATCTCGCTCACCAGGAACGGGGGAAGCGTGACGTTCAGCTCGACCGCCGGCCTGGCCAGGGCAGCCGCGAGCAACCGGGCCAGCAAGGTGGAGCCATGACCCACACTCGACGGATCGGAGCAGCCGCCCTGGCGGCGGTGATCGTCCTCGTGGCCGTCTGGTACCTCGCCGCGTGGCATCCGGGGGCCAAGAAGCTCGACGCCGTCCACAAGGCCAGGGCCGCCGCCGAACAGCAGGTGGGCCAGCTGGCGTCGGAGGTGTCGCGGCTTCAGTCGCTGGTCTGGCTGGTCCCCGCGGACAGGAAGAAGCTCGCGGTGCTCGAGGCCGCAATGCCCGACCAGCCGAGCCTCGCTCAGGCACTCTCCCAGCTCAACCAGGCCGCGACACTCTCGGGGGTGAACCTCACGTCGGTCGGGCCGTCCGCCCCGGCGGGCGCGACCACCTCGGGAGCGGCGGGGCGATCCTCGAGCGCCGCCGCCGGTGTCCAGGTCGTCCCGATCACCTTGAGCGCATCGGGATCGTACGCCGGGCTCATGGCCTTCCTCACGCGGCTCGCGCAGATGCCACGGGTCGTGGTGGTCGACAACCTCTCGATCTCCGGGGCCGCAACCCAGCTGACGGCCAGCATCTCGGCGAAGATCTTCTTCGCCGGTCCAGTCGCACCGTGACGAGGAGCTGCGCATGATCGACGCCTCCGCAAGCCCGATACCGGCCTGGAAGCGCTACGGCACGATCGTCCTCGTAGCGGCGCTCATCGTCGTTGTCGGCTTCTTTGTCTGGAACAAGGAGCTCCACCACACGTCGAGCGCACCCCCGCCGCCCGCACCCGCCGCGCACAGCATCTCGACGACGTCGGTGCCCGGTCATCCAAAGGCCGTCACCGCGACGCACGGTCTGCCGGTAAGCGCCCGCGACCCCTTCGGCGCGTAGCGCGCCGACGGAACAGGCCGCCCGTACCTCCCATGGCGCTCCGCGCTCGGTGGCGTCACGTGCGACGGCCCTTCCCGATTTTCCCGTCCCTCAAGGATTCTCGCCCTCCGCACGAAACAGCCGGCGTGGAGGCTTCTACGCGGGATCGAGGTTTCACCCTCGTCGAGATGCTCGTGGCCTTGCTCATCATGGGGATCGTCCTGGCGGCGCTCGCGCCGGCGTTCTACGGGAGCCTGAAGGCGGCGGCGACGAGCAACGACCGCAGCATCGCCGACGGCCTGGC
Source organism: Actinomycetes bacterium (assembly GCA_021788115.1). Taxonomy (GTDB): domain Bacteria; phylum Actinomycetota; class Acidimicrobiia; order Acidimicrobiales; family Palsa-688; genus JAJYLA01. Next base: position 26,430 of record JAJYLA010000010.1, on the reverse strand, counting down.
CGTGGCGGCGAACGAGCAGATCCGATCCCTGCCCTACTACGAGGTCGGATATCTCACAACGCCGGCGACCAGCCCCTATGACGACTGCGCGGGGGGGTCGCTGACGCCGGTCACTCTCAGCGCCGCGGGTCCGATGGACTCGATGTCGACGGCGCAGCCCGTCGGCGGGGTCACGTATCACATCCGGCGGTGCGTCTACTGGCAGGATCAGGTCGTCGTCGAGAACGCCGAGACCACGACGACGGTGGCAGGGCCCTACAAGAAGAGCGTCGTGACCGTCATGTGGACCGACCAGACCGGGCCGCAGAGCGTGACCGAGACATCCGCCGTCTACCCCGGCGGCAGGGGCCTCTACACGACGCAGGACGACAACTACAGCCCTCCGACGACCGCGGCGAGCAGCGGGCTGGCACCGGGCCAGCCGGGGACCCCGACGGTCGCTGCCGGCACCTGCCAGGCGAGCTGCGCGATGACGGTGTCCTGGCCCGTCTCCCCTGGAAGCCCGACCCCGGACGGATACCTCGTCGACTACAACACGACCGGCGACTTCAGCGGCTATCCCGGCGGCCTCTTCGGGCAGTCACCGCTGCAAACGCACGTCAGCGGGGGGCGAGGCTCCTGGACGGTGGCCGGGCTCGCGCCTGACACCCTGTACTGGTTCCAGGTGATCGCCGTCTACCAGGGGACCGATTCGGTGCCCAGCCTGGCCGGCTCCGGCGCGACTGCCGGCATCCAGCCCTCCGCGTGCGTCGTGTACAGCCTCGTCGTCAACCCGACGCAGGCCGCGGTCGACGTCTACGGCTATCTCCAGAACGGCGGCTATTTCACCATGACCGTGAACGCGAGCCAGGACTGCACGACGGGTCTCGGACAAGAAGGCGTCTGGGTCTACTACACGACGAGCAGCAGCACACCCGTGAGCACCAAGCTGACGCCCGAGCAGCCGCAGCAGACGATGCTCGACGGTGCGGTGCCCGCTCCGGGAGGACCCGAGGTGGCGTGGACGCCCGGCAACCACACGTTCACGGTCTACACCGGCTCCAACAGCAACCCGCCCGCCCCGTACAACCCGAGGACCGAGGTCCAGGTCAACATCTGCCAGCCCGACCCGGTGACGGGGCAATGCTGAGACGGGCGGGAAGGCCGGCGGCCCGCACCCGGGGAGAAGGGGGGTTCACCCTCATCGAGCTCACGGTCGTGGTCGCCGTCATGGGCGTCGTCCTGGCCATAGCGAGCGGGGCGCTCATCTCGCTGTCGACGGCCGCCGACCGTGGGCACACGGTCGTCCGGCAGGAGCAGCTGGCCAGCACCACCCTCTCCGCGCTGGCCCATGACATCCGGTCGTCGCACACCCTGGCGTCGGTGCCGGTACCGGCCGGCTGGCCCGCCGCCCTGGATCCGGACCACATCGAGCTGGAGGTCAACGACCCCTCCGGGACTTGCACGTCGAGCGCCGCCAACCCCGATTACCCACCGGTGCAGTACGACCTCGTGGGGTGGGTCTACCAGCCGAGTGCCAGGACCTTGACGCGCGAGAACCTCGACTGCACCACGGGCGCCGTCGTGTCGCGGGGATGGACGCTGTCAGGGGTGGCCAACGGAGCCACGCCCGTGTTCACGTACTACAACCAGTACGGCGACGACATATCGACGGCCCTCACCGGCGCCATCGCCGTGTGCACGACCGAGGCCGGGGTGCAGCTGGCCGTGAGCGAGAGCACCTCGTCGGTGGTCAAGCCGTTCGTGAAGCAGGAGGACGTGGCCCTGACCGACCAGGTATCCATTCTGTCGCAACCAGGGAACGGCCAATGTTGAACACGGCTCGACGCAATCACGGTCCGCGCCACGGCGTGGCACGGTCCCGCGATGAAAGCGGAAGCATCATCGTCGCCCTCATCGTCATCATGATCGTGATGGCGGTGATCTCCGTCTTCGCCGCGACCGTCGCCGGCAACCAGCTTCTCATCGTCCACCGGCAGAACACCTCCTCGGGCCTCGCCGCTGCGGAGGCCGGCGTATCGGATGCCCTGTTCCGGATCGACCAGCTGCAGGCCGGCGACTACGCAGGCCCTTCACCGGCTCCGTCCTTCTGCGTCAACGTCGCGACCTGCCCGCCCGGCTACCGTGCGATCACCGCGACGGTGCCTGCGGGCAGGAACGGGTCCGCCGGGTACGTCGCCAGCTACAAGCCCGAACCGTCCGACTCCTGGGTGGTGCAGTCCAAAGGATCCAATCGCACGTCGAGCGCTGCGGTCGAGGAGACCCTCACCCGCAGCACGCAGTTCCCCTACGCCGTCTTCGGCAACGGGGGGCTCAGTTACCAGGGTCGCAGCTCCGGCCAGTTCGGGACCTACGCACCCGGTGGCGACCCCGGCTCGGAGACGACCGGCGGCACCTGCACCACTTCGACACCCACGGGAACAGCCGGCTGCGTGAGGATCGGGAGCAACGGGACGATCAACTGCAACGGTTCGCTGCCCCCGAACGTGACCTACTGGATCTACAGCGGCGGCGGCGGCCTCACGACCTGCCAGAGCGCGAACACCGGCAACACCACGACGTCGCCGACCCTCAACAACCTTCCGGTGCCCGCCTGGCCCTCGGGGGGCACACCCCTGCCCACCTATCCGCCCGGCAGCGCCAACTGCCTGATCGGATCCAACACGGCCAAAGAGTACGGCGGCACCGCGTACGACACCCTGGACGGTGGGACGACCTACACCTGCGCCGGCGAGCTGACCATCGACGGCGACGTCAAATACCTGGGACCCGGTACTGCGAAGATCTACGTGATCCCCCCGGCCACCGATCCCGCGTACACGGGCACGGCGATCGACATCACCTGGTCGGTCAACCCGTCCAGTACACCCTTCATCAACTACGCCCCGGATGCCCCTCTGCCGGACGCCCAGAACCTCGAGATCTTCACCAACTCGAAGGGCTACGTGGGTGACAGCAGCGGCGCCAGCAACGCGTACGTGCTCGGCGGCATCGTCGACGCCCCCGACGCCTACCTGGTGGGCAACGGGTGCAAGTCCACCTACTACGGCGCGCTGATCATCAACACGCTCGCCTGCAACGGGGCACCGAACCTGACCGTCTACTACGACGACGCCCTCAACGCCGTCAAGGGAGCCTGGCAGTCCTCGGGCTACCGTCAGGTGCCGCCGTCGACCGTCCCGTAGGCTTGTGCCGGGGGTGGGAGCCCCGCAGCCGCCCGGTAGCATTGCCGCCGTGCTGCGCTACCTCACCGCCGGCGAGTCCCACGGCCAGGGGCTGGTGATCGTCGTCGAGGGCCTGCCCGCCGGCCTGCCCCTCGTGGCCGAGCAGGTCGAGTCGGAGCTGGCACGCCGGCGGCTGGGCTACGGGCGGGGGCCGAGGATGCGCTTCGAGGAGGACCGCCTCACCCTGATCGGCGGGATCCGGCACGGCCGGACGCTGGGGTCGCCGGTGGCCCTGGAGGTCGCCAACAGCGAGTGGCCGAAGTGGACCGAGGAGATGTCGCCCGCTCCGGGCCGCACCGACAAGCCGCTCACGGCGCCCCGGCCCGGTCACGCCGACCTCGCCGGCATGCAGAAGTACGGCTTCGACGAGGTACGCAACGTCCTCGAACGGGCGTCGGCTCGCGAGACGGTGGCCCGCACCGCTGCGGGTGCCCTGGCGAAGGCGTTCCTCGCCGAGTTGGGCATCAGCGTGGTGAGCCACGTCGTCCAGATCGGCCCCATCGTGTCCAAGTCGGCGGCCCGGCCGGCGCCCGAGGACCTGCCCCGGGTCGACGCCTCCCAGGTGCGCTGCTTCGACCCGGAGGCCGAGGAGGCGATGGTCGCCGAGATCAAGGCGGCCGCGAAGGCCGGGGACTCCCTGGGCGGCGTCGCCGAGGTCGTCGCCTACGGCGTTCCCGTGGGGCTCGGCAGCCACGTGCACTGGGACCGCAAGCTCGACGGCCTGCTCGCCCAGGCCTACATGAGCATCCAGGCCGTCAAGGCGGTCGAGATCGGCGACGGCTGGGAGGGGGCCGGCCGGCGCGGCTCCGAGGCCCACGACGCCATCTTCTGGGACGCCGAGGCCGGCGCCTACCGGAGGGAGACGAACCGCTGCGGCGGGATCGAGGGCGGCATCAGCATCGGCGAGCCCATCGTGGCGCGCCTCGCCATGAAGCCACTGGCCACGCTCAACCGGCCGGTCATCAAGACAGTGGACGTGGTCACCAAGGAAGAGACCGTGTCGTTCAAGGAGCGCACCGACGTCACCGCCGTGCCCGCCATGGCGGTCGTCGCGGAGACCATGACGGCGCTGGTCCTCGCCGGCGAGGCGCTGCGCAAGTTCGGCGGCGACTCCATGCCCGAGGTGCTGCGCAACCACCGGGCGTACCTGGACAGCCTCCGGTGACCGGCACGGCCCCTTTCGCCACGACCAGCCCGCCCCGCGTCCTGCTCGTCGGCATGATGGGCGCCGGCAAGACCACGACCGGCCGGCTGCTCGCCCAGCGCCTCGGCTGGCCGTATCTCGACAGCGACGAGGTCATCGAGCGCGAGACCGGGCGCACCGTGGCCGAGATCTGGAAGTCCGATGGGGAGGCGGCGTTCCGGGCCGAGGAGAGCCGCGTGCTCGCCGAGGCCACGAGCTCGGAGGGTGCCACCGTCGTGTCGGTCGCGGGCGGCGCCGTCCTCGACCCCGCGAACCGGGCGCGCATCCGCGGCGGCGGCCTCGTGGTGTGGCTGCGCGCCGAGGTGGCCACGCTCGCCAGGCGCGTCGGGACCGGCACCGGCCGGGCACTGCTCGAAGGGGCTCCGGCGGCCGCGCTGGCCCGGCTGTCGGCCGCGCGGGCACCCGTTTACGAGGAGCTCGCCGATCTGGTCTTCGACGTGGACCGCATCGCGCCCCCCCGGGTGGTCGACAGCATCGTCTCCGCCCTCGAGGAGCGGGGATACCGCGTGGGCGATCGTGCGTGAGCTGACCGTCGAGCTGGGGGAGCGCTCCTACCCCGTCGTGGTCGGCGCCGGCGCCCGCCACCGCCTCGCCGGGGTGCTGCCCAGGGTCCGCAGGGCCGCCGTCGTCACGCAGGAGACGGTCCCGTGGGCCGTCGACTCGGGTGTCGAGCAGCAGACCTTTTACCTCGGGGCCGGCGAGGAGGCCAAGACCCTCGCCTCGGTCGAGGATCTCTGCCGCAGTTTCGCCCGCTTCGGTCTCACCCGTGCCGACGCGGTGGTCGCAGTCGGGGGCGGCGTCGTCACCGACACCGCCGGCTTCGCTGCGGCGGTCTACCACCGCGGCACGCCCGTGGTGCACCTGCCGACCACGTTGCTCGGCCAGGTCGACGCCGCGATCGGCGGCAAGACGGGGGTCAACCTCCCCGAGGGCAAGAACCTGGTCGGGGCCTTCTGGCAGCCGGCCGCCGTCCTCTGCGACACCGACACCCTGGCCACCCTGCCCCCCCGCGAGCGCCGCAGCGGACTCGGGGAGATGGCCAAGTACGCGTTCCTCGGCGTCGACGACCTGCCCGACCTGTCCCTCGAGGACGCCGTGGCCGCCTGCGCGGCCTGCAAGGCCGGCGTCGTGGGCGCCGACGAACGCGAGTCCGGCCGGCGGGCGCTGCTCAACTACGGCCACACCCTCGCCCACGCCCTCGAGACCGCCGGCGCCTACGACCTCCGCCACGGGGAGGCGGTCGGTGTCGGGCTGGTGTTCGCTTCGAGGCTCGCCCGGCGCCTCGGGCGGGTCGCCGACGGCCGTGTCGCCGAGCACGAGCGGGTCGTCGCGGGCTACGACCTGCCCACCCTGCTGCCGCCCGGCGCAGACGCCGACCACCTCCTGGCGCTGATGGCCCGCGACAAGAAGGCGATCTCGGGCGGTCTCACCTTCGTCCTCGACGGCCCCGCCGGCCTGTCGGTGGTGGCCGGCGTGGACGAAGAGGCGGTCCGCGAGACCCTGGCGGAGATGACGGCGTGACCGCTCCGGTGGTGCTCCTCCTCTCCGGCCCCAACCTCGACCTGCTCGGGGAAAGAGAGCCCGACGTGTACGGGAGCGCCACCCTCGACGACCACGTCGCCGCGGCCACGGACGAGGCCGCCCGTCGCGGGCTGGCCGTCGAGCACCTGCAGTCCAACCACGAGGGGACGCTGGTCGAGGCCGTCCACGGCGCCCGCGGCCGGGCCGCGGCGATCGTCGTCAACGCCGGGGCCTTCACCCACTACGCCTGGGCCCTCCACGACGCCCTCGCCGCGTTCGACGGCCCGGTTGTCGAGTTGCACCTGTCGAACCCCGGCCGGCGGGAAGCTTGGCGGAGGCAGTCGGTCATCGCCCCCGTCGCCACCGGCGTGATCGCCGGCTTCGGCGGCGACGGCTATCGCCTCGCCATCGAAGCGGTAGCACGTCTGCTGGGCGCGGAGTGCGGACCCGACCCCAGCCGGTGAGCCTTCGGCCCGATCCCGTCTCTCGTCACGACCGGAGGAGCTCCGCGGCGGTCGTGAAGCCGTAGCCCCTATCGCGAAGGGAGGCGATGACCGCCGGCAGAGCGGCGGCGTCGGTGGACGCCGAACCGACGTGCATCAGCACGATCTCCCCGGGCGCTGCGCCCGCCAGGGTCCGCTCGACGACGGTCTGGGGGGGAACCCCCTTCCAGCCGAGGCTGTCGACGGTCCACATCAGCTCATAGCGGTAGCCCGCGGCACCGACGTCGGCGTCGACGCCGCCGTCACGGTCGCCGTAGGGCGGCCGGAACCACGGAGACGCCGGCCGGCCGGTCAGGCGCTGGATCAGCTGCTCGGCGCGTTGCACCTCGAGGAGTCGCTGCGCCGAGGTGAGCGGCGCCGTGCCGGTGGAGGCCCCCGTGAACGATCGGTGATCCCAGGTGTGGTTGACGATCTGGTGGCCCTCTGCCGCGATGCGCCGCAGGAGGTCGGGGTTGGCATCCGCCCAGAGGCCGGTGATGCCGAAGCTGGCGTGAACGTTGTTCGCCTTGAGGATGTCGAGTATCCGGGCGGTGTAGCCGGCGTCCGATCCCGCGTCGAAGGTCAGCGCGACGACCCTGGCGGACGGGTGCCCCCGGGTGACGACCAGCGCCGGCGCGGCCGCGACCGTGGTGGCCGTCGCCGATGACGTGGTGGGTGCGGGCGGCGCGGGGGTGGTGGGAAACGTCGGCGCGGTGACCGGCATCGCGGTGGTGACGGGCAGGCCGGTCGTGCTCGACGCCGGTGGGGGAGTGCCCGGCGGGGGACCGGTCGCCGGCGTGCTGCGCGGGGCCGGCGAGCCGCAGGCGGTCACAAGCGCCCCGGCAAAGCCGAGCGCTCCCACGACGACCAGTGCGAACCCGGCGCGCCGCATGTGGTTCACCTCCGACTTCACGCCCTGTCCGGGCCATCCGCCCAGAGCGTGCGTGGCCTCGACCCCACAGGACTACGTCAGGGGCGGCCCGGCTAGGGCCGAAAGTGAGATCCTGTCAGGGGCCGGCGGTCCCGAGGCGGGCGGTCGTGGTCGCCGAGCCCTCGGCGTCCAGCAGCCACACCCACACCACGTCTGCGTCCCTCCTGGCGGTGACCGTGGGCGTGTCGCCGGCTTCGATCGGCTGGCGGTACTCGACTTCCCCCCACACGAACGACGCGCCCGGCGCGATCTGCAGGGCCTCGTCCTCCGCGGCCGTCCATGCCACCGCGTTGTTGACGTGACCGAGGACATCGAGATCCGACCGGCGCAGCGGCCACGGGCGGCGGCGATCGGCGCTCCCCGGAGGAGACGGCAGGCGGAGCCCGGGGCGAACCTTGCGGGCCCCGGCCGCCTGCCGGTACGGCGCGAAGAAGCTACCGGTCAGGGGCACGGGACGCTTGCCCGCCCGATCCAGGCTGACCCACAGCGCCACCGTCTCTATGTTCGATCCGCGGTCACCGCGAATGGTGGTGCGGCGCTCCGCCCACGCGGCGCCCGTGCCGGAGCACCAGGTGGCGAGCGCGACCTCCTCCCCGTACACGGGCCGGGTCGGGGCGAGAACGGTGGTGCGGCGCACGACCCAGACGACCGCGTCCTCGACGCCGGCGTCGCGCACGTCGTCGGCGGCCACGTCCTGGAGGTAGCGGGCCACGGCATCCAAGCGCAAGCGACCCGAGGGATCGACATCGGAGAGCCGAACACGCCGGCGGGAGGTGTACACGCGGCCCGGCCCCGGGTCGACGAGCTCGACCCGGGGCGGGTGTGCTCCCTCTGGGTGTGTCGATGGGGTCAATTCGCCGAACTCCTCGGGCCGTCGGACGTCACCGTAGACGACGATCCCGTCCCTGCCCCATCCCTGACGTCTGGCGGGGTGCTCCCGACGGTCGGGGCGTGACCGTCACAGGGCGGCGGTAGCCTGATCCCCATGCCAGCCGCGCTGATCGAACGGGGCCCGCGCCTGCGCACCGGTCGCCACCGGCCCGGCCGCCGCCGGGGCGGCCGGGTCCCTGCGGCGGGGGCCACCGTCGAGGTGGGCGGGGAGGCGCCGGAGCCGTGACGGCGCTCGCCCCCATGGACGTCCCCTCGCGGCTGGCCCGGCTGCGCCGGGCCCTGGCGGAGCGCGAGGAGCCGCTCGAGTCGCTGCTGGTCACGAGCATGACCAACGTGCGTTATCTGACCGGGTTCACGGGATCCGCAGGGATGCTGTTCGTCCTGCCGGAGGAGACGGTGTTGCTCACCGACGGCCGCTACGCGACCCAGGCGGGGGAGCAGCTTTCGGCGGCCGGCGTCGCGACGCGCGTCGAGGTCGCCGCAGCCGCCAAGCAGGCCGAGTCGGCCCGCGGCATCGTCGCGCCCGCGGGCGTGGCGGCGCTGGCCTTGGAGGCGGAGCACGTGAGCTGGGCGCGCCAGCGGGCGTTCGCGACGGATTGGCTCCCCGGCGTGGAGCTGCTGGCGTCCATCGGGCTCGTCGAGGAGCTGCGCCGGGTCAAGGACGCCGGCGAGCTGGCGCGCCTGGCCGAGGCGGCCCGCATCGCCGACCAGGCGCTCGCGGGGGTGCGCGACTCGCTGGCGGCCGGGCCGACCGAGGAGGGCTTCGGCAGGGCGCTCGACTTCGAGATGAGGCGCCTCGGCGCGGCGGCCCCGTCTTTTGACACCATCGTCGCCGGCGGCCCGAACGCCGCCAAACCCCACCACCGGCCCGGGGCGCGCCCGATCGGGGTGGGGGAGCCCGTGGTGCTCGACTTCGGGGCCCTCTACGACGGGTACTGCTCCGACATGACCCGCACGGTGTGGCGGGGCGGTGTCGACCACCCGGACCTCCGGCGGGCCGTGGACCTGGTGTTCGAGAGCCAGGCCGCCGGCGTCGCCGCCGTGCGCGCCGGCGCCGCCTGCGCGGACGTCGACCGGGCCTGCCGGGAGGTGATCGCCGCCGCCGGGTGGGGCGAGCTGTTCGTGCACGGCACCGGCCACGGGGTCGGCCTCGACATCCACGAGGCCCCTTCGATCGCAGCCACGTCGGCGGATACACTGGCCGCCGGCCACGTGGTCACCGTGGAGCCCGGGGTGTACCTGCCGGGGATCGGAGGTGTCCGCATCGAGGACACCGTCGTGGTGACCGAGGATGGCTGTCTCCCGCTGACCTCGACCCCCAAGGACCGCCTGTGATGCCTGCCGTGTCGACAAATGACCTGAAGAACGGGATGTCCCTGAACCTCCCCGAGGGGCTCTTCTCGGTCGTGGAGTTCCAGCACGTCAAACCGGGCAAGGGAGGGGCGTTCGTGCGCACCAAGCTGAAAAATGTGCGCACCGGTGCCGTCCTCGAGCGCACCTACCGGGCGGACGAGAAGCTCGACCAGGCCCTCATCGACAAGCGGGAGATGCAGTTCCTGTACCTGGACGGGGGCTCCTACGTCTTCATGGACACGACCGACTACGAGCAGCTGCAGGCGTCCCGGGCCAGCCTGGGCTCCTCCGCCCAGTACCTCAAGGAGGGGGACTCGGTGGTCCTGCAGATGTTCGACGGCGAGATCGTCGGCGTGGACATGCCGGCGGCGGTCGAGCTCAAGGTCACCGACACCGAGCCCGGGGTGCAGGGCGACCGGGTGTCGGGCGCCCGCAAGCCGGCCACCCTGGAGACCGGCCTGGTGGTGCAGGTCCCGCTGTTCGTCAGCACGGGCGACACGGTCAAGGTGGATACCCGCACCGGCGAATACCTGACCCGCGCCGGAAGCTGACGACTCCTGCCGTGCTGCCGGGAACCCGGCGCGAGGCGCGCGAGCGCGCCCTGGCGCTGCTCTATGAAGCCGAGTCGAAGCAGGAGGCGCCCGGCTCGGTGCTCGCCGAGCTGCCGGTGGCGCCGGAGGCCTTCGTCGTTGAGCTGGTCCGGGGCGTGGAGGCCGAGGAGCCGCGCATCGATGCGCTGATCTCCGGTCACGCCATTGGCTGGACGATCGACCGCATGCCCGTGGTGGACCGCGTCCTGCTGCGCATGGCCACCTACGAGCTGCTGGCGCGGCCGGACGTGCCCACCGGCGTCGTCATCTCCGAGGCCGTGGAGCTGGCCAAGGAGTACTCGACCGAGGAGTCCGGGCGTTTCGTCAACGGCGTGCTCGCCACGATCGCCGGCGTCGTTCGCAATCCGCAGGCCTGACATTCCCGGTCGCCGGGGGATCGCCAGCTCGTCGCCGCCGGTCCATCACGCCGGCGGCCGGAAGAGCACCTCGCGTACCCGGACCCGCCGGCCGGTGCGCAGCACAGCCCGGGCGTAGACGCCGGCCGCCAGACGGGCGATCCCCGCGGTGGCGGCCACGGTGAGGGCGGCCGACAGGGCGAAGCTCCACCACGTCGCCGCGCCGTCGGCCACGAGGACCGACATGGCGAACGGCGCGGTGGGCGGCAGGTAGCCCAGCACGTGAATGAACGTGGAGGGATTGGACGAGCCGAGCGCCGTGAGGGAGGTGATGTAGCCGAAGAGAATCGGGACTTGCAGGGGGAACGCCAGCGTCTGCACGTGCTCTTGCCGGTCCGCCAGGGCGCCGCCGGCGGCGTACACCCAGCAGTAGAAGGAGTAGCCGAGGACCAGCCAGGCGAGTATGGCGAGGAGCTCGCCGGGCGCGGCTCCTCTCACCAGATCCGAGCCGACCGCCGCGGCGAGAGCGAAGGCGACTGCGACGATCGTGACGGCCTGCGCGAGTGCCAGGGTCCCGATGCCGATCACCTTTCCTGCTAGTAGCTGTGGCGGGCGAAGCGTCGAGAGGAGCACTTCGACCACGCGGCTGGCCTTTTCCTCGGCGACGCCCATCATGATCCAGGTCCCGTACTGGGACAGCAGCACGTAGAGGAGGATGAGCCCGTAGAGAGCGGTTATCCGGGCGGTGCCGTTGCTGCGGGCCGGCTGCAGGCTGGTCACCGGCAGGGGCGGCGGGTGGGCCAGGGCGGCAGCCCTCGACGGCGGGATGCCCGCCGCCTCGAGCCCTCCCTGGAGGCTCACGGCGCCGGAGATCGCCCGCGCGACCAGAGCCGAGCCGGAGGTGTCGCCCGCCGGGAGGGCCCGATCGACGATGAGCCTGCGGGCATCGACGATCGCCACGTCGATGCTGGCGGCTTCGAGATCGGCGTCGGCGGAGGCGACGCTGGCCTCGGGCACCAGGGTGAGCTGCACGCCGACCGCACTCCCTGCGCTGACCAGCGACGTCCGCAGCGGCCCGGACAGCGCGCCCACGACCCCGACCCGTTCGTGGGCGCGGTGACCGTGCCGCAGCGCCGGCACCACGACCCCCGCCGCGACGACGATCAGGATGACGGCGGTGCCCACCTTGAACACGCGGCTGCGGAAGCGCTCGCGGATCTCCCGCTCTGCGACGAGACCGACAACCCCGCCGAGATCCCAGCGCAGGCGGCTGCGGGGCCGGACACGGACACCGGGGGACCGCCGGCGCCGGCGCCACACCCGCACGGCGATCAGCACGGCGGCAACGGCGAGAACGACGTATCTCACGCCACCGCCTCCCGGAACACCTCGGACAGCCGGCGACGCTCGAAACCGAACTGCTCCACCCGCCCCGCCCGCATGGCCGCCTCGAGCACCGCCTGGCTGCTCGCCTCGTGGTCGAGTACCAGGCGGACGGCGCCCCCGTCCATGCCGGACACCGTGACCCCAGTGAGGCCCCGAGCCCATCCGCCGTCCGCGTCGCCCTCGACCCGGACGACGAGGCGGGAGGACCCGGCGCGCGCCAGGTCGTCGACGCGGCCCTCGGCGACGAGGCGTCCGTGGTCGATGATCGCCACCGACTCGCACAGGTGCTCGACCAGATCGAGCTGGTGACTGGAAAAAAGAACCCCGCGTCCTGCCGCCGCCTGCTTCGTCAAGATCTCGCCGACCGCGTCTATGCCGACGGGATCCAGCCCGGACATGGGCTCGTCGAGCACCAGCACCTCCGGGTCGTGCACCAGGGCCGCGGCCAGCTGGACCCGCTGCTGGTTGCCGAGGGAGAGGCTCTCGACCTTGCTCTCGGCCCGATCGGCGACGCCGACCTGCTCGAGCCACGAGCGCGTCGCGCGCGCCGCGTCCGTGCCGCCCAAGCCGTGCAGCCGGGCGAGGTACTCGATCTGCTCCCGCACGACCATTCCCGGGTAGAGGCCCCGTTCCTCGGGCATGTACCCGAACCGCCGGCGCTCCTCGGGGCCGACCGGCGCCCCGTTCCACGTGACGAGGCCGGCGTCGAGGGCGACGAGGCCGAACACGGCGCGCATGGCGGTGGTCTTGCCGGCCCCATTGGGGCCGAGGAACCCGACCACCTGGCCCGAAGGCACGGAGAGCGACAGATGATCGAGGGCAACGACATCGCCGTACCGGCGGCACACGTTTTCCAGCGACAGGGTCATCGAGCGGCACCCCGTCCGGCGCGCCGGAGTGCCCGCACCTCCGTCTTCACGCCCGAAGGCTACCGGACGGGTACCGCTTCCTCGGGCGTGGGCGAGCGCCGCTGGGCGCCCCGGTCACGGCGTCCCCCGGCACCCTCGCAGAGCCCACCCCGGCGTCTCGCCGCCCCCGCCGGCGAAGGACCCGGGCCATCACCGGCGTTCCGCGGTCGTGTGGGCTACACTCCTCGTCTGGCCGTGAAGCCGGTCCCGTGAGCCCGGTACGCGCCAGGAGGAAGACATTGGCTGAAAGAGAGCGTGCCCTGACGCCCCCCTTTGGGGGCGTTTTTGTTGGGCGCACCACCGTCATGGAGCCCGAGGACGTCCGTCGGGCGATCTGGCGGATGGCGCATGAGATCATCGAACGCAACCACGGCATCGAAGCCGTGGTCCTCGTCGGCTTGCAGACCGGCGGGGTGTGGATTGCATCCCAGCTCGCCAGGGTCATCGGCGAGGTCAGCGGGGAGGATGTCGCCGTCGGCACCCTCGACGTCGCCTTCTACCGCGACGACATAGGACTGCGACCGGTGTTGCCGGAGGCGGCGACGCAGATCCCGGTCGACCTCACCGGCAGAACCGTCGTGCTGGTGGACGACGTGCTGTTCACCGGGAGGACCATCCGCGCCGCTCTCGGCGCGCTCAACGACTATGGCCGCGCCCGTGCGATCCAGCTTGCTGTCATGGTGGACCGCGGTCACAGAGAGCTTCCGATCCGCCCCGACTACGTCGGGAAGAACCTGCCTACCCGAAGGGACGAGATGGTCGACGTCAGCGAGGCGGGAGTGGTCATCGGCGACATGAGGTCCCGGTGAACGCCCGCGAGGACGCCGCAGTGGCGTCACTGCACACACCCCGGCCCGCCGCCCAGGGTTCCTCCGACGACGAGGACCGAGGCCGCGGCGCGCGCGACCCGGAGGACCTCGGGACAGACCCCGCGATCCCGCCGCCGCCGGCGCGGTCGCACCGTCACCTGCTGTCGATCGACGACCTCGGCCCGGATGGCATCGAGGAGCTGCTCCACCTGACCGACAGCTTCGTCGAGGTGTGCGCACGGCCGATCCCCAAGGTGCCGGCGCTGCGCGGCAAGACGGTCGTGTCGCTGTTCTTCGAGGACTCGACCCGAACGCGGCTGAGCTTCGAGACCGCCGCCAAGCGGCTTTCTGCCGACGTGATGACCTTCAGCGTGTCCTCCTCGTCGGTCAAGAAGGGCGAGTCCCTGCGGGACACCGTCGAGACGATCGAGGCGATGGGGATCCACGCCGTCGTCGTCCGCCACTCCGGCTCGGGGGTCCCGTGGCAGATAGCAGGCTGGCTGCACGGCCCGTCGGTCATCAACGGCGGGGACGGTTGGCACGAGCACCCCACCCAGGCGCTGCTCGACTGCTACACGGTCCGCCGGGAGCGCGCGGCACGAGGGGGCCTGCTGCCCGGCCGTGGCCAGCGGAGCCTCGAAGGTCTGCGCATCGCCGTCGTCGGCGACATCCGCCACAGCCGCGTGGCCCGCTCCGACGTCCTGGCGTTCACGGCGCTCGGCGCGCACGTCACGCTCATCGGGCCCCCGACGCTGATGCCGCCCTCCCTCGCCGGCTGGCCGGTCGAGGTGTCCCACGACATCGACAGCGTCCTGCCGAAGCTGGACGTGATCTACCTGCTGCGACTCCAGCGGGAGCGGATGCAGGAAGCGCTGCTGCCGTCGCTGCGGGAGTACACCGCCACCTACGGGCTCACCCGGGCCCGGGCCCGGCGCCTCCCGGAGGGCGCGCTGATCATGCACCCCGGGCCGGTCAACCGGGGTGTGGAGATCGCTGCGGAGGTGGCCGACCTGCCGTCGTCGGTGATCACCCACCAGGTGACCAACGGGGTGGCGGTGAGGATGGCCGTCCTGTACCTGCTCCTCGGATCGGGGGTGGACCTTGCAGCCGCGTAGCCCCGCTGCGGTGGTGATCCGCGGGGGGACGGTGGTCGACGCCACCGGGTCTCGCCCTGCCGACGTTCTGATCCAGGACGGCGTCATCTCGACCGTCGGCTCGAAGGTCGGCTCGGTGCCGGCGGGCACCGTCGTCCTCGACGCCGGCGGATGCATCGTGGCCCCCGGGCTGGTGGACCTCCACACCCATCTGCGCGAGCCCGGCCGGGAGGAGGCCGAGACCGTGGAGAGCGGGGCTCGCGCCGCCGCGCTCGGCGGGTACACCGCCGTCGTGGCGATGCCGAACACCGAGCCGGCGATCGACTCGGCGGCCGTGGTGCGCCAGGTGCTCGAGCTCGGCCGGGGGGCGTGCTGCGACGTTCGCGTCGCCGGGGCGATCACCCTCGGCCGTGAAGGCCGCCTGCTCGCCCCGATCGCCGAGATGGCCGCCCTCGGCGTGCGCATCTTCACCGACGACGGCGCGGGCGTCCAGGACGCCCGGCTGATGCGCCGCGCCCTCGAGTACGGCTCCGCGCTCGGCGTGGTCCTCGCCCAGCACTGCGAGGATGCCTCCCTGGCCGCCGGCAGCCACATGCACGAGGGGGAGTGGTCCAGCCGTCTCGGCATCCCGGGCCAGCCTGCCGAGGCCGAGGAGCTGATGGTGAGCCGCGACCTCGCCCTGGCCCGGCTGACCGGGGGGCGCCTGCACCTGCTGCACCTGTCCACCGCCGGCTCGCTCGCGATGGTGAAGGGCGCGAAGGCGTCGGGTCTTCCCGTCACGGCCGAGGTGGTCCCGCACCACTTCACGCTCACCGACGCGGCGGTCGCCTCCTTCGACCCGGTGTTCAAGGTGAACCCGCCGCTTCGCACCGCCGACGACGTCGCCGCGGTGAAGGCGGCCCTCGCCGAGGGCGTCATCGACGCCATCGCGACCGATCACGCCCCGCACGCCCAGGAGGACAAGGAAGTCCCCTTCTACCAGGCCGCGCCCGGCATGATCGGGCTCGAGACGGCACTCGCCCTGGCCCTGACGGAGCTCGAGCTTCCGATCGAGCGGATCCTCGCCCTGGCGTCCTGGCAGCCGGCGGCGATCGCCGGCCTGACCGCGGAGCACGGCGGCCCCGTCGCCGCCGGCCGGCCCGCGAACCTGTGCGTGATCGACCCGACGGCCAAGTGGGTGGTCGACCCGGCCGCCCTCGCCAGCCGCAGCCGCAACACTCCCTACGCCGGACGGGCCCTGGTCGGCCGCGTCCGCCACACCGTCCTGCGCGGGGAGCCGGTCGTCATCGACTGCGAGGCACAGCGGTGAGCGGTGCCGTCCGCCTCGACGGCGCTGCGCCGCCGACCGAGGCCCTGCTCGTCCTGGCGGACGGCACCACCTTCGAAGGGGAAGCCATCGGCTGGTGGGATCCCGCGGGGCCGGCGGTGGCGACGGGGGAGGTGGTGTTCAACACGACGATGACCGGCTACCAGGAGGTCCTCACCGACCCCTCCTACGCCGGGCAGGTCGTGTGCTTCACCTACCCCCACATCGGCAACTACGGGGTCGCCGCGGCCGACAGCGAGAGCCGGCGGGCGTTCTGCCGGGGCGTGATCGTGCGCGACACACCCCCCCGGCCGAGCAGCTGGCGGGCGGAGCAGAGCCTCGCCGGCTTCCTCGCCGAGCAGCGCCTGCCCGGCCTGACCGGCGTCGACACCCGACGCCTCACCCGCCACGTCCGCGAGGCGGGGGCGATGCCGGCGGCGTTCGGGCCCGTGGCCGGCCCCCTCGCCGTCGACGAGGCCGCCCTCAAGGCGGCGGCGCTCGGCGCGCCGGGCACCGACGGCGTCGACCTGGCGGCCGAGGTCACCACGGCGCAGCGCTACACGGTCGGCGAGGGCCCCCGGCGCATCGTCGCCTACGACTTCGGGATAAAGAGGGCGATCCTGGCGCACCTCGGCCGCATCGCAACCGTGGACGTCGTGCCGGCCGGCACCCCTGCCGCCGAGGTGCTCGACGCCCGACCCGACGGGGTGTTCCTGTCCAACGGGCCCGGCGACCCCGCCGCCGTCGGCTACGCCGCGGACGCCATCCGCCAGCTGCTCGGGCGGGTCCCGGTGTTCGGGATTTGCCTCGGCCATCAGCTGATGGCCCGGGCGCTGGGAGCGGAGACGTTCAAGCTCCGCTTCGGCCACCACGGGGGCAACCACCCGGTCCGGCGGGTGGGCACCGGGGGGGTCGAGATCACCAGTCAGAACCACAACTACGCCGTGGTCGAGGGCAGCGTGGCGGCGATGGACGTAACCCACGTCAATCTCAACGACGGCGTCATCGAAGGCCTCGCATGCCGGGACGTGCCGGCGTTCAGCGTGCAGTACCACCCCGAGGCGGGCCCCGGGCCCCACGACGCCAGCTACCTCTTCGACGAGTTCGTGTCCCTCATGCGCAGAGGGGCGTGATGCCCCGCCGGGACGACCTGCAGAGCATCCTGGTCATCGGCAGCGGGCCGATCGTCATCGGCCAGGCGTGCGAGTTCGACTACTCGGGGACCCAGGCGTGCCGGGTCCTCACCGAGGAGGGCTACCGGGTCATTCTCGCAAACTCCAACCCGGCGACGATCATGACCGACCCGGCGTTCGCCGACCGGACCTACGTGGAGCCGCTCGTCCCCGACGTGCTCGAAGCGATTGTCGAGCGTGAGCGCCCCGACGCCGTCCTGCCGACCCTCGGCGGCCAGACCGGGCTCAACCTGGCGATGGAGCTGCACCGGCGGGGAGTCTTTGACCGTTTCGGAGTGGAGATGATCGGCGCGGACGCCGAAGCCATCGCCACCGCCGAGAACCGCGACCGCTTCAAGGCGGCGATGACCGGGATCGGCCTGGCCGTCCCCGAATCGGGTTTCGCCTACACACTCGGCGAGGCGCTCGAGGTCGGCGACGGGATCGGCTATCCCGTCATCGTGCGGCCCTCCTACATCCTCGGCGGGACCGGGACGGGCATCGCGGCGGACCGCGAGGAGCTGGAGCGCATCGCCGCGGCCGGCCTCGCCGCCAGCCCCGTGTCGGAGGTGCTGATCGAGCGGTCCATCGCCGGCTGGAAGGAGTACGAGCTGGAGGTGATGCGCGACCGGGCGGACAACTGCGTGGTCATCTGCTCGATCGAGAACTTCGACCCGATGGGCGTCCACACGGGCGACTCGATCACCGTCGCCCCCGCCCAGACGCTGTCGGACCGGGAGTACCAGGCCATGCGTGACGCCGCCTTCGCGTGCATCCGCCGCATCGGGGTGGAGACGGGCGGCTCGAACATCCAGTTCGCCGTGGACCCCCGCACCGGCAGGCAGGTGGTCATCGAGATGAACCCACGGGTGAGCCGCTCGAGCGCCCTCGCGTCGAAGGCGACCGGCTTCCCGATCGCCAAGATCGCGGCGCGCCTCGCCGTCGGCTACACCCTCGACGAGATCCGCAACGACATCACCGGCGAGACCCCCGCCAGCTTCGAACCCACGATCGACTACGTGGTCACCAAGGTTCCCCGCTGGGCGTTCGAGAAGTTCCCCGGCATCCCCGAGGTCCTCGGGACGCGGATGCAGTCGGTGGGGGAGGCCATGGCGATCGGGCGCACGTTCCCCGAGTCGCTGCAGAAGGGGCTGCGGTCCCTCGAGCGGGGGCGGCTGGGCCTCAACTGCGACCCCGCCGAGACGATGTACCACGACTGGGACGACGACGAGCTGGTTCGGCGCGCCGCGATCGCCACCCCCGACCGTCCCTTCCACCTGGAGGCCGCGCTGCGGCGGGGGATCTCGGTGGAGCGGCTCTACGAGGCGACGGGTGTCGACCCGTGGTTCCTCGACCAGATAGCGCTCCTGGTCGCCGAGCGGGCCCGGCTGGCGGGCCTCGCCGGCCCCGCCTTCCTCGGACGGGCCGCGTGGCGGCGGGCGAAGCGGCTCGGCTTCTCCGACGCCCAGCTGGCGTGGCTGTGGTCGGCCCCGGAGCGGCCCGTGGCGGAGCGGGAGGTCCGCGCCGCCCGCCTGGCGGCGGGGGTGCGGGCGACCATGAAGACCGTCGACACCTGCGCCGCGGAGTTCGAGGCGCACACCCCCTACCACTACTCGACCTACGAGGACGACGACGAGGTCGCCCCGGGGACGCGGCCCAAGGTGGTCATCCTCGGGTCGGGACCGAACCGCATCGGCCAGGGCGTCGAGTTCGACTACTGCTGCGTGCAGGCGAGCTTCGCCCTTCGCGACGCCGGCTTCGAGACGGTGATGGTCAACTGCAACCCGGAGACCGTCTCCACCGACTACGACACGAGCGACCGCCTGTACTTCGAGCCGGTCACCTGGGAGGACGTGACCAACGTCCTCGACGCCGAGTCGGCCGCGGGGACCGTGGCAGGGGTCATCGTCTCCCTCGGCGGCCAGACCCCGCTCAAGCTGGCGGGCGACCTGCCCGACGATCTGGTGCTCGGCACCCGCCCCGATGCCATCGACCTCGCCGAGGACCGCGAGCGGTGGAACGCCCTGTGCGCCCACCTCGAGATCCCCCAGCCCGCAGGCGGGACCGCCACGACGTTCGAGGAGGCCCGTGCGATCGTCGGGCGGATCGGCTTCCCGGCGCTGGTCCGCCCGAGCTACGTGCTCGGAGGGCGGGCCATGGAGATCGTCTACGGCGAGGACGACCTGCGCCGGGCGATGGACGAGCTGGCCGGGTTCGGGTCCCTCGGGCGCGAGGGCGGCCTGTCGGCCCGCCGGCCGGTGCTCATCGACCGTTTCCTGGAGGACGCCATAGAGGTCGACGTCGACTCGGTGCGCGACGCCGCCGGCGAGGTGGTCATCGGCGCCGTGATGGAGCACGTCGAAGAAGCCGGCGTCCACTCGGGCGACAGCGCCTGCGTGATCCCCCCGCCCACCCTGGACCCGGGCACCATCCGGGTCATCGAGGGCCACACCCGGGACATCGCCGCCGCCCTCGAGGTGGTCGGCCCGCTCAACGTCCAGTACGCCGTCAAGCGGATCGCCGGCGTGCCCGGCCCCGGCCACCACCAGGAGGTCCCCGCGGCGGGGACCCAGGTGTTCGTCATCGAGGCCAACCCGCGGGTGAGCAGGACCGTTCCCTTCGTGTCGAAAGCGACCGGGGTGCCGTTCGCCAGGGTGGCGGCCCGCGTGATCGCCGGCGCCACCCTGGCGGACCTGCGGGCCGAGGGACTGCTGCGCGAGCCCGTCGAGGGCGACCACGTCAGCGTCAAGGAGGCGGTCCTGCCGTTCGCGCGCTTCCCCGAGGCCGACACGCTGCTCGGGCCGGAGATGCGCTCGACCGGGGAGGTCATGGGCATCGACCGGACCTTCGGCCTGGCGTTCGCCAAGACCCAGGCCGCCGCCGGGGACGTGCTGCCCGCGGGGGGCACGATCTTCTTTTCCCTCGCCGACCGCGACAAGGACGCCGGCGTCACGGTCGCCCGCCGCTTCGTGCAGCTCGGCTTCTCCGTGGTGGCCACGGCGGGGACGGCGGCGCGCTTCGAGGCCGACGGGGTCCCGGTCGCGGCGGTGGTCGCCAAGGTCGGCGCGCCCGATACAGCGGGGCCGGACGCCGTCGACGCGGTGACGCTGCTCGAGGACGGCAAGGTCGACCTGGTCGTCAACACCCCCCGGGGCCGCGGGCCCCGCGCCGACGGCGCGTACATTCGCCGGGCCGCCAACCAGCACCGGGTCCCCTGCCTCACCACCGTCGCCGCCGCCCGGGCGGCCGCCGCGGGCATCGCCGACCGCTCCAGGCATCCCCTCACCGTGACGAGCCTGCAGGAGTACCACGCCGGCGGCCAGCTGCCCCTCACGGCGGAGCTCCCGCTGGCATGAGCCGGGTCCGGCCCCCCCGCCGGGAGGCGCCCGCGGGCGGACCGGTCGACCTGCGCACCCGGGTGGGGGACGTGGCCCTCGCCAACCCGGTGATGACCGCCTCGGGAACGGCGGGCCACGGCGACGAGCTCGCCGGCTACCTCGACCTGTCCTCGCTCGGGGCGGTCGTCGTCAAGTCGATGTCCGCGGAGGCGTGGGCCGGCAACCCGGCCCCCCGCCTGGCGCCCCTCGAGGTGGGGATGCTCAACAGCGTCGGGCTCCAGAACGCCGGGGTGCGTGCCTGGCTCGCCGAGGACATGCCGGCGCTGGCCCGCCGCGGGGCGACGGTGGTGGCCAGCATCTGGGGTTTCAGCGCGGAGCAGTACCACGAGGTGGCGTCGGTGCTCGGTGAGGCCGCCGGAGGGGCCGTCGTCGCCGTGGAGGCCAACATCTCCTGCCCGAACGTGGAGGACCGCCGGCGGATGTTCGCCCACTCCGAGGCGGGGGTGGCGGAGGCCGTCGCGGCGGCTGCGGAGGGCCTGGGCGGACGGATGCCGCTGTGGGCGAAGCTGAGCCCGAACGTCACCGACCTGCCCGCAATGGCGGCCGCCGCCGTCGGGGCGGGCGCGGCGGGCGTCACGTTGATCAACACCGTGATGGGACTTGCTCTGGACCCGGCCACGGGCCGGCCCCGCCTCGGCGCCGGCGGCGGGGGCCTGTCGGGGCCGGCCATCCACCCGGTCGCGGTGCGGGCGGTGTTCGAGTGCCGCCAGGCGCTGCCGGCGGTGCCGATCGTCGGGGTGGGGGGCGTCAGCCGGGGGGAGGACGCCGCCGAGCTGATCGTGGCCGGCGCCGACGCCGTGCAGGTGGGAACGGCGACCTTCGCCGACCCCCGCGCCCCCGCGCGTGTGCTGTGGGAGCTGCGGGTTTGGTGCCAGGCGCACGGGGTTGAGAGGATCGAGGACCTGAAAGGACGCGCCCATGCCCTTTGACCAGCCGGCACCCGAGTCGGTGCGCAGCCGCCTCGCCCTCGCTCTCGACGTCGACGACGCGGTCGCCGCCCAGCGCCTGGCCGCCGAGCTGCGGCCCTGGTTCGGGGTGGCCAAGGTCGGCCTCGAGCTGTTCGCCGCCGCAGGCCCGGAGGTGATCCCGGAGTTGGCCGACCGCGGCTACGAGGTGTTCGTCGACCTGAAGATGGCGGATATCCCCAACACCGTCCACCGCGCCGCCCGGGTCCTCGGGGCGCTCGGCGTCTCCTACCTCACCCTCCACGCGTTCGCCGGCCTGGCGGTGCTGCGCGCCGGCGTCGAGGGCCTCCACGAGGGCGCCGAGCGGGCGGGGCTGCCGGCGCCCTCCGCGCTGGCGGTCACCATCTTGACCAGCGACGCCGACGCCCCCCCGCACATCCTCTCCCGGCGGGTGGCGAGCGCCCTCGAAGCCCGCTGCGACGGGGTCGTCTGCGCCGGCGGCGACGTGCGCGAGGTGAAGCTGCTCGGCCCCAGGCTGCTCGCCGTGGTGCCCGGTGTGCGCCCCGAGGGCAGCCCCGTCGACGACCAGGCGCGCCGGACCACCCCCCGCGAGGCCCTGGCGGCCGGCGCCGACATCCTCGTCATCGGCAGGGCCGTGACCGCCGCCCCCGACCGGCCGGCGGCCGCCGCGGCGCTCGCCGCGACCTTGTCCGCGGTGCTTCCCGGCGCCTCGAACCCCCTTCGGGCAGCGCCGGTCCCGCCACCGCGCTAGGGTGCGCGGCATGCCTTTGCCGCCTGCGCTGTCAGCCGACCAACGACAGGCCGCCTTGGAGAAAGCCGCTGTGGCCCGCCGCTTGCGGGCGGAGCTCAAAGAGAAGCTCAAGATGGGTTCGCTCACCTTGCGCGAGCTCCTTCAGCAGGCGGACGCCGACGAGGTGGTCGGGAAGATGAAGGTCCTTGCCGTGCTCGAATCGCTGCCCGGACTCGGGAAGGTCAAGGCCCGGCGCCTCATGGAGGAGGTCGGGATCAGCGAGACCCGCCGCCTGCACGGCCTCGGGGAACAGCAGCGCAAGAAGCTCTTCGAAAAGCTCCGCGGCTGAAACCCCGTCCGGGCCGCACGTGATCTTCATCGTGGCCGGACCCGGGGGGGTAGGGAAGGGGACGGTGGTGGGGCGCCTCCTGGCGCAGCGCCCCGGCCTCCGTCTGTCGCGCTCGTGGACGACCCGGCCACGCCGCGCGGGCGAGAGCCCCGACGCGTACGTGTTCGTCGACCGCCCGGTCTTCGAGGAGCGCGTCGCCGCAGGCGGGTTCCTCGAATGGACGGAGTTCCCCGGCACCGGTCACCTCTACGGAACGCCCACCCTCGGCCCCGACGGCGGGGACGTGATCCTCGAGATCGAGCTCGACGGGGCGCAGCAGGTCAAGGCCCGGGACCCCCGGGCCGTGCTCATCCTCGTGGTGGCCCCCTCGCGCGACGAGCAGGAGAGGCGCCTGCGCAGCCGGGGCGACGGCGAGAGCAGCGTCGCCCGCCGCCTGCAGGTCGGCGACGAGGAGCAGGCGCTCGGGGAGCGCATCGCCGACCACGTCGTGGTCAACGACGACGTGGAGCGGGCCGCCGGGGAGATCGCCGGTATAATCGACGCCCACCGCAGCCGCGGTTCGCGCGCGCCTTGAGCAGCTTGAGCACACCAGGGAGTACCCCCCGATGACCGATCGTCCCACGATGATGGACCCGCCCGTCGAGCGCCTCCTCGACCGGGTCGACTCCAAGTTCACCCTGGTGAGCCTGGCGGCGTCGCGGGGCCGCCAGATCAACTCGTACTTCAACCAGCTGGGCGAGGGGCTCGGCACCATCGTGCCCCCGCAGGTCACCTCGGTGTCGCGCAAGCCCCTGTCGATCGCCCTCGAGGAGGTCGCCGCGGGGAAGATCACCTACACCCGCCCTGACGACCAGGCGGAGGCGGAGGCCGAGCAATAACCCCCCGAGGCGGGGGGCGACCAACCGATCTGTCCTCGCTGTCCGGGCGCCGGGTCGTGCTCGGCGTGTGCGGGGGGATCGCCGCGTACAAGGCGGTGGAGGTGTGCCGGCGCCTCGTCGACGCCGGCGCCTTCGTCAGCCCGGTGATGACCCGCGGCGCCACCCGCTTCGTCGGCCCGGCCACCTTCTCCGCGCTCGCCTCCGAGCGGGTCCGCACGTCGCTGTGGGAGGAGGCCGAGCCGATCCCGCACACCTTCCTCGGCCGCAACGCCGACCTGATCGTCGTCGCCCCCGCCACAGCCCGCTTGATCGGCGCGTACGCCGCGGGGATCTCCTCGGATCTCATGACCGCCACGCTGCTCGCCACCCGGGCTCCGGTGCTGCTCTGCCCGGCCATGCACACCGAGATGTGGGAGCACCCCGCCGTGGTCGACAACATGGCGACCTTGCGCCGCCGGGGCGTGCACGTCGTCGGGCCGGGTACGGGGCGCCTGGCGGGCGGCGACACCGGCGCCGGGCGCCTGGCCGAACCCGAGGAGATCGTCGCCGCGGCGGCCGCCGTCCTCGCCGCAGGAGGCGCCGGCGCCGGTGCATCTCTCGAGGGGGTCACCGCCGTGGTGACCGCCGGCGGCACGCGCGAGCCGCTCGACCCCGTCCGCTTCCTCGGCAACCGCTCGTCGGGCAAACAGGGCTACGCGGTGGCAGCCGAGCTGGCCCGGCGCGGGGCGACCGTGACCCTGGTCAGCGCCTCGGCGCTCGCCGTTCCGCCGGGCGTCAAGGTCGTCGAGGTCGAGACCGCCGCCCAGATGGACCAGGCCGTGTCCGCGCGGAGCGGGGCGGACGTGATCGTCATGGCGGCCGCCGTGGCGGACTTCCGGCCCACGGCCGTCGCCCCCACCAAGATCAAGAGGAGCAACGGGGTCCCCGAGGTGGCGCTCGAACCGACCCCCGACATCCTCGCCGGGGTGGCTGCCCGCCGCCGGCCCGGCCAGGTGATCGTCGGCTTCGCCGCCGAGACCGTCTCCTCCGCCGAGCACCCGGGGGCGGGCCGGGAGGAGCTGGCGCGCGTCGCCCGCGACAAGCTGGCCGCGAAGGGCGTCGACCTGCTCGTCGCCAACGACGTCGCCGCCCCGGGTGTCGGCTTCACCTACGACACCAACGAGGTGCTCATCGTCGACGCCGCCGGCGCGCGGGTCGACGTCCCGCTCGCCACCAAGGAGGAGGTGGCCCGGGCGGTGGTGGACGCCATCGCGCTCCGCCTCGCCGGGCGCCACACCACCACCGCAACCAACCCGGACACCAAGGAGAATCGATGAGGCGCTGGACGTTCACGTCGGAGTCCGTCACCGAGGGCCACCCCGACAAGATGGCCGACCAGATATCGGACACGGTCCTCGACGCGCTGCTCGCCGAGGACCCGCTGTCGCGGGTGGCGTGCGAGACGCTGCTCACCACCGGCCTGGTCGTCGTGGCCGGGGAGATCACCACCCAGGCGTACGTGGAGATCCCCGAGCTCGTCCGCGAGGTGGTCACCGACATCGGCTACACCAGCTCGGAGATGGGCTTCGACGGGCGCACCTGCGGTGTCTCGATCTCCATCGGCTCGCAGTCGCCCGACATCGCCCAGGGGGTCGACCGCGCCTACGAGGTCCGCGCCGGAACCAGCGGCGAGGACCTCCTCAACGCACAGGGTGCCGGCGACCAGGGCATGATGTTCGGCTACGCCTGCGACGAGACCGACGACCTGATGCCCCTGCCGATCTGGCTGGCGCACCGCCTGGCGCAGCGCCTCGCGCAGGTCCGCAAGGCGGGCGTCCTGCCCTACCTGCGCCCCGACGGCAAGACGCAGGTGACCTTCGAGTACGAAGACGGCCGGCCGGTTCGGCTCAAGACGGTGCTCATCTCCACCCAGCACAACCCCGACATCGACCTCGAGACCCTGCTGCTGCCGGACCTGCGAGACCACGTCATCGCCCCGATCGTCCCCGACGAGTTCGCCGACGACGGCTACAGGATCCTGGCCAACCCGACCGGCAAGTTCGAGAAGGGCGGCCCCCACGCCGACGCCGGGCTGACGGGGCGCAAGATCATCGTCGACACCTACGGCGGATCCGCCCGCCACGGCGGGGGCGCCTTCTCGGGCAAGGATCCCTCGAAGGTCGACCGCTCCGCGGCGTACGCGGGCCGCTGGGTCGCCAAGCACGTGGTGGCGTCGGGGGCGGCGACGCGCTGCGAGATCCAGGTCGCCTACGCCATCGGCGTCGCCCGGCCGGTGTCGCTGCTGGTGGAGACCTTCGGGACCGAACAGGTGGACCCCAAGCGGATCGAGGGCGCGATCGACGCCACCTTCGACCTGCGCCCGGCGGCGATCATCCGCGACCTCGACCTGCGCCGGCCGATCTACCGCCGCACCGCCGCCTACGGGCACTTCGGCCGGCCCGAGAAGGACTTCACCTGGGAGCAACTGAGCCGCCTGGACGAGTTCAGCGCGGCGCTGTAGCCCCTAGCGGTGTCGGCCACGGATCTCTGGGGCAAAAGACCCGGCCGCCGCCGCATCCCGCCCGCCTCTCCCCCCGAGCCCGGCGCGCCGGTCGCCCGCGTCCTCCCCGACGTGGCCGGCCTCGACAAAGGGTTCGACTACGCCGTGCCCGCCGGGGCGGAGGGCGAGGTGCGCGCCGGCACCGAGGTCCGCGTCGACCTCGCCGGCCGCCGGGTGGGGGGATGGGTGCTCGACGCCCGGACCGCGGCCGCCGGCGGGCCCGCCCTGCGGACCCTGGCCCGCGTGCGGGGGTGGGGGCCCGAGCCGGAGGTGGTCGAGCTGGCCGGGTGGGCGGCGTGGCGGTGGGCGGGCCTGCGCCGCTCCCTGCTGCGCACGGCCTCGCCGCCTGGCGCGGTGCGCCGGCTTCCCCCGCCGGCGCTGCG
>JAJYLA010000116.1 GCA_021788115.1 Actinomycetes bacterium | reverse complement strand
CGAGGTCGACGTCGCCGATCACCGTCACGACGATCGCGTCTCCCTCGACGGCCTCCTCCAGGTCGAACACCGGCTCGGCCCCCCCATGCCGCTCCGGTCGGTTGTCGCTCATAACCGTGCCTCCCCTCTGCCGTCTCCCGCGGTCAGTACAGCTTTGCGCGACCGTGGCCCGTCGCACTACGGTCGCCTGAAGGAGAGGAAAAAACGGCTTCGATCGTGCCAGCGAAGGGTATCGGGTTGACGTGACGGTGGACCGGGCGCCAGACCCGGCCGATGTGGTGCTCACGTTGCCCGCAGAGGCCGAGTTCTTGCGGGCCGTCCGACTTCTCGTGGCGGCGGTCGCCACGCTGCTCCAGTTTGGCTACGACGAGGTGGAGGACCTGCGGCGTGCCGCCGACGAGATGTGCCACTCCTTCATCGTCGCGGCCCGCCCCGGTGACCGGCTCCGGCTGGGGGCGAGACTGGAGAAGGACCGCATGATCGTGGAGGTCGGCTACGAGGACCCGGCGTTGGGCCGGATTCCCGAGATCAGCGAACTGTCTCACCGCATCCTCGTGAGCCTCGTCGACGAGTACGACATCGCCCTCGACGCGGGCGGGAACCCTGTCGGTTTCCTGGTCAAGGTCGTCCCTGTCGGCCAGCGCTGATCCCACCGCGCGCCTTCGTCCCGGTGGCGCACGCCGGAGCTCCGCGGCTCGTGGCGGGACGGCTCCCGGCGGCCCGCCGGGTCGGCTGCTGCCACTCCCGGAGCTGCCGTCGCCTCGACGTCGGCTGCCGCCGCCGGCGCCGGCGGAACCGCGAGGGGGGCTGCCGCCCCCCGCCCTCCCGGCGCTCCTCGGTGCGAGGGCTTCTGGGGGGTATCGGGGAGATGCATGTGGAGCCGCACGGCGTTACCGGAAGGGAACGTGCGGATCTGAACGAGGTCGCACAGCTGGTTGGCGAGCCACAGACCGCGACGCCCCTGCTGGTAGGGAGACGGCGGCATCCGCCCGGCGAGCGGGTCGAGGATGCGTCCCGTGTCGCGGATCTCGCAGACCAGCATCGTCGGGTCCAGCCAGATCCGAACGCTGCCGGCCCCACCGCCGTGGCGCAGGGCGTTGGTGGCCACCTCGTTGGCCGATACCAGGAGGTCCTGTCTCCGCTCCGCGTCCAGGCCCGCGAACAGGGCCTGGACGTCCACGAACGAGCGGAGCCGGCCGAGGGAATTTCCCGAGAAGTCGAAGCCCTCCACGTCGGCTGGAGGAGCGGGGAGCGGCTCGTCGAAGGGGGCCGCGAGAAGGGACAAGCCGGGGTAGGTGGGGCTCTCGGCAGCCGGCCCGCGGTCGCCAACGAACGGGTGATTCTGTCGCGCCCGTGCGATCACGGCGGCGTCGAGGGTCGAGACGTCGTAGGTGCAGAGAAGCGACAGCTGTGCGCCCTCCAGGGCGAGGTTCAAGAGGGCCTCCTGGCGGTTGGCTTCGGCCAGGTGGGCGGGCTCGAGGCCCGGCCAGATCGGCTCGCCCACGCCTCTCACGCGGCGCCCGAAGGTCCAGTGACGCTCGAGAAACCGCTGCCAGAGCGGGATGATCCGGGCGGGGTTGCGCCCTGCGGCCGTCATGTCGACGAACTCGACGCCTCGCGCGTCGGATCCGAGCGCCTGTTGCAGGGCCTCGACCCTCGCCGGCGCGGCGGCCACCAGGGTGGGTTCGCCCGCCTCCAGGCCGCCGGAAACAAAGGGCAGGGTGCACGCGACGAACCCCGTGGGGCCCTCATAGAGGGCAGCTTCGTGCCGATAGCCACGCGCGTCCGTGTCCATGGCCTCCCGTAGCCGAACGCTTCTGTCTTTCCCCCCAAGGCGCGGGCCCAAACGTCCCCGCTCTAGCCCTCCCCGAGAAGGCCGCGCAGCTTGGTGACGCTCCGGGCCAGCACCCGCGACACCTGCATCTGGCTGATCCCGATCTCCGCCGCGACGCGCTCCTGGGTCCAGCCGTCGAAGAACAGCCGGGTCACCACGTGGCGCTCCCGGTTCGCCAGGCGCGACAGCACGGCAAGGATCCGCTCACGGTCGAGCGTCCGCTCGAAGGAAGGGTCGATCATCGCGACCCAGCGGCCGGTAGGGCCGTCGCCGTCGAAGGCGTCGAGGGACCCCGACCAGTAGCTCCCCCCCGCCTCCATGGCGTCGAGGACGGCCTCGACGTCGACGCCCAGGTGGTTCGCGACCTGCTCCACCGTCGGCGAGGCTCGCATCCGCTGGCCCAGCTCCTCCCGTGCCTGCTGAACCCGGAGGTAGAGCTCCTGGGTCGACCGGGGTACCCGCAGAGCCCATGCCCGGTCGCGGAAGTGCCGCTTGATCTCCCCGAGGACGCTGGCAGTGGCGTAGGTGGCGAAGGGGACGTTGCGCCCGGGATCGAATCGACGCGCCGCCTTCACCAGCGCGAGCAGAGCCACCTGCTCGAGGTCGTCGGACGGCTCTCCGCGGTGCAGGTAGCGGCGCGACAGAGAGCGGGCGAGCTGTTCGTGGTCGTGGACGAGGTCCGCCCGCATCTGCAGATCGGCCAGGGTCTGCAGCCCGAGCGTCTCGGCCTCTGTGTCGAACCCGCCGCCCTGGCTCCCGCGGACCGCCCTTTTCGAAAGAGACGGTGACGCTCTCCGAGGGGGCGAAGACCTGCCAGGAACTCGGCCGGGTCCGAGAGCAGGACACGCCCGCCGGGACGCAGACGGTCGAGGGCCTGGCCGGGGAGAGAGCCGCCCGGCGAGGAGTCGCTCGCCCGAACGGTCACGAGGTCGACGGGCGTGCTCGGCGCGGCCATGAACACGCGGCCGGTTATGGCGGGGCTGGGGTACCAGCGGCGGCCATGGCAGCGGAACCAGGCCTCGCGGCTTTCGAGCGGTACGCAGCCAAGGTCGGCGAGGGCGAAGCTCACCGGGGCGGGCTGCTGGGGCTCCGACACGAAGGTGGTGACGGACTCGGGGCGGTCGCGCCCGGACGCCCGGCTCTGCGCGTGGGCGACGGCGACGGTGACGGCGACGGCGTCGGCGACGCTGCCGATCGACCATATGCGCGGGGTCCGGGACGTGCCGGCGTGCAGGAGCTCGGGGACGACCTGACGTTGCAGCCATTCCCACTCGCGCAGCAGCGGCTATTGCGCAGTCACGCACCTCTCCCTGTGGTGGCAAGCCCGGTGCCCCCCGGCGGGGGAGCGTCCCTGAGTGTGGCTATACCCGCTGGCCAGGGGCTCTAACGGGCGGCCGGCGCACCCCCGACACCGCGGGGCGCCCTCTCATCGGGCGCGCCGTCCCGGTCGTCGACGCTGCCGGTCGGCGCCTGCCCGATACGGCCCGCGAGCGGCGCGAGGAGCCCGCCTCCCTGGCGGTGCCGCGCGAGCGTCCGCGCCCCGGGGCCTTCCCCCGGCCCGGGCGATGCTGGGTTCCAGGGCCTGAGGATGGGGAGCCCCCGGCTCCCGGGACCGTTCTCGTGGAGGATCCCGACGCGGGGGCGGAGGGGATCGCCGGGGACGCGTCCGGCGGCGGGCCCGCGACCGTTCCCGAGGAGGCCGCCGTGCACACCGTCGACGAAGACGAGGTCTGAGCCTGCGGCTACAGAGCGAGCGCCGAGCGGGCTGCCGTGTAGAGCGCCACGGCTGCGAGGAGCACGACGAAGGACCGGGTGAGGGTGTCGACGGGGTAGCGGCGGGCCAGCCGGGAGCCCGCCCACGCGCCTGCGAGCGCGGCGACTGCGAACGGGAGGGTGACGCTCCAGTCGACCCCGGATGCCGAGATCCTGACGAGGAGGGCGATCACGCTGTTGATCACGATCACGAGGAGCGAGGTCCCGATCGCCGCCGCCATGTCGTATCCGAGCGCCAGCACCAGCGCCGGCACGATCACGAAACCTCCGCCGACCCCGAACAGCCCGGTCAGGAATCCCACCAGTGTGCCCGCCGCCAGCAGCTTGACGACCAGGGCGACCCGGCCGGACGGCCGGGGGGCGGCCAGGTCGACGGGGGCGGCCAGGTCGACGGGGGCGGCCAGGTCGACGGCGGCGGCCAGGTCGACGGGGGCGGCCAGGTTGGCGGCGGCGGCCACGGTCCCGCCGCTGGTGATCGTGTCTGCGGAGCCAGTGGCGCCGGTGGTGGAGGTCGCGGGGGTCGGCGCCCGCGGCGGCCCGGCCGGACCCGCGGGGTCGGCGCCTGCGGGAACGCCTCCGCGGGAGCGGCCGGCCCACATCCGCCATCCCGCGACGAGCATCAGCCCGGAGAAGACCAGGAGCAGGACGTGGGGGTCGAGCGACCTGCTGAGCCGGCTGCCCAGCACCGTCCCCCCGATGCCGGCCACCCCGAACGCCAGACCGGGCAGTGCCCGCACCCGTCCGCTGAGCCAGTGGCCGGCGAGGCCCGCGGCCGATGCCGCCCCGACCACCACCAGAGAAGCCGTCGTCGCAGCCCGAGCCTGGAGGCCGACGACGAACACGAGCACCGGCACGGCCAGGATCGACCCGCCACCGCCCAGCGCCCCGAGGGACACGCCGACGAGCACGCCGAGGGGCAGCCCGAGAACAAGTCTCATGGCCTGATCGGACGGCCAGAAACAGGGGTCATGATCGCCGCTTTCACCACCGACCTTTATACTCCATGGGGTATACTTCGAAGCGAGAGGTGTGCCGGCTCGAGCGGATCGCCGGTCGGCTCGCCAGCACGACCGGCCGAGAGAGGGAGGACTCGCAGGTGCAACTGCCCGATGAGGTCGTCGAAGACGTCCGCCGGAGGCTTCACCGGGTGGCGGGCCAGCTCCAGGGCATCGAGCGGATGCTCGATGACCGGCGGGAATGCCGCGACGTGGTCTCCCAGGTGACGGCAGCGACCAAGGCGCTCGAACAGGCGGGCTTCCGGCTCGTGGCCGCGGGGCTCACCTATTGCGTCGAGAACCCCGAGGAGGCGGAGGCCTCGGGATACGCGCTCGAGCAGGTTCAGCGGATGTTCCTGAAGCTCGCTTGAGCCTTGCGGGGGGGTTTAGGGTCGCGTTCCGAACGTGGAGCGTCCCTGTCACCCCCTCATTCCCCTCGTAGGGGACGGCGCCACCGTGCCGTGCGTCGACGGCGAGGAGCGCCCGTATCTCTCCTGTGACGCGGCGGCCTCGACCGCTGCGTTTCCGTCGGTGGTGGAGCGCGTCACCGACATGATGCCCTGGTACTCCAGCGTTCACCGGGGGGCGGGCTACAGGTCGCAGCGCACCACCGACGCGTACGAGCACGCCCGGGAGGCGGCGCTGCACTTCGCCGGGCGCGACGCGAGCGACGACGTCGCGATCATCTGCCGCAACACCACCGAGGCCATCAACCACCTCGCCTACCGCCTCGGTCTTGCACCCGGCGACGTCGTCGTCACGACCGTCGTCGAGCACCACGCCAACCTCCTGCCCTGGTCCCGGTCCGCCCGGTGCCGGTTCGTCGAGTGCGCCGCCGACGGCACTTTCGGTGTGCCGGACGTCGTCGAAGCCCTCGACGAGGGGCGCCATCCGCGCCTGCTGGCCGTCACGGGAGCGTCCAACATCACCGGATGGATGCCCCCCATCGACGAGATCATCGCGGAGGCGCACGCCCGCGGGATACCCGTGGCCGTCGACGCCGCGCAGCTGGCACCTCACAGAAGGCTGCCCGTCGCGGCCGATTTCGTCGCCTGGAGCGGCCACAAGATGTATGCGCCCTTCGGGGCGGGGGTCCTTGTCGGCCCCCGGGAGACCTTCCGCCACGGCGACCCCTTCCTAGCGGGCGGGGGAGCGGTGGACCTCGTCGACCTCGACGAGGTGGTCTGGACCGAGCCCCCCGACAGGGAGGAGGCGGGATCGCCGAACGTCGCCGGCGCCGTCGCGCTCCACGCCGCCATCGACGAGGTGGAGGCGGCCGGGTGGCCGGCGATCGTCGAGCACGACCGGCTTCTGGCGAGACGCCTGCGCGACGGCCTGGCGAGGATCCCCGGGGTGCGGCTGCTGGGCCCGGCCCTCTCCACCGAGACCCTCCCCGTGGCGGCGTTCACACTCGAAGGCGTCCCCCACGCCCTCGCCGCGGCGCGGCTGTCCGCCGAGCACGGTATCGGTGTGCGCCACGGCTGCTTCTGCGCCCACCCGTACCTGATGCGACTCCTCGGGCTCGGCCACGCAGAGGTTCGCGAGTACCGAAACCAGGTCCGCCACGGCGACCGAAGCCGGATGCCCGGAGCGGTGCGGGCCAGCCTGGGCATCAACGCCGGCGACGCCGACGTGGAGCGGCTCTGCGTCGCGGTCGCGTCCATCGCCTCCGGCGAGCCGGCGCCGATCGCCTACCTGCAAGACCCCCGCACCGGCGACTACAGCCCCGATCCGGCGGCGGCGCCGTGGCTCCGGGTGGGGCGGCCTCACGGCTCCTCCTGCTCGCCGGGCTGATCCTGGCCGCCGGCGGCGGCCCTCGATCGGCCCCGCCCGGCCGTCACCTTTCGCCGAGCAGTTCCACACGGGAGACGGAGACGGCGTCACCGCCGAGCACGACCCGGTCGCCGTCCACCCTCATGCGCACCGTGCCGCCCCGGGCCGATGCCTGCTCCCCGACGAGCCCGGTCCTGCCGGTCCGCTCGCTCCAGAACACCGCCAGCGCGCAGTGGGCGGATCCGGTGACGGGATCCTCGGCGACCCCGACGTTGGGTGCGAACATGCGGCTGACGCAGTCCAGCCCCGGACGGTCGCCGGCGGCGGTGACGACCACCCCGCGGGACCCGAGGGCGGCGATGCCGGCAAGGTCGGGCTGGAAGGCCCGCACCGCTGCGGCGTCCGCGAGCTCGACGAGCACGTCGAAGCGGCACCGTGCGTAGGTGACGACGGGCGCGGCCGGGCCGCTTCCCGCTTGCAGGGCTCCGGACGCCACCTCGTCGGGGACCGGCGCCGGGCGGGGCGGATCGGCGGGGAAGTCCATCTCGATCTGTCCCGACGCGGACGGCCTGCACGTGAGCAGCCCGCTTCGCGTATGGAACTGGCCGGAGCCGCCGAGGACGTGGGCGGCGGCGAGCGTGGCGTGCCCGCACAGGTCGACCTCCGTCGCCGGCGTGAACCAGCGCAGGTCGTGGTCGCCGTCGGGGCGCGGGACGACGAACGCAGTCTCCGAGAGGTTCATCTCGCGGGCGATGAGCTGCATCGTCTCGTCGGCGGGGAAGGCGTCGAGCAGGGCGACCGCCGCCGGATTGCCGGTGAAGGGCCTGTCGGTGAAGGCGTCGACCACGGTGAGAACCAGACCCATGGCCCGACGCTACCGCCGGACGGCCCGAGCCTCGCCTGCCCTACGCCGGCGGCTCATCCGATGCAGCCCCCCGGGGTCGCCCGCTCGCGTGCTCGTCGCTTCGGGCCGGGGCGCCGAGCACCTTCCGGTAGTGTCGCTCGCTCGTGTGGCTCAGATCGTGGAGCTCACGGTTCGGCCCGGCTCGGGTGTACCCGCGCCGCTCGTAGAAGCGGTGGGCGTCGGCGAAGCGGGAGTCGCTCCACAGCTCGACGGTCCGGGCGCCGGCGCCGGCCGCGGCGTCCTCGACCATCCCGGCGAGCTGGGCCGCCAGCCCCCGCCGGCGCCATCGGCGGTGGACGTAGAGGCGCTCGAGCTCGACGACCCCGGGCCGGCTGGGCCGCCACGCGACGGTGCCGACCACCGTTCCGCACGGGTCGGTCGCGACGAGCAGATCCCCGCCGGTGTCCCTGTACAGCGACGCCGGGGCCAGGAGCTCGGGGTACTCGCCGTGGATGTCCATGACGCAGCCGGGGTACTCCGACCAGCACGCGCCGATCAGCGCGATCAGCTCCCAGCTGTCCTCGTCGACTCCGGGACGCACCGGGGGGAGGTCGCCGCTCAATATTCGATGCCCTTCTTCGCCTTGACTCCCCGGTCGTACGCGTGCTTGACCTTGACCATCTCTGTGACGGTGTCCGCCACCTCGACGAGCTCCGGGGCGGCGTTGCGGCCGGTCATGACCACGTTCGTCCCGGGCGCTCGGCCCCCGATGGCCGCCACGACATCGGCGACGGGCACCCATCCATAGGAGACGGCGTAGGTGAGCTCGTCGAGGATCAGCAGGTCGTACTCGCCCGAGGCGAGCTTGGAGGCTGCGACGTCCCAGGCGTGGCGGCCCTTGGCGGCTGTCTCGTCCATGTCCGGGGACTCCCACGTGAATCCGTCGCCGAGGGTGTGCCACTCGATCCCGAGGTGGTCGGCGAGCTTGCGCTCCCCGGTTTTCCACTTGCCCCCCTTGACGAACTGCACCACCGCCACCCTCCAGCCCCGCGCCCACCCGCGCGCCATCACCCCGAAGGCTGCGGACGACTTGCCCTTGCCGTGCCCCGTGTTGAGCAGTACCACCGACTCGGCGCGTGTCATGCCGCCGACGATAGGCGCTGCGGCGGCGGCGGCCAGGCGCTAGGCTCCTCGCCGTAGAGCAGGGAACCCGGTGTGAATCCGGGGCTGTCCCGCAACTGTCACCGGGGAGCGACCCCCTACGTCTTTGGCCACGGCCCTTCGGGGCGGGAAGGCCGGGAGCGAGCGGATCCGGGAGCCAGGAAACCTGCCTACCCCTGGAGCTGCCCATCCCGGAGGCGGTGGGGCGACGCGAGGACGTATGCCGGTGTCAACATCATGATCACGCTGGTGCTCGGAGGGGCCCGCAGCGGAAAGTCCGAGGTGGCGGAGCAGCTCGCCGCGGCCCTGCCGCCGCCGCTCGTCTACCTGGCCACCGCCGCCGCACCCGAGCCGGGCGGCGACCCGGCGTTCGCCGGGCGCGTCGAGGCGCACCGCCGGCGCCGCCCGACAGGCTGGCAGACCGTCGAGGCGGGCGCGGCCCTCGTGCCGGCGCTGTCGGCCAGCCGCGGAAGCGTCCTCGTCGACGCCCTCGGCACCTGGGTCGCCGCCACCCCGGGCTTCGCCGTGGACACGGATGCCCTCTGCGACGCCCTCTTGGGGCGCGGCGGCGACACGGTCGTGGTCTCCGACGAGGTGGGGATGGGGGTGCACCCCTACAGCGAGGCTGGGAGGCTCTTTCGAGACGTCCTGGGAGACGTCAACCGGGCGGTCGCCCGGGTGGCCGACGAGGTGCTCCTGGTGGTCGCCGGGCGCGTGCTCCCGCTCGCGCCGCCCGCCGGCGCCACCGATCCGGGCGGCGCCGGCCGCCCGGCGTGCACCCCTGAGGGGGCCTGACCCCGTGCGCTCGGCGGTCGCGTTCCTCACCACCTTCGGCCGGAGCCGGCCGCCGGGCGCCACCACCTTCGACTGGTTTCCCGTCGTCGGCCTGGCGATCGGCGCTCTTCTCGGAGGTGTCTGGTGGGGCGCGTCCCGGCTGTGGGCGGCCCCGGTCGCCGGGGCCGTGGTGGTGGCCGCCGACCTGGCGGTGACGGGGATGCTGCACTTCGACGGCCTCGTGGACGCCGCGGACGGACTGCTGGCGCACCTCCCGCGGGAACGACGGCTCGCGGTGATGGCCACCCCCGGCGTCGGGGCTTTCGGGGTGGCGGCGGGCGCGGTCGCGATCCTGCTGCGCTGGGCTGCGCTGAGCGCGACGCGCCCTGCGGTGCTCCTGCTGGCCGCCCTGTGGTGCCTGTCGCGCACGGCCATGGCCGTCGTCGCCCGCACCCAGCCCTACGCCCGGGATGAATCGGGACTTCCGTCCGCCTTCGCCGGGGGCCGGCGGTGGCTGCCCCTCGGGGCGGGAGCGGCAGCGGCGGCGGGGCTGGCGTGCGCGTGGAAGCCCGCCGCCGGGGCGGCGGCCGTGGCGGCCGGCGTGGCGGCGGCGGCGGGCACCGCGCTGCTGGCCCGGCGCCGGCTCGGCGGCTACACGGGCGACGTCCTCGGGGCCTGCGGGATCCTGGCCGAGACGGCAGGGCTGCTCGTGGCGGCGGCCCGGTGGTAGCGGCTCCTGCGCCCGCCGGTCTCGCCGGCCGGTCGCTCGCCGTGGCGGCCGGCCTTGTCGCCGACGCGCTCGTGGGGGAGCCGCCGGCGCGCTGGCATCCCGTCGCCGGCTTCGGGCGGGTCATGGGCGCCGTCGAGCGGGCCGGCTACCGCGACCGCCGCAGGGCGGGCATCGCGTACGCCGCAGCGGGGACGGCCTTGGCGGCCGGCGCCGGCCTGCTCGCGGCCCGCGGCGGCA
>JAJYLA010000115.1 GCA_021788115.1 Actinomycetes bacterium | reverse complement strand
GAAGGGAAGGAGACGATTGCATCCTTGGCTCGCGTTATGCCGACCTATGCAGCTCGCTCACCTCACACAACAAGGCTTCGACGACGGACGTCGGCATAACGAGGACATCGGCATAATCGTGGTTATCCCGACATCGGGATAACCACGATCTCCGGCACTCCGGTCTGACGTGGACCGCCGCCACAGGTGCCACACTGGCGGAACTGATGCGCCGAGCCGGTCACGCCACCCCCCGAGCGGCGCTTATCTACCAGCACGCCACCGAGGACCGGGATCGCGTCCTGGCCGACGCCCTCTCGGAGCTCCACAAGCGGGCGCAGGTCATCCACCTCGACAAACACCGGGACGGCTCGGGGAGTGCCGAGGTAGGATGAAAGTGCTCGTCGCAGTAGCGGCGGGAAGTGCACCCGGCGTGCTCTCCGGACGGTGAGTAGCCGGGTGCTGCGCGTCAGGGCCCGATCGTCCGGACGGTGAGCACGCCCACCAGGCGAGCGGACCACTCGCCGCCTGCGCCGACAGCCCAGCACACGGCGTCAGCGGCCCACAGCAGAGCCTCCGAACTGGCGGGATGGTGGTCGTAGACCGGGTGGAGGTGCCGGTCGACGCCGAGAAGGGCGTGGGCGATGGCGGCCCGGTCACGGGCCAGCTGAGCGTCGTCCTGGTCGTCGAGCACCCACGACGTGACGCCCGAGCCCACGACCAACCCGGTAGCAGCCTGGAGTAGGAGGTGGCGCCCGGCGACCCGGGTCGTGCCCGGGGGGCGGCGGTAGCGCAGGACCGTCGCCGACAGACCGTCGAGCCGGCCCACGGCGTCGATCACTATCCGGCGGCGCCTGGGCGACTCCTTGGCGGTGTGGACCCTCCTCTGCCCCGGCAGCAGCAGCTGCCGCATGCTCCGGCGGGCGCCGTCGACCTCACCCGGCTCGAGAAGCACGACGGCGAGCAGCATGACCCCAGATCTCTCGCTCTCGTCGCTGAAGGCCCACATGCACACGACGGTAGAGGCAACGTCCGACCGCCATTCGATGAATTCCCTTCGCGCACGAATCGCGCACGCCGCCCCTGACCAGCCACTTATCCACAGCCCCAGGAATGACAAAAACCCAGGCCACGGCTGGGTTTTTCGGAGTGGAGACGATGGGACTCGAACCCACGACCCCCTGCTTGCAAAGCAGGTGCTCTGCCAACTGAGCTACGTCCCCGGAGCTTCGGACCCAATCCTGCGCCCGGGTGAAACTACCGCATCCCGAGCGAGCAGCCCGAGCGCATCGGCTCTCCCGCCGGCTCGCGGGCGGGCGGGGGGCGGTGCCCAGGGCAGGGCACCCGCCAGCAGCAGCCGGCTTGCCCCCCGGTCAGCCCCGCCGGCGCGGCGACACGGAGGGAAGGAGGAGGGCGGCGAGCTCGTCGGGGCTCGACACGAGGTGCGCGGCGCCGGCGTCGGCCAGCTCCTGTGGCGTGCCGTAACCCCAGGTGACGCCGATGCCGGCCAGGCCGTGCGCGCCGGCCGCCCGCATATCGTCCCCGCGGTCGCCCACCAGGGCGACCGTCGATGCGTCCGGCGCGCCGAGGCGCTCGAGCGCGTGGGCGACGACGTCCTCCTTGCGCACCCGCCGGCCGTCGACGCTCCCGCCGGCGACGACGCGGAATCGCGCGGCGATGCCGAAGTGCTCGGTGATCCTCCGTGCGAACGGGGTCAGCTTCGAGGTTGCGACGCCCATGGTCACGCCGGCGTCGCCGAGGCGGCGAAGCAGGCCGTCCACGCCGTCGTAGAGCCGGTTCTCGTAGAGGCCGGTGGTCGAGAAGTAGGCGCGGTACACGGCCACCGCGGCGTCCAGCTCGCCCGCGGGAACGCCGAGGGCGGCGAGGCCGTCCACGAGCGGCGGCCCGATCCACCTCCGGATAGCCGCGGCGTCGGCGTCGAGGCCGAAGGAGCCGAGGGCGTGCCGGAAGGACGCCACGATGCCCGCCTGCGAGTCGGTCAGGGTGCCGTCGAGGTCGAACAGGACTATCCGGCTGGGCACGACCGCCAAGGCTAAGCCGGCCCGGGCCGTCCCGGCGGCACAAGGGCCACGGTGCCCTGGGCCGCCGCACGGGCACCGGCCTCGCACATACCCCATAGGGGTTTGACAGATACCCCAGATGGGTATAGTCTGGTAGCAGGCCTCAGAGAGGACCGCGGAGAGGAGCTGTGATGCCCGAGACGATCACCTACACCGTTGCCGGGATGACCTGCGACCACTGCAAGAGGGCCGTCACCGAAGAGCTCACGGCGGTCCCCGGCGTCGCCGGTGTCGACGTCGACCTGGGCACCAAGCTCGTGACGGTGACCGGCGACGGCCTCGACGACGGCGCGCTGCGTGCGGCGATAGTCGAGGCCGGCTACGAGGCGGCGTAAATGGCCGCGGTCACGGAGAAACCCGGCCGCGTCGAGCTGGCGATCGGGGGCATGACCTGCGCGTCGTGCGCGATGCGCATCGAAAAGCGCCTCAACAAGATCGACGGCGTCACCGCCACGGTCAACTTCGGGACCGAGCACGCCGCCGTCGCCTTCGACCCGGGCGCCGTCAGCGTCGACGACCTCATCGCCGCCGTGGAGGCGGTCGGCTATGAGGCGTCGCTGCCCCAGCTGGCCACCGAGGAGGACCCGACCCGTCCCTACCGGATGCGGCTGATCGTGGCCACGGCGGTGTCGGTCCCCCTGACCGTCCTGGCATGGGTTTCCGGCGCACGCTTCGCCGGCTGGGAGTGGGTGGCGCTGGCCCTCGCCACGCTGGTGGTGGCCTGGAGCGGCTGGCCCTTCCATCGCGCCGCCGCGCTCAACGCCCGGCACGCGGTGGCGACGATGGACACGCTGATCTCCCTCGGCACGCTCGCCGCGTGGACCTGGTCCGCCGTGGTGGTGCTCAGCGGGATCCACGAGACCGTCTACTTCGACGCCGCATCCCTCATCACCGCGCTGATCCTGCTCGGCCGCTACCTGGAAGCGCGGGCGAAGCGGCGCTCCGGCGCGGCGATCCGCGCCCTCCTCGAGCTGGGGGCCAGGGACGCCCGCGTCCTCCGCGACGGGGAAGAGGTGCTCGTACCCGTCGAGAAGCTGCGTGCCGGCGACGTCTTCGTGGTGCGACCGGGCGAGAAGGTGGCCACGGACGGCGTGGTGGAGAGCGGCGAGTCGGCCGTCGACCAGTCGATGCTCACCGGCGAGTCCGCCCCTGTCGAGGTCGGCCCCGGCGACACCGTCGCCGGCGCCACGATCAACACGTC
The DNA here is from genome assembly GCA_021788115.1 of Actinomycetes bacterium. Taxonomy (GTDB): domain Bacteria; phylum Actinomycetota; class Acidimicrobiia; order Acidimicrobiales; family Palsa-688; genus JAJYLA01. Next base: position 6,869 of record JAJYLA010000115.1, on the reverse strand, counting down.
GGGCCGCCTCGTCGTGCGGGCCACCAGGGTCGGCGGGGAGACGGCGCTGGCGCAGATCGCCCGCCTGGTCGCCGAAGCCCAGGCGGGCAAGGCGCAGGTGCAGCGCCTGGCCGACCGGGTTTCGGGGATCTTCGTGCCGGTGGTGATCGCGCTGTCGCTGGCGACGCTGGCCGCGTGGCTCGCCTTCGGCGCGTCGGCGGCGGCAGCGTTCACGACGGCGGTCGCCGTGGTGGTCATCGCCTGCCCCTGCGCCCTGGGGCTGGCGACCCCGACGGCGCTGATGGTGGGCACCGGCCGCGGCGCCCAGATCGGGATCCTCATCAAGGGCCCCGAGATCCTGGAGCAGACCCGGCAGGTGACGACGATCGTCCTGGACAAGACCGGCACGGTCACCGAAGGCCGCATGGAGGTCGTCGCGCTGGTCGCCGCGGACGGGGTCGGCGAGGACGAGCTGCTGCGGCTCGCGGGAGGGGCGGAGTCCGCCAGCGAGCATCCCGTCGCCCGGGCGATCGCGGAGCGCGGGCGGGAGAAGCTCGGCCGGCTGCCCGAGCCCGAAGGCTTCACGAACCGCGCCGGGCTGGGCATCGAGGCCGTCGTGGACGGCCGCGCCGTGGTCGTCGGCCGGCCGGCGCTGCTCGCCGACTGGGGCATCGCGCTCCCCGGGTCCCTCCAAGTCGGGGCCGACCGTCTCGAAGGCGAGGGCAACACCGTCGTCGCCGTCGCCTTCGACGGGGCGGTCGGCGGGTTGGTCGCGGTCGCCGACCGTATCAAGCCCACCAGCCGCCAGGCGATCGCGGAGTTGAAGCAGCTCGGCCTGAAGCCCGTCCTGCTGACCGGCGACAACGAGCGGACCGCCCGCGCCGTAGCCGCCGCGGTCGGCATCGACCGGGTGCTCGCCAACGTGCTCCCCGACGGCAAGGCGGCCGAGATCCGCCGGCTCCAGGAGGCGGGCGAGGTCGTCGCCATGGTCGGCGACGGCGTCAACGACGCCCCCGCCCTCGCCCAGGCCGACCTCGGCCTGTCGATCGGGACCGGCACCGACGTCGCCATCGAGGCCTCCGACCTGACCCTCGTGTCCGGGGACCTGCGGGTGGCCGCGGATGCCATCCGCCTCGCCCGCAGGACCCTGCGGACCATCAAGGGCAACCTTTTCTGGGCGTTCGGGTACAACGTCGCGGCCATCCCCATCGCCATCGCGGGGCTCCTCAACCCGGTCATCGCCGCCGCGGCGATGGCCTTCTCGAGCGTGTTCGTCGTGTCGAACTCGCTCCGCCTGCGGCGCTTCCGTCCGAGGAGGCAGGCCCCGTGACCGACGGCGCATCCCCGATGCCCGCTCCCACCGCCGCGTCCGGGCAGAAGTACGGCTACGCGGCGGACAAGGACAGCCTCATCAAGCGCCTGCACCGGATCGAGGGCCAGGTCCGCGGGATCGAGAAGATGGTCGCCGGGGACCGCTACTGCATCGACATCCTCACCCAGATCTCGGCGGTGGACACCGCGCTCGAGGCGGTGGCTTTCAAGATCCTCGACGACCACGTGAACCACTGCGTGGCCGGGGCGCTGGCCTCCGGCGACGAGCGGGTCGCGGCGGAGAAGAGCCGGGAGCTGCTCGAAGCGGTCCACCGTTTCGCCCGCACGCGCTGAGCGGCGCCCTGCAAAGGCGGCTCAGAGCGAGGCCTGCAGACGGCGGAGCGCCCGCGGGAGCGCCACGGTGGCCAGCGCCGCCCCCGACGCGGCGACGAGGGCGATGCCCCACCCGAGCGGGTCGAGCGGGGTGCACCCGAAAAATCGGCTCACGCCGGGTACTGCACCGCGCCGGCGAGCACGCCGAGCGATGCCGCGCTGGCCCCGAGGACCAGGGGGTTCCTCCCGCCGATCAGCGCCGTCTGACCCGGCTGGGTCGCCACCAGGGCGACCAGCCCGACGGTGCACGCTCGGGAGGCCGGACCCCCGCGCCGGGATCGGCTCGACCGACCACGCCCCCCGCCGGCGGGAACCGGCGGGGGGCTCCAGGTCGACGAGCCGACCGACGTGGCGGCGAACCTCGCCGGCGGAGACGTCCCCGATCGCGACGACGTCTCCTATCTCCCGGCCGCTGGTCACCGCCAGGCCGGAGTCCAGGACGAAGGTGTCGAGCCGGTCCAGGCGCCGGAGCGCGTAGGCGTCCATGACGACCACGTCGCGTGCGCACAGCATGCGCCCCAGCTGGGAGGCGAAGGCTTCCCGCCCGAGCCGCGCCGCCTTCGGCAGGCCGGCCAGGAGGATGTCGACCGAGCGGACCGGGTCGCGCGTCGCGCCCACACCTGCCTGCGGGCCCGGATCTCGCCGATGAGGTCCACCCGGTGGGCGGCGCCGCAGACGAGGCCGAGGGTCCCGCCCGACAGGGCCCCCGACACGGACTTGAGGACCGCCGGCCCGAGTTCCGTTGCGGGGTGCCCGAGGCGGGACTCCACCATGGCGCGGATGCGGGGCTGGCTGTCGACGGCGGCGACGGCGAGGGTCAGCTCTGCCGGCAGCGGCACCAGCCGGAGGATCCGCTTCACGGCCGGCGCCGGCGACGCGGTCGAGGGTCCGGGTCACCGGACCGAGCGGGTCGGGGAGCCCCACGGGACGACCGGGGACGGCCCGGCATGTGTGCGCACGTGGCTCTCCTACCCGCATGGCCCGCCCGCACGCCCGACCAGCCCGGACGCCCGGGCTCAGGGCGTGGGCAACAACCGTCACTCCCGCCGGCCCTGCACGCGTGCGGCCGCCGACAGCGCGGCGAAGATCTCGGCGGCGGCCTCGTGGAAGCCCCCGGGCAGCCCCAAAGACCGGAACATCGCGGCGACCTCCTCCATCTCGCCCACCCACCGCCATCCTTTGCGGCGCGCCGACTGCTGCGCGCCCTCGAGGCGGCCGGGCAGGTCCGGCTGGGAGTCCCGCCACTCGGCCTCGAGCGCCTGTTGCACCCCCGCCCGCTCCGCGGCGTCGCGCGCGGCGAGGAGCAGTGCCGCGGATCCCTTGGTCCACGCCGCGTAGGCCAGCTTCAGCGCCGACGCCGCGCCGACCTCGTCGCCGAGCACGTGGATCTCGAAGAGCGCGGCTCCGAGCACCGCGCTCGCGTCGAGGGCGTGGGGGCCTGAGAGGTACAGGCGCGTCGTCCCGGCTCGGGCCGGCGGGGGGCCGACGATGCCGCCGTCGACGAACCGGGCGCCGGCGTCGCCGGCGACCTCGTCGACCAGGCGGGTGGTCGCCGGGGAGATGGCGTTGGCGTCGACGTACAGCCAGGGCCGCCGGGTGGCGTCGCCCGCGGTCGCCGCCGCGGCGGCGACGGCCCGGGCCACGCCGAGGGCCGCGTGCGGGGGGCACACCGACAGCACGACGTCGCAGGAGGGCAGCAGCCCGGCGAGGGTGCCGGCGTCCACGAGGCCGGCGGCCACCGCCCGTTCGATCGAGGCGGCGCTGCGTCCCTCGGAGGCCCAGCGCACGTCCCGGCCGGCGGCGACGAGGGCCGCGCCCAGCGCCGCCCCCATCTCGCCGGGGTAGAGGAGGCCGATCGTCGTCACGGCGCGGACGACTGCTGCTGGGGCCGGTCGGGGTGCGCGCCGGCCGCGGCCGGAACCCACGCGGGGCGGCGCTTCTCGTGGAAGGCGGCGATGCCCTCGGCGGCTTCGGGCGAGGAGAACAGGGCCCGGGACAGGCGCGTCATCCGCTCGAACGCCTCGCCCCGCTCCATGCGCGGGACGTCGTAGATCATCTCCTTGGCGGCAGCCAGGGCCCCGGGCCCCCCGGCCAGGACCTTCCCGACGATCGCGTCGACCGCCGCGTCGAGCTCGCCCTCGGGGACCGCCGCGCTGATCAGCCCGACCTCGGCGGCTCGCGCCGCGGCGATCCTCTCCCCGGTGAGGAACAGCTCGAGGGCGTCCCCCCGGCGCATCTTCGGCAGGCACACCACCGAGATGATCGCCGGCGCCACCCCGAGGCGCACCTCGCTGAACCCGAAGCGCGCCCCCTCGGCCGCCACCGACAGGTCGCAGGCGGCGGCCAGTCCGACCCCGCCGCCGAGGCAGTGCCCGGCGATGCGGGCCACGACCGGCTGGGGGGAGTCCTGGATGAGGGCGAGCACGTCGGCGAGGCCGAAGCGGGCCTCCACGCCGGAGCCGCCGGACAGGTCGGCGCCGGCGCAGAACGCCGGGCCCGTATGGCCGAGCACGATCACCCGCACCGCGGGGTCGGCCTGGGCGGCCTCCAGGCGGTCGCCGAGCCCGTTGAGCAGTTCGGGGGTGAGGGCGTTGCGGTTGGCGGGCCGGTCCATGGTCACCGTGGCGACGCCTCCCGCCACCGCGAAGACGACGGCTCCCCCCGCGTCGCCGCTCACGGGAGCAGCTCCGCCGGGACGCCGACGAGGCGGGCGCGCAGCCACTCGCCGAGGCTCTTCGCCTGCGGGTCGAGGCGCGTGCTGGAGGCGACGCCCTCGCCGAGCAGGCCGGCGATCACGAAGTTGACCGCCCTCAGGTTGGCGAGGACGTGGCGCTCGACGGGAAGTGCAGCCGCCTCGGGGAGCAGCTCCCGCAGCTTCTCGACGGTGAGGAAGCTCTCCATCCAGGCGTAGGCGGCGTCTGTGCGGGCCCACACCCCGAGGTTGGCGTTGCCGCCCTTGTCGCCCGAGCGGGCCCCGATCACCCGTCCGAACGGGACCCGCACCTCCGGGCCGCCGGCGGGCGGGGCCGTCCCGGAGCCGCTTGGCCCCGGCGCCGTCCCGGAGCCGACGGGCCCCGGCGCCGTCCCGGAGGGTTCCACCGGCTCGACCACCCGGCGTTCCCCGCCCACGACCACCTCCTGCCACACCAAAGACGAGGGCACCAGCGCCGGCCAGTACACCCCGAACGCCTGCGCACCCGAGGTCAAGCCGTCCCCGCACAACCCCGGATACGACGACAGCGCCAGCTCTGTCACCCGCGCCGAGAAGGCCCGCCCCACCGCCCGCTCGTCGCGATCCTTGACGGTTATGCGCAGCTGCGCCATGGCCTGCTCGTTGGTGGCGGGATCCGCGTGGTCGGTGCGCAGCAGGGCGACGTCCACCGAGTCGAAGGCTCCCCTGCCGCCGGGGACCTGCGACCACAGCGCCGTTTCGACCAGCGCAGCCTTCTCCTCGACGTCCAGCCCCGTCAGGTACAAGGTGGCGGTCGAACGCCACCCGCCCTGGTAGTTGAGCGCCACCTTCGTCGTCGCCGGCGGCGGCTCCCCCCGAACCCCGGAGATCCGCACCCGGTCCGGCCCCTCCTCCGACAGGCGGATGGTGTCGAAGCGGGCGGTCACGTCGGGGTTCAGGTACGCGGGCGCACCGATCTCGTAGAGCAGCTGGGCCGTGACCGTCCCGATCGAGACCTGCCCGCCGTGGCCGGGGTGCTTGGTGATCACCGACGACCCGTCCGCGTCGACCTCGGCGACCGGGAAACCCGGATGCTCGAGGCCGGCGACCTCGGTGAAGAAGGAGTAGTTGCCGCCCGTCGCCTGCGCGCCGCACTCGATCACGTGCCCGGCGACCACGGCACCGGCCAGGGCGTCCCAGTCGTCGCGCCGCCACCGGTGCCGCCACGCGGCGGGCCCCACAACCAGGGCCGCGTCGGTGATCCGCCCGGTGACGACGATGTCGGCGCCCCGCTCGAGGGCGTCGGCGATGCCCCACCCCCCGAGATAGGCGTTCGCCGTCATGGCGGGGCGGTCCCCGAGCGGTTCGCCGGTGTCCATATGGGAAAAGTCCACGCCCGCCGCCCGCAGGTCCTCCATACGGGGAAGCAGGTTGTCGCCCTCGACGTAGGCGATCGCCGGGTCGAGGCCGAGCTTCCCAGCGACCTCGGCCACCGCCTCGGCGCACCCCCTCGGCGACAACCCGCCGGCGTTGGACACCACCTTGATGCCCCGGTCGAGGCAGTCGCCCATGACCTGCTCCATCTGGGTGACGAACGTGCGGGCGTAGCCGCCGGCGGGGTCGCGGAGCATGTTCTTGGCCAGGATCAGCATGGTCAGCTCGGCGAGCCAGTCGCCGCTGAGCACGTCGATGGGGCCCCCGTCGACCATCTCGCGTGCCGCGGAGAGACGGTCGCCGTAGAACCCGCTGCAGTTCGCGATCCGCAGCGCCGTCACGCCGGCTCTTCGATCACGACGAGCAGGTCGCCCCCGAAGACCTGGTCCCCGCTGCGGGCGCGGATCTCCCCCACGACGCCGGAGCGGGGGGCGGTGATGCGGTGCTCCATTTTCATGGCCTCCACGATCATGAGCAGCTGGCCCGCCTCGACGGTATCCCCTGCGGCCACCTCGACGGAGAGGACCTTGCCCGGCATCGGTGCGCTCAGCCCACCGGGGACGTCGCCCTCACCCTCGGCCTCCGGGAAGCGAGGCCCCGCTGTGAGGGCCACGTCCCCGTCGGGACCCTGGGCCCATACGCGGTGCCCGGCTTTCAGGACGTGGATCTTGTGCCTCTGGCCGTCGCGGTCGAACTCCACCCAGCCGCCGGCGACCGAGTGCAGCCGCACCGTCGAATCGCCGACCTCGAACGCTCCGTCGCGCCGGGACCGGTAGGTGACCGCCAGAGCCTCGTCGCGGTGGTGGTACACCCGCTCCTCGGGGGGCATCACCGAGTTGCGCCACCCGCTCGGGAGGCTGCGCAGCACCCGCGCTGCTCCGCGGGCCTCGGCCTGCTCCGCCATCGCGGCGGCGACCGCCGCGACGCGCAGTTCCTCTGCCGAGGGCCGGCGCAGGAGAGCGACGCCGCTCCGCTCGATGAAAGACGTCGTCGCAGCGCCGGCCAGGAACTCCGGGTGGCGCAAGGCGGCGACGAGGAAGTCGCGGTTGGTGGTCACCCCCCGGATCCGGCTAGATCGGAA
>JAJYLA010000009.1 GCA_021788115.1 Actinomycetes bacterium | reverse complement strand
CCGGCACCCTTTCTGAGACCACCTGCGGACAACGCGTCCAGACCCTCGGAGGAAAGATCGCCACCCTCCAAGCCCGCCAGGGCGAGCTGGTCTCGCTGCTCGAAGGCGAGCAGGAGCCCACCGTCACCCAAGTCCACCTCGACGAGCTACGTCACCACGTCATCGACACCATCGAACACGGCGACCCCGAAGCCCAGAAGGGACTCCTCCAAGCACTGGTCGCCCGAATCGAAGTCGAAAGCCGTACGTCGGTGCGCCCCTACTTTCGGGTCCCGCTCGATGGAGGTGGCCTGACGGAGCCGAACCCTTCCGACATCGGAAAGGTTCGACCACCGTCAGGGTCGGCGCCCTCGGCAGGATTCGAACCTGCGCACCCGGCTCCGGAGGCCGGTGCTCTATCCCCTGAGCTACGAGGGCAGTCGGTGTGCCGGACTCGTCAGCATAGCCCGTCGCACCGGGGCCCTACGATGGCCGGATGGCCCGCGGAACGATACTCGTCGTCGACGACGACCCCGTGGTCGTCGACCTGCTGCGCCTCGACTTCGAGATCGAGGGCTACGAGGTTCTCGCCGCGGCCGACGGCGAATCCGCCCTGGAGGAGGCGCGCGTGAAGGGGCCCGACGTGGTCGTCCTGGACGTCGTGATGCCGGGTGTCGACGGGCTGGAGGTCGCCCGCCGGCTGCGCGCGGGCGACGAGACCGGCGCGATCCCGATCGTCCTCCTGTCCGCCAAGGCGCAGGCCGTCGACATCCAGGCGGGCAGGGCAGTGGCCGACGACTACATCACCAAGCCGTTCGAGCCGATCGAGCTTCTGGACCGCGTGGCGGAGCTGAGGGCCCGGTCGTCGCGCGGCGGGGGGGGCCGGGGAGGCGCCCGCTGATGCTGCCCGACCCCGATCCGCTCGCCGGCAACCCCCCGCCCCTCGACCACAGCCCGCTGCCGCGCGGGCTTCTCCCCGACGGCGCCGAGATCGGCGGCGGCGGCCGCCTGTCGATCGCCGGCGTCGACATCCTGGACCTGGTCGCCGAGGTCGGCACGCCCGTGTTCGTCTACGACGAGGAGCACCTCCGCCGGCGGTGCCGCCAGGCGGTCGGGGCGTGGAGCGGTGGGGCGGCGTACGCGTCGAAGGCGTTCCTCTGCCGCGCGATGGCGACCCTGGTCCACGAGGAGGGCATGTCCATCGACGTCTCGACCGGCGGGGAGATGCACGTCGCCCTCGCCGCGGGGGTGCCCGGCGAGCGGCTGGTGCTGCACGGCAACAACAAATCGGAGGCGGAGCTCGCCCGCGCCGTCGATGCGGGGGTCGGAAGGATCGTCGTGGACTCCCTCGACGAGATCGACAGGCTGGAGAGGGTCGCGGCCGCAGCCGGCCGGCGGCCGCGGGTGATGCTTCGGGTCACGCCGGGCATCGAGGCGCACACCCACGAATACGTCATGACCGGCCAGGACGACTCCAAGTTCGGCTTCGGGCTGGCGTCCGGCGGGGCGGCTGAGGCGGTGGCCCGCCTGCGCGACCGGGACTGTCCCGTGGAGCTGACCGGCGTGCACGCCCACATCGGCTCGCAGATCTTCTCGCTCGACTCCTTCGAGAAGGCCGTCGCCGCACTGGGCGATTTTTTTCTGCCGCTGGACCTGCCGGAGCTGTGCATCGGTGGAGGGCTCGGGGTGGCGTACGTCGCGGGGGAGTCCGCCCCCACCATCGCCGAGTGGGCGGCTGCCGTCCGCGAGGCGGCCGCCGCGGCGGGCATCGGGCCGGAGGTGCTCCTGTCCGCCGAACCCGGAAGGGCGATCGTCGCCTCGGCGGCGATCACCTGCTACACGGTGGGGACGATCAAGCACATCCCGGAGGTGCGCACCTACGTGAGCGTCGACGGCGGGATGAGCGACAATCCCCGCCCGGTGCTCTACGGGAGCGGCTACGAGGCCTTCCTCCCGCGCGCCGCCGGTGCCGTGAGGCCCCGGACCGTCACCGTCGTCGGCAAGCACTGCGAGTCGGGCGATGTGATCGTGCGAGATGCGCAGCTGCCGGACGACCTCGTCGTGGGAGACGTCCTCGCCACGCCGGTGACGGGCGCCTACGGGCACTCGATGGCCTCCACCTACAACAAGGTCCCCCGCGCCCCGGTCGTGTTCGTGCGCGAGGGGACCAGCAGGGTGGTCGTGCGGCGCGAGACGTTCGACGACCTGCTGTCCCTCGATCTTTAAGCCGGCCGGCGGTCCGCACTACCCTCGCACCGATGGCCACCCCCGCTGTGCGAGTCGGGCTCCTCGGATGCGGCAACGTCGGCAGCGCGCTCGTGCACCTGCTCGTCGACGACGCGGAGCGGATCGCCACCCGCACCGGGCTCCGCCTGGAGCTGGCTGCCGTCGCGGTGCGGAGCCAGTCCCGCGAACGTGACGCCCCGATTCCGGCGGGCGTGATCACCACCGACGCCCACGCGGTCGTCGCCGACGACTCCGTCGACGTCGTCGTCGAGGTGATCGGCGGCATCGAACCCGCACGCACGCTGATCCTCACGGCGCTCCAGGCCGGCAAGCCGGTGGTGACCGCGAACAAGGAGCTCCTGGCGAACTTCGGGGCCGAGCTGTTCGAGGCGGCCTCCGCGGCAGGGGTCGACCTGCTGTTCGAGTCGGCGGTGGCCGGGGGTATCCCGCTGATCCGGCCTCTGCGCGAGTCGCTGGCCGGCGAGCGGATCCGGCGGATCATGGGCATCGTCAACGGCACGACCAACTTCATCCTCACCCGCATGTCCGAGGACGGCACCGGCTACCACGACGCCCTGGCGGAGGCGCAGAGCCTCGGCTACGCGGAGCGGGACCCCACCGCCGACGTCGAGGGCTTCGACGCCGCGGCAAAGGCCGCCATCCTCGCCAACGTGGCGTTCGGGGCGCGCGTGGTCGCCGGCGACGTCTACCGGGAAGGCATCAGCGGCGTCACCGCCGCCGACATAGCCACCGCCCGCCAGCTCGGCTACGCCGTCAAGCTCCTCGCGATCGTCGACCACGCGGTGGGCAACGGCACTCCCGACGAGCCGGAGTCGATCGCGGTGCGGGTGCATCCTGCGATGGTTCCGTTGACGCACCCCCTCGCCGCGGTGCGGGACTCCTTCAACGCGGTGTTCGTCGAGGGGGACTCGGTCGGCGAGCTGATGTTCCTCGGGCGGGGGGCGGGTGGCAGGCCCACCGCCAGCGCGGTGCTCGGGGACCTCCTCGACGCGGTGCACAACCTCACCACGGGCGGCGCCGGCCGCAGCGTCACGTCGCGCCCGGTGGCCATCCGGCCGATCGACGACCTGCGCTCGGCCTACTACTTCCCCCTCGTCGTCGCGGACCGCCCGGGTGTCCTTCACGCCGTGTCGGGCGTGCTCGGGCACAACCGCGTGTCGGTTCGGCTCATGGAGCAGGTCTCCACCCCGGCGGACCCCGAGGACGGCCCGGTGCACGGCGAGGCCGCCGGCCCCCGGCCGCTCGCCCGGATCATGTTCGTCACGCACCCCGCCTACGAGCGGGACGTCCAGGCGTGCCTGCACGACCTGCGCGGCCTCGACGTCGTCGAGCGCGTCGGCGGGCTGCTCCGCGTGGTCGGGCCGTGAGGGGAGGCCCGCCGCCCGCCTGGCGGCCCGGCTGGAGGGGCGTCATCGAGGAGTACCGCGACCACCTTCCGGTCGGGGCGGACACGCCGGTGGTGACCTTGCAGGAGGGCGGAACCCCTCTGCTGCCCGCCCCGCGCCTCTCCGAGCGGGTGGGCGCGGACGTGTGGCTGAAGTACGAGGGCGCCAACCCGACGGGGTCCTTCAAGGACCGGGGGATGACCGTCGCCATCTCCAAGGCCCTCGAAGAGGGAGCGAAGGCTGTGGTGTGCGGTTCGACGGGCAACACCTCGGCCTCGGCGGCGGCGTACGCGGCACGCGCGGGGCTCACCTGCGCGGTGCTGATCCCCGAGGGGTACATCGCCCTCGGCAAGCTGGCGCAGGCGCTGATACACGGCGCGCGGGTCCTGCAGATCCGCGACAACTTCGACGTCGCCCTCGACATCGTGCGCCGCCTCGGCGACTCCGCCCCGGTCACGGTCGTCAACTCGATCAACCCGAACCGCATCGAGGGCCAGAAGACCGCCGCATTCGAGATCGTCGACGTGCTCGGCGACGCCCCCGACGTGCACTGCATCCCCGTCGGAAACGCCGGCAACATCACCGCCTACTGGAAGGGATACCGCGAGTACCAGGACGCCGGGCGCGCCACGCGGCTCCCCCGGATGCTCGGCTTCCAGGCGGCGGGGGCGGCGCCGCTCGTGGAGGGCCACCCCATCGACCACCCCGAGACGATCGCCACCGCGATCCGCATCGGCCGGCCGGCGTCGTGGTACGGGGCGACCGCCGCCGCGGCCGAGTCGGGGGGTGCCATAGCCGCGGTCACCGACGAGGAGATCCTTGCCGCCTACCGGTTCCTCGCGCAGGAGGAGTCCGTCTTCTGCGAGCCGGCCTCGGCGGCGTCGGTTGCGGGCCTCCTCAAGTCTGGGGTGGAGCCCGGCAGCACGGTGGTGTGCGTTCTCACGGGCCACGGCCTCAAGGACCCTGACGTCGCCATCGGCCAGATCGCGGTGCCCGCGGTGGTCGACGCGGACGTGCGTGCCGTGCGCGCCGAGCTCGGCCTGTAACGCCGCGCGCGTTGTTGCCGCCTTTGGGCGGGAATCGCTACCATGGAAGTCGTCGTCGTTCGTTGCACCGAGCGACGGTGCGCGCGAGCCACCCCGGCAGGCGCTGCGCACCTGCCGAACCTTGCCGATGCCGCGGGAGCGAGCGTCCGAAGGCTGGCGGACGGTTCCCCCCACTTTTTTCCCATCTCTTCCAGCCAGCGGTACAACACGAACGAGGTAGTCAATGAGCGAGACGCAGCTCGAACGCTCGGTCCTCGAGGCAAAGGAGCGCGACGAGCTTTTCGCCATCGCCGACGCGCTGGGGGCCCACCCGGCCGCCCGCGCGAAGAAGTCGGACCTGGTAACGCAGATCCTGCGCGCGACGGGCGTGGAGCCCACCCCCGCGGAGGGCGCGGACAAACCGCGACGCACGCGCACCCGCAAAGCCACCGAGGCGACGTCGGAGACCCCGCTTGCAGCCGGGGGCAGCGCGGACGCCGCGGTTTCGGAGCCCTCTTTGCCGGCGGGCCCCTCCGGTGCCGCGACGCGACCGGCACCCGCTCGCGACGGGGACTTCACGGCACCCGTCGAGAGGACCCTGCCGCGCAGGCCGGGGCCGGGACCCGGGCGCAACGGGGATGCCGGCGCCGCGGAACGAGCAGGCGTGAGGGAAGGCCCAGGGCAGCGAGCAGGGTCGGTGGACGGCGGCCGGGGGAACGGGGCCCTGCGGGGCGCGGAGGCGCCGGCGGGCGCACAGGCGGCGGGCGACGGCGGCGAGCAGGCCGGGGGCGGGGTCGACGCCCAGCAGCGGGGCTTCGAGTCCGAGCCCGGCAACAGGCGCAACCGTCGCCGCCGCGGCCGCGACCGCTTCGACCGGGGCGAGCGCGACCTTCCCGGCCACGGCGGCGACGCGCAGTACACCGGCGAGCCGATCCCCGTCGACGGCTACCTGGACCTCCGGGAGGAGGGCTACGGCTTCCTCCGCACCGGCGGGTTCCTTTCCGGCCCCGGCGACGTGTACGTGTCGATCAGCCAGGCCCGCCGTTTCGCGCTCCGCAAGGGCGACCATCTCCTGGGCGCCGCGCGCCCCGCCGGCGGCAACGAGAAGTATCCCGCGCTCCTCCGCATCGACTCGGTGTCGGGCATGACCCCCGAGGAGGCCCGCGGCCGGCCGCGCTTCGAGGACCTCACGCCGCTGTTCCCCGACACGAAGCTGCGCCTCGAAGTGCCGGGCGACCCCGCCAACGTGACCGCGCGGATCGTCGACCTGATCTCGCCGATCGGCAAGGGCCAGCGGGGCATGATCGTGTCGCCGCCGAAAGCGGGCAAGACCACCATCCTCAAGCAGATCGCCCACTCGATCGAGGCCAACAACCCCGAGGTGCACCTCATGGTGCTGCTCGTCGACGAGCGACCCGAGGAGGTCACCGACATGCGCCGGTCGGTGAAGGGCGAGGTCATCGCGTCCACCTTCGACCGCCCCGCCGAGGAGCACACCCACGTGGCGGAGCTCACCATCGAGCGTGCGAAGCGGCTCGTCGAGCAGGGCCGCGACGTCGTCATCGTGCTCGACGGCATCACCCGCCTCGCCCGGGCGTACAACCTCGCGCAGCCCGCCACGGGCCGGATCATGTCGGGGGGTATCGACACCGGGGCCCTGTACCCGCCGAAGAAGTTCTTCGGGGCGGCGCGGAATATCGAGGAGGGGGGATCGTTGACGATCCTGGCCACCGCCCTGGTGGAGACGGGAAGCAGGATGGACGAGGTGATCTTCGAGGAGTTCAAGGGCACCGGCAACATGGAGCTGCGGCTGGACCGCAAGCTCGCGGAGCGCCGCATCTACCCGGCGATCGACGTCAACGGCTCGTCCACCCGCCACGAAGAACTGCTCTTCAGCCGCTCCCAGCTCCAGCAGGTCTGGAAGCTGCGGCGGGTGTTGAACGCCCTCGCCAGTGAGGGCAGCGGCGCCGCCGGGCTCGAGCTGCTCGTCGACCGCCTGAAGGCGACCCGCAACAACGACGAGTTCCTCGCGGAGGTGGCCAAGAACGCCACCCCGACGATCTGAGAGAGGAAACATGAAGACCGACATCCACCCCAACTACGTCACCGCGACGGTCACCTGCTCGTGCGGCAACACCTTCACCACCCGCTCCACCAAGCCGCAGCTGCACACGGAGCTGTGCAACGCCTGCCACCCCTTCTACACGGGCAAGCAGAAGCTGGTTGACACCGGCGGCCGGGTGGAGCGCTTCGAGCGGCGCTACGGGCGGCGGGGCAAGAAGTAGCAGTATAAGCGGACGTGCTCGACCGGCCCCGCGCCGCCAAACTGCGGGCGCTCGTCGGTCTCCACTGGGCAAAAGACGCCATCCCCGCCGGCGACCCTCAACCCTTCACAGGCGGCGCCGCGTGGGCCGGGTCGGGCCCGGGCGGCGCGCGGGGCTGGGTGCTCATCGACGACGGACGCCCGCGACGGTTCGGGGCGGCGCTGGCGTGGGCGTGGCGCCACCGCGTGACGGAGCTGCACGTCCTGGTGGACGAGGCGGTCCCCGGCGGCGCCGGCGTCGTCGCCCGCCGGGCGGCGGAGATGAGCGCCCCCCCGGCGGTGTGGGTCGTCGCCGGCCGGGACGTGCGCCGCGCCGAGCCCGCCGGAGACGAACCCGACACGCCCCTCGACGAGGCGGAGCAGCGCCTTGCCGACCTGCTCCGCGCGCACGGCGCAGAGCCGGTGGTCGAGCACGGGGTGCTGCGCGGCGAGGTCCTCGGGCTGGAGGTCGCCCGCGTCATCGCCGGACGACTGCAGGTCGGCGTCGGCCGGCACGACCGGGTCGCGCGCGCGGGGATGAGGCCCGGAGAGGACCCGGCCGGCGCGCTCGACGAGACGGTTGCCGCCGTGCGTGCCCTGCGCCGGCCGGGCGCCCCGATGCACCCGGCGAACACCCTGGCGCGCGCCCGGTGGCTGCGGGCGGTCCTCTGCGCCCGACCCGAGCTGGCGGGGGCTGCCCGGCTGGAGCCGGTGGCGCCCCCCCTGCCCTGGTTCGACCTGCCTGATAGCGGCGCGGCGCCGGCCCGGGGCCTCGCGGAGGACGGTGCCGAGGTGGTCGTCGTCTGCTCGACCGGTCTTGATCTCGATCTGGTGCCCACCGCCGCCGACAGCCGCCGCTTGCGGGCGCCGGGGGCGCGGCTGGCGATCCTCGTGCCGGACGGCGACGACCACCGGGTGACCCGGCACCTGGCCGCCGGCCTCGCCCGCCCCGCCGGGGTGCTCACCGTGAGGCGCGGCTGGGAGGCCCTGCTGGACTATTAGGGCCTCGCGCCGCTGGGCTCGGCCTCCGGTTTCTGGGCTTTGAGCGAGTACATGAGCGGGAGGCGCCCGCCGCCGGGGCCTCCGGGCCAGCGGTAGCGCCCGTCGTCGCCGCGCTCCAGCCAGGCCAGCTGGTTGAACAGGGTGTGGTCCCACTCGTGGAAGAACCGCAGCTCGAGGCCCGCTCCCAGGATCGCGTCGAAGAGCTGGGGGAGAGGATGGTGCCACTCGTAGCGGAGGTTGTGCTCGGTGGGGGCGTCGCGATCCGCGTAGCTGCCGGGGTCGTCCAGGGCGATCGCCCCGGTATCGAAGTAGTCGCAGGAGACCCGGGGCTCGGACCGATCCAGGCAGTCGGCGACCGGGTGAAACTCGCAGACGTACAGCCAGCCGCCCGGACGGAGCAGGCCGGCGCACTCGTTCGCCCATCGCCGAAGATCCGGAAGCCAGCAGAGCGCACCTTTGCCGGTATAGACGACGTCGAAGCTCCCGGCGCCCAGCACCGACGCCGCGCCCTCCACGGTCCCGTGAACGAAGCGGGCCCGCCCGTCGAGCTCGAGCTCCGCGGCGAGAGCCGCCGCGTGCTCGATCGCCGGCGCCGAGAAGTCGAGCCCCACCGCTTCGAGGCCAGGGTGCATGCGGACCAGGTCCATGGTGTCGAGGCCGAGGTGGCACTGCAGATGGGCCAGGCGCAAGCCGCCGAGCGGGCCGAGCTCGTCGACCTCGAAGGGCTCCACGGCCGGCCGGCCGGCCTTGAACGCGGCCACGTCGTAGTAGCCGGAGCGCACGTGCACCGCAGCCCGCTCGTCCCACATCCGGCGGTTCGCCTCCGCCCAGCCCGGCGGCAGGGTGCTCACGGTCGGAGTGTAGGACCCGACGGAGGTGTGCTCGGGGCTGCCGGCCGCCGGGTCGTCCGCCCAAAGGCCGGCCGCCGGCGCCACCTGGAGGGCTCGCGCCTCCGGGCGCCGGTACTCTGAAACGTCATGCTGGAACGCCTCGACGAGCTCGAACGGGAATACGAGGCGGTGGAGGTTCAGCTGTCGGACCCCGAGGTGATCGCCGACCAGAGGAAGCTGCGAGAGGCCGCCCGCCGGCACAAGCAGCTGGAGCCGGTCGTGCGCGTGTACCGGGAGCTTCGCGGCGTGCAGGGGGATCTCGGCGCCGCCCGCGAGATGCTGGCCGAGGCCGGGCCCGAGGAGCGAGCCGACCGGGAGGTGCTCCGGCAGGAGATCGACGCGGCGGAGGGCCGCATCGCCGAACTGGAGGAGCAGCTGAAGGTGCTGCTCCTGCCCCGGGATCCCAACGACGGCAAGAACGTGATCGTGGAGATCCGCGGCGCCGAGGGGGGGGAGGAGGCCAACCTCTTCGCCCGCGACCTCTACGAGATGTACCAGCGCTACGCCGAGCGCAAGGGCTTCGGGTTCGAGACGCTCTCGGCCGACCCGTCGGACATGGGCGGGTTCAACCAGGTGACCTTCCTGGTCAAAGGCGAGGCCGCCTGGGCTCACTTCAAGGCCGAGGGAGGGCCGCATCGGGTGCAGCGGGTCCCGGTCACCGAATCCCAGGGGAGGGTGCACACGTCGTCGGCCACCGTGACGGTGCTCCCCGAGGCGGAGGAGATCGAGGTCCAGATCGACGAGAAGGACCTCAAGATCGACGTGTACCGCTCCACAGGACCGGGCGGGCAGTCGGTCAACACGACGGACTCAGCGGTCCGCATCACCCACCTGCCGACGGGAATCGTCGTGGCCATGCAGGACGAGAAGAGCCAGATCCAGAACCGCGCCAAGGCGCTGCAGGTCCTCCGCGCCCGTCTCCTCAAGGCCGAGCAGGACCGCCAGGCCAGCGAGCTGTCCTCGGCCCGCCGCACCCAGGTCGGCGGGGGCGGCCGCTCCGAGAAGATCCGCACGTACAACTACAAGGAGAACAGGGTCACCGACCACCGCATCGGCAAGACGCTCTACAAGCTCGACAGGATCATGCTGGGCGAACTGGACGAGCTGGTCGACGCGCTGATGGCCGACGAGCGCGCCCGCCAGCTTGCGGGGACCCAGGCGGCGCCGTGACCGTGCTCGGCGCCGCCGGCGCTGCGACCTGGCGGGACCTCTACCGGGGTGCTGCCGGCCGCCTGGGCTCGGATCGGGAGGCGCGCTGGATCCTCGAGGAGGTGTCGGGCCGGCCGTGGGCCGCCCTGTGGGGCGAGGATGCGCCGGCGGATTCCGAGAGCGCCCGGCGCCGTCTCGTCTCGATGGTCGAACGGCGCTGCACCGGGGAGCCTCTTCAGTACGTCCTCGGCCGGTGGCCTTTCCGGGATCTGGACCTCCTGGTGGACCGCCGTGTGCTGATCCCGAGGCCGGAGACGGAGCAGGTCACCGGGGTCGCGCTGGACGAGCTGGACCGCATCGTCCGGCGGAGGCTCGACGGGGGTGGCCGCCGGGCTGCAGAGGTGGTCGTCGTCGACCTCGGGACCGGTTCGGGCGCCATCGGGCTGGCCATCGCGGCGGAGCGTTCCGGGGCGAGGGTATGGGCGACGGATGTGTCGTCCCCCGCACTCCACGTGGCCCGTGCGAACCTCGAGGGCGCCGGCAGGTGCGCGGCGAGGGTTCGGCTCGCCGAAGGGTCCTGGTACGGCGCCCTTCCCGAGCCCTTGGCCGGTCGCGTCGACCTGATCGTGTCGAACCCGCCGTACGTCTCGACGGCCGAGATGGACGACCTTGAACCGGAGGTGGCCGCCTGGGAACCCCGCGTGGCTCTCGAGGCGGGAGCCACCGGCCTCGAAGCGGTCGAGGCCGTCCTCTCCGGCGCGCCGGCATGGCTGTCACCGGGCGGCGCTGTGGTCCTGGAGGTGGCCCCGCACCAGTCGGGCGCGGCGGCAGAGCGGGCACGGGCGGCGGGATTCGGCCAGGTCGAGATCCGCCCCGACCTCGCCGGCCGCGATCGGGCGGTCGTCGCCCGCGACGCAGGAGGCGCACGAAACGCGTCCGGCCCCCGGGACGCCCCATGAGCGTCGTGGTCCCGGCGCACGGCGATCCCCCTCCGGCCAAGGCGATCGCTGCGGCGGTGAAGGCGCTCGAGAACGGCGACATCGTGGGTATCCCCACGGACACCGTGTACGGGCTCGCCGCCGACCCCTGGCATTCGGGCGCGTCCGACAGGCTGTTTCTGCTCAAGGGGCGTCCGCGCGCCGTCGAGCTCCCGCTCTTCGTAGCCGACGTCGCTCAGGCCCTGAGCCTCGTCACGGCCGTGCCGGCGTCCGCCCGCCGGCTCATGGAGAGGTTCTGGCCCGGAGCGCTCACCATCGTGCTGCCGCGGCGGGAGGAAGTCGAGGCAGACCTCGGCGAGGACGACGCGACGATCGGCCTGCGATGCCCCGATCACCCCGTGGCTCGCGCCTTGTGCGACGCCATCGGCCCCTTCGCCGCGACCAGCGCCAACCGTCACGGAGAACCGGTCGTCACCACGGCTGCCGTTCTGGCCGCCACGTTGCCCGGCGTCTCCCTGGTGCTCGACGGGGGCTCCTGCACCGGGCCGGCCTCCACGGTCGTCGACGCCACCGGCGAGCTGCCGCGGCTGTTGAGGCCCGGTGCCGTCGACTGGGAGCTGATCGCTGCCGCCGCGGCCGGGGATGAGCCGTAGGCCCCGCCGTGCCAAGTTGCCTGCGGCGCACCCGGCATGGGAGGATTTTGCACGTGCCTGTTTTCACACCCGGAATCGGTTACCGGTGACAGTTTTCGGGGCACGGGCATGACCATTTCCTGCCGAGCCATTCGGGGCCGCCGTGAGCAAACGGAGACCGGGCATCATGGCCTTCGCCGGGCTGGGATTGATGAACGCGCTGTGCCTTGCCGCGGGCCTGGTGGCGGGCTGGTTGGCGGACGAAGCGCTCGGGACGCTGCCGCTGTTCCTGTTCGTCGGAATGGTTCTGGGCATCGCTCTCGGCATCTTCGCCACCCGCTCGGAGATCAAGCGATATTTCTAGGGGGCCCGGTGGGAGTCCCGCCGCCCGCTCGAGCGGGCTCCGGGGGCCGGCGACGGTTGACCACCGTGACCTTCGCCCCCCGAGCCCCGACCGGCGTCCCCTGGAGCGATTCCTTGACAGCGGACGCTACGCTACAACGCCGCCGTTTTTGACCCCCCACGAATCTCGAGACCTTGCTCACTGCCTTCCCCCTAGCTGAAATCGACCGGGTAATGCGACGCACCGTCGTCGCAGCCATCGCCGTCGACATCGTCATCGCCGCCGTCGCCGTCCTCGTCGGTCAGCCCGCGTTCGCGCCGGGGCTCGCCCTGGGCCTGGTGCTCGCCATCGCGAACCACCGCGTCTTCCAGTCGTCGGCGATGCGGTTCACCAGCGCGGAGGGCGCGGTCAGGCGCAAGCCCTTCGCCGGAAGCGTCGCCCTTCGCCTGGGCGGGTGCACGGTCGTGGCAATCGGGCTTCTCATAGTGAACCGGCCGCTGGGCTGGGGCGTCGTCGTCGGCCTCGCGCTGTTCCAGCTGACCATGCTCCTGAGCGCCATCGTGAGCCTGCTGCGCTACCAGCGCCGCCAGGTGCAGGAAACGGCGGGTGACGATGCTTAACGCGGCGGGCATGCTGGCGGTCAACATCCCGATTGGTCAGCACGTCACGGGCAAGCTGTTCGGGTTCACGCTCAACCTCGACACCATCTGGAACACGGTGGTGGCCGGCGCGATCGTCCTGGGTCTCGGCTTCTACCTCCGCTCCCGGGTCACCGCCGGGGTGCCCGGCAAGCTTCAGCTGTTCTGGGAGTTCGTCATAGGGAGCGTGGGGGACCAGGTGGAGAACAGCCTGGGGCCCCGCTACCGGCGGGCCGTTCCACTGGCGGTGACGCTCTTCGTGTTCATCCTGGTGGCCGACTGGCTGGAGATACTGCCCGGCCTGTTCCACAACACGGACTACAGCCCTGCGCCGACGGCGGATGTCAACCTGACCTACGCCATGGCGATCCTGGTGTTCCTCGTCACCAACGCCGAGGCGATCAGGGCGAAGGGTTTCGGCCGCTACCTCAAGCACTTTTTCCGCAAGCCCCGCCTTCTGGTCCCCATCAACATCCTCGAGGAGCTCCTGAAGCCGCTCACCCTGTCGCTGCGGCTCTTCGGCAACCTCTTCTCCGGCGGGATCATGATCGCCCTGCTGATCAGCTTCCCCATCGCCTTCTTCCCGGCCAGCATCGCCTTCACGGTGATCTGGAAGCTGTTCGACATGTTCATCGGCGTCATCCAGGCTTTCATCTTCGCCCTTCTGACGATTCTGTACTACGAGTTCGCCATCAAAGAGGGCGAGCACTGATCGTGCCCCGACCCCCCAGATAGGAGAGGATCCCCGAAAATGCCCGCAACCACCCAGAAGGCCATCGAGCTGGCCGGCGCCTTCGCCGGCGGAGGCCTCGCGCTCGGAGGCGGGGCCATCGGCGCCGCGATCGGCGACGGCCTCGCCGGCAGCCAGACGATCGCCGGTATCGCCCGCCAGCCCGAGGTCCAGGGCCGCCTCTACACGACGATGTTCCTCATCGTGGGTCTCGTCGAGGCCATGTACTTCATCAACCTGGCGTTCGCCGCCCTGTTCGTGTTCGTGCTCGCAAAGGGCTGACCTCGGTGCTGCTGGCGTCGTCCAACTTCCTGGTCCCGAACCTCACGTTCGTCGTCGAGCTCGCCGCCTTCTTGCTGGTGCTCGGCGCTCTGGCCAAATACGTCCTGCCCGTCATCAACAGGACCATGGAGCAGCGCCAGGCCACGATCCGCCAGGCGCTGACCGACGCCGAGGAAGCCAAGCGGCGGGCGGCCGAGGCGGAAGAGGAGTACAAGCGCGCCATCAGCGAGGCACGGTCTCAGGCGCGCTCCGTCGTCGACGAGGCCGGCCGGCTCGCCGAGCAGATGCGCGCCGAGAAGCGCCAGCAGGCGGACCAGGAGTACGAACACATCATCGCCCGCGCCCGCGTCGACATCGACGCTCAGATGCGCCGGGCGACCGAGGAGCTGCGTCAGCAGGCCGCCGACCTCGCCATCAGCGTCGTCGAGAAGGTTCTCGGGGAGGGCCTCGACGAGGCGACCCACCGCAACCTCATCGACCGCACGATCACGGAGGTCGAGGCCCGGTCCCGGCCGGCGGGGGTGACCACCTAGGTGCGTCAGAGCATCCGGGGGTACACAGACGCGGTGGTCGAGCAAGCCTCCGCCGGCGGTGAGCTGTCCGCAACGGCGGAGCAGCTGAGGGGAGTCCAAGACATCATCGCCGGGTCGGAGGACCTGCGCTTCGTGCTGCAGGACCCCGGCGTACCCGTGCACGCCCGGCGGGGGCTCGTCACGGATCTGCTGCAAGGACGGGTCACCGACTCCGCGCTGCGGCTGCTGACCTTCGTCGTCGACGCCGACAGGGCCACAGAGTTCATCGCCAACGTCGCCTGGCTGGTTGCCCGCCTCGCGGCCGGGACCGCCCCCGGCGCGCCGGCCGGCGGCGAGGTCGTGCTCGGGCGCAGCGCCGCGGCGGAGCGCCTCGACGGGTACGCCGCCGCCGTGCTCGAGGGCCTCGACCGGGAGCGGACCCTCGGCGAGATCGAGGACGAACTGTTTCGTTTCATGCGTGTCGTCGACGGATCCGAGCAGCTGTCGGCCGCGCTGACGAGCCGAACCGTGGCCGCCGAATCGCGCCGCGCCCTCGTCGTCGACCTGCTGTCGTCGAGGGCGACACCGGCGACGGTCAGCCTCGCCGCGTACGCCACCCGGGTCGCCCGGCCGCGCGACTATCCCGACCTTCTCGCCCATCTCGTGGACACGGTCGCGGCGGAGAGCAACCGGCGCCTGGCCGAGGTGCGCGCGGCCGTCGCCCTGGACGAGGCTCAGCAGGAGCAGCTGGCCGGCGCACTCGGCTACGTGGCGGGCCGCGACGTCGAGGTGCGGGTGACCGTCGACCCGCAGGTGATCGGAGGGTTCGTGGCGACGATCGGCGACACCGTGGTGGACGGCAGCGTCCGCCACCGCCTCGAGCTTTTGAAGGAGCGCCTTACCACCCCGGAGGCGCACAGCACGACAGGAGAACCCAGCTGATGTCAGAGCTGACGATCAACGCCGCCGAGATCGGCGAGGCCCTCCGGCGCAACGTCTCCGGCTTCACCCCGGGGGTCACGACCGAGCAGGTCGGCCGCATCCGCGAGGTGTACGACGGCATCGCCCGCGTCACAGGGCTGCCCGAGTGCGCCGTCAACGAGCTGCTCGAATTCGAGGGCGGCGTGGTCGGCCTGGCGCTCAACCTGGACGAGGACTCCATCGGCGCCGTCGTCCTCGGCGACATCGACCTGCTCGAGGAGGGCGAGGCGGTCCGTGCGACCGGGAGGATCCTGTCGGTCCCGGTAGGCGACGCCCTGCTCGGCCGGGTGGTGAACGCCCTCGGTGAACCCCTCGACGGGCTGGGGCCCCTCGCCACCGACCAGACCCGCCGTCTCGAGGTGCAGGCGCCCGGCATCGTGGACAGGCTTCCGGTTAAAGACCCGCTCCAGACCGGCATCAAGGCCATCGACGCGATGACCCCCATCGGCAGGGGGCAGCGGGAGCTGATCATCGGGGACCGCAAGACCGGGAAGACCACGGTGGTGATCGACACGATCATCAACCAGAGCGGTCTGGGGGTCAAGTGCATCTACGTGGCGATCGGCCAGAAGGGCTCGACGGTCGCGCAAATCGTCAACACCCTTCGCGAGCGCGGCGCGATGGAGTACACGGTCGTGGTCAGCGCCCCGGCATCCGAGCCGGCCCCGTTCAAGTACCTGGCGCCCTACTCCGGGTGCGCGATGGGCCAGCACTGGATGGACGCGGGCGAGGACGCCTTGATCGTCTACGACGACCTGTCGAAGCAGGCGGAGGCGTACCGCCAGCTGTCGCTGCTGCTGCGGCGGCCCCCCGGGCGCGAGGCCTACCCGGGAGACGTGTTCTACCTTCACAGCCGCCTGCTGGAGCGTGCAGCCAAGCTGTCCGACGCCAAGGGTGGCGGGTCCTTGACCGCGCTGCCGATCATCGAGACCAAGGCCGGCGACATCTCGGCGTACATCCCGACGAACGTCATCTCGATCACCGACGGGCAGGTCTTCCTCGAGTCGGACCTGTTCTACTCGGGCGTGCGGCCGGCGATCAACGTCGGCAACTCCGTCTCGCGGGTGGGCGGGGCCGCCCAGATCAAGGCGATGCGCGCCGTCGCCGGCACCTTGAAAACCGACCTCGCGCAGTTCCGCGACCTCGAGGCGTTCGCGTCGTTCGGCTCCGAGCTTGACAAGGTCTCACAGGCCCAGCTCGACCGGGGCTACCGCCTGACCGAGGTGCTCAAGCAGCCGCAGAACGCCCCCATTGCCGTCGAGGAGCAGGTGATCGCCATCTACGCCGCGACCAACGGCTTCATCGACGACATCCCCGTGGCCGACGTCCGCCGGTTCGAGACGGAGCTGATCGCCTTCATAAAGTCCAGCCGCCCGGAGCTGCTGGAGGAGATCCGCAGCACCAAGGCCCTGCCAGAGAGCGGCAAGCTCGAGGAGGCCCTCGGCGAGTTCAAGAAGCTCTTCGCCCCCGCCGAGAGCGCCGGCTAGAAGGACCGGCTCGGCAGCATGGCTGGCGCCGCGGAACGCGCTCTACGTCGACGGATCCGGACCGTCGAGTCCACCAAGAAGATCACGCGCGCGATGGAGCTCATCGCGGCGTCGCGCATCGTGCGGGCCCAGCAGGCCATCGCCGCCGCGCGTCCCTACGTCGCCAAGATGGGGGTCGTGGTCGGGCACGTGGCGGACACCCCCGACGCCCGCGACCACCCGCTCTTCCGTTCGCCGGAGTCGGTGCGGCGCGTGGCGGTCATGCTGATCACGGCGGACCGGGGACTTGCCGGCGGCTACAACATCTCGGTGCTCCGCGAGGCGGAGCGGCTCCTCCGCGAGCACCAGGCCGCGGGTCGCGAAGCCACCGTGGTCGTGGCCGGCCGCAAGGGTGAGAACTACTTCCGCTACCGCCACCTGCCGATCCTGGCGAGCATCACGGGGGTGTCGGAGCGTCCCCGCTACGAGGACGCCCGCCGCCTGGTGGGTTTGGTGATGGGCCCGTTCCAGGAGGGGGCGCTCGATCAGATCCAGCTGGTGTACACGCGTTTCGTGTCGCTCGGCTCTCAGATCGTGACGGTACGGCAGCTGGCGCCGATGGAGGAGCCCTCCCCGGCCGCTCCCGAGCGTGGCCGGCCGGCGGCCGGCGCCTCCGCGGGCGGGTCCGGCGCGGGCGGGTCCGCCACCGGGGGCGGCGGGGTGACCGGTCACAAGACCGACTTCGAGTTCGAACCCGAGCCCGCCGAGATCCTCGACCGGCTCCTGCCACGCTGGCTGGAGGCCGAGGTGCTCGCCGCCATGCTCGAGTCCGCGGCGTCCGAGCAGGCGTCGCGCCAGAGGGCGATGAAGGCGGCCACCGACAACGCCGACGATCTGATCAAGACGCTCCGGCGGGTGATGAACAGGGCCCGCCAGGACTCCATCACGACCGAGATAATGGAGATAGTTGGCGGAGCGGAGGCCCTCCGCCAAGCCGGGATCGAGACCGGCGCCGTCTACAACGAGTTCTTCGAGTCCGCCGCGGAGCGGGCCTGAGCGCCAGGAGCAGTGTGAGATGAGCACCGTCGCAGAGGACAGGGTCGTCCAGGGCATCGAGGGGAGGGTCGTGGCGATCGCCGGCCCGGTCGTCGATGTCGAGTTCCCGCCCGGCGCCCTGCCCGAGATCAACCACGCGGTCGAGATGAGCATCGACGTGGAGGGTCACAAGGTCACGATCACCGCCGAGGTCGCCCAGCAGATCGGCGAGGGAAGGGTCCGCTGCATCTGCCTCAAGCCCACCGACGGGCTCCGCCGCGGCACCCAGGTCACCAACACCGGGCGAGGGATCACGGTCCCCGTGGGCAACGCCGTCCTCGGTCACGTCTTCAACGTGATCGGCGACCCGCTCGACACCACGGAGATCGACCCCCCCGACGACCGGTGGGAGATCCACCGCGACGCGCCGGCGTTCGAATCGCTCGAACCGAAGGCGCAGATGTTCGAGACCGGGATCAAGGTCATCGACCTTCTCGAGCCGTACGTGCAGGGCGGCAAGATCGGCCTGTTCGGCGGCGCCGGCGTCGGCAAGACGGTCCTCATCCAGGAGATGATCCGCCGGGTGGCAGACCAGCACGGGGGCGTGTCGGTGTTCGGAGGGGTCGGCGAGCGGACCCGCGAGGGCAACGACCTGTGGCTGGAGATGACCGAGTCCGGGGTCATCGCCAAGACCGCCCTGGTGTACGGCCAGATGGACGAGCCACCCGGGGTGCGCCTGAGGGTCGCCCTGTCCGCCCTGACGATGGCGGAGTACTTCCGCGACGTGAAGAACCAGGACGTCCTGCTGTTCATCGACAACATCTTCCGGTTCGTCCAGGCCGGCTCGGAGGTGTCCACCCTGCTCGGAAGGATGCCCTCCGCCGTGGGGTACCAGCCGACGCTGGCGGACGAGATGGGCGAATTGCAGGAGCGGATCACCTCGACCCGCGGCCACTCGATCACCTCGATGCAGGCCGTGTACGTCCCCGCGGACGACTACACCGACCCTGCGCCCTTCACGACGTTCACCCACCTCGACGCCACGACGGAGCTCTCCCGCCAGATCGCCGCCCTCGGCATCTACCCGGCCGTCGACCCGCTCGCGTCCACGTCGTCGGTGCTGGCCCCCGAGGTCGTCGGGGACCGCCATTACGCGGTGGCCCGCCGTGTGCAGGAGATCCTCCAGCGCTTTCGCGAACTGCAGGACATCATCGCCATCCTCGGGCTCGAGGAGCTCGGCGAGGAGGACCGGGTCACGGTCTCCCGAGCCCGCAAGATCCAGCGGTTCCTGTCGCAGCCGATGTTCGTGGCCGAGGTGTTCACGGGCGTGCCGGGGATTTACGTGCCGGTGTCGGAGACCGTCGAGTCGTTCGAGGCGCTCGTCAAGGGGGACCTCGACGAGGTGCCCGAGCAGGCGTTCTTCAACGTGGGCAGCGTGGAGTCCGTGCTCGAGAAGTCCCGGAAGCTCGAGAAGGAGTCCTGACCCCGGTGGCGACCACGCAGTTCGAGCTTGTCACCCCGACCCGGACGCTCTTCTCGGGCGCGGCGGAGATGGTCGTGTGCCGCACGGTCACGGGCGAGATCGCCTTTCTGGCCAACCACATGCCCTACATCGGCGCGCTCGACACGAGCGTGGTGCGCGTCGTCGGGCCGGTCGGCGCTCGGGAGGGGACCACCGAACCGGACGTGCGGCTGGCCGTGCACGGCGGGTTCGTGGAGGTCAAGGACAACGAGGTGGTCATGCTCGCCGACATCGCCGAACTGGCCTCCGAGATCGACGTCCCCCGGGCCCGCAGGGCCTACGACGCCGCCAATCAGGCGCTCTCTGCCGCCGGCGGCGGGATGCCGGACCCGCAGGTGGAGGCCGCGCTGCGGCGCGCCCAGACCCGCCTCGAAGCCGCCCAGGCCTAGCCCAGGCCTAGCCCGGGAACCCCCGCGGACCGGACCCCTCCAGGTCGGAGCGGGCCGGGTCCAGGCCACTCGCCGCGGCGGCGCCGCCGGGCGCCGGCGGGTCCTCCCCGCGGCGGGCCATCGTCGTCTCGGTGTGGCGGCGGACCCCGAAGAACGTGTAGAGGGCCACCGCCAGGGCGGCGACGCCGAAGGGGACGTAGCTGAGGCCCTGGCGGATGAAAGAGGGGTACAGGACCAGGCCGGACAGCAGCGCCGTCCAGGTCCACAGGATCAGCACGGAGCGGGTCTGGCCGTGGCCCAGGCGCATCAGGCGGTGGTGAAGATGGTTCTTGTCTGCCACCGCGGGGCTCGCGCCGCCGCCGGCTCGCCGGATGATGGCGTACGCGGTGTCGAGCACCGGGATCCCGAGGATGAACAGCGGGATCACCACCGGGGCGAAGAAGAAGAAGGTGCGCCCGCTGAAGTCCTGGTTGGTCTGACCCACCACCGACATCGTCGACGCGGCGATGAGCAGCCCCAGGAGCATCGCCCCGGCGTCGCCCATGAAGATCCGCGCCGGGTGGAAGTTGTGCGGCAGGAACCCGATGCACAGACCGCTGACTATGACCGCGAACAAAGGACCGGAGGTCTCGGGGACGATCGTCCCGGTGTGCACCAGCTGGTGGGAGTAGAAGAAGAAGGCGAGCGAGGCGATGCCCACGATACCGGCTGCCAGCCCGTCGAGGCCGTCGACGAAGTTCACCGCGTTGGCCATCCCCACGACCCACAGGACCGTCATGACCGGCACCAGGTCGGCGGAGAGCACGAGCGTGGTGCCGGCGAACGGTAGCCGGAAGAACAGCATGTCGACGCCGAAGAGGTACAGCACCGTCCCCGCGAGGATCTGCCCCGACATCTTCGCGGGCGGGGACATCTCCCGAAGGTCGTCGACGAGCCCGATGGCGAAGATCACCGACGCCGCGACGACCAACCCCACCGGGTCCGACAGGCGGAACAGGGGTCGCAGACCGGGAAGCTGCGAGGCGACGACCATCGACACGAGCATGCCGAGGTACATGGCGGCGCCGCCGACCGTCGGCGTCGGCTTTTCGTGCACCCTGCGCTCGTCGGGCAGGACGACGAACGAGAAGCGGACCGCGAGGCGCCGCACGACGAACGTGCAGACCCAGGTGACCACGGCGGCGGCGCCGCCGACGATCCCGTAGTCGAGGTACCCGTCGATCGGGAGCTCCTGCTACGGGTAGGGGGTGAACTTCGAGCACAGCACGGCGACCTCCTCGCGCACGGCGTCGATCTCGGCCGTGTCGCCGGGGCGCCGCAGAACACGGCCGATCAGCCGGGCGATGTGGCCCATCTCCGCCTCGCCCATGCCGGCGGTGGTCACCGCGGGCGTGCCGATGCGCAGGCCGCTGCACACGAACGGGGAGCGGGGGTCGCCGGGGATCTGGTTCTTGTTGAGGGTGATCCCCGCCCGGTCGAGCGCCTCCTGGGCGGCCTTGCCGGTGAGATCCCCGTCGAAGGGCCGGAGGTCGACCAGCATCAGGTGGTTGTCGGTCCCGCCGGACACGATGCGGAAGCCCTCGGCCGCGAGCCCCTCGGCCAGGGCACGCGCGTTGCGGACGATCTGAGCGGCGTACTCGCGGAACTCCGGCTGGGAGGCCTCCAAGAACGCCACCGCCTTGGCGGCGATGACGTGCTCGAGGGGCCCGCCCTGCAGGCCGGGGAACACCGCCTTGTCGATCGCGGCAGCGAGCTCCTCCCGGCAGAGGATGGCCCCGCCTCGCGGACCCCGCAGGGTCTTGTGCGTCGTGAACGTCACGATGTCCGCTACGCCCACAGGGTTGGGATGCACCCCGCCGGCGATCAAGCCGGCGACGTGCGCTGCGTCGAAGAGGAAGAGGGCGCCGGCAGCGTCGGCGATCCGCCGGATGGGCTCCGGGTCGATGATCCTCGGGTAGGCGGTGGCGCCGGCGACGATCATCTTCGGGTGGTGCTCGTCGGCGAGGGCCGCCAGCTGGTCGAGATCCAGACGCTCGTCGCTCTCGGTGACGCCGTAGGAGACGAAGTGGTACAGCCGTCCGCTGGCGTTGACCGGCGAGCCGTGCGTGAGGTGGCCCCCCTGGTCGAGGCGCATCCCGAGGACGGTGTCGCCCGGTTCGAGCACGGCCATGTAGGCGGCCAGGTTGGCGTTGGCGCCGGAGTGCGGCTGGACGTTGGCGTGGTCGGCGCCGAACAGCTCGCACGCCCGCCGGCGGGCGAGATCCTCCGCCTCGTCGATGACCCGGTTGCCGCCGTAGTACCGCTTTCCGGGGTACCCCTCGGAGTACTTGTTCGTGAGGACGGAGCCTGTCGCGGCCATCACGGCCCGGGAGGTGAAATTCTCCGACGCGATGAGCTGGACGGTGGTGTTCTGCCGCTCCTCCTCGCGCCGGATGATGTCGAAGAGGACGCGATCCTCGGTCACAGGAGCAGTCTAGAGGGTCGGGCGCTGCCGCCCGGGCCCACCTGGCACACTTGCAAGCGGATGCCTGACTCCAAGCGGCGCCGGCTCGGCGTCGCCCTCCTCTTCGATCCGCGCCTCGCGGCAGAGATAGACGGGTTGCGTAAGGCGCTCGGGGATCGCCAGGTGGGCCGGATCCCGCCCCACCTGACCCTCGCGCCGCCCGTGAACGTGCGGGGAGACCGTCTGCGCGACGCCCTCGCCGTGCTGCGCTCCGCGGCGGCCGCCGTTCCGGGATCGATGCGCCTCACGCTCGGCCCGCCGGGGTCGTTCCTGCCGGCCAACCCCGTCCTGTACCTCGAGGTCGGAGGGGCCCTTCCCGGCTTGCGCGCAGTGCGCGACGCCGTTTTCCGCGAGCCGCTGGCAAGGCCCCGCACCTGGCCGTGGGTTCCCCACGTCACGCTTGCGGACGAAATCGAGGAGCAGCGGATCACAGCCGCCCTCGAGGTCCTCGACCGCTACGCCGCCGTCGCCGACGTCGACCGGGTCGTCCTCCTCGAGGAGCGGCCCGGTCGCGTCTGGCTGCCCCTCGCCGACGCCGTCCTCGGCCCGCCGGCCGTGGTCGGCACCGGCGGGCTGGCGGTGGAGATCAGCCGCTCCCAGCTCATCGACCCCGAGGCGGGGCGTCTCCTCCCCGGCGCCGGGGGGCCGCCGGCGTGCGGCGGCGGGGGGCCGCCGGCGTGCGGCGGCGGAGGGGCGGCCACCACGCCGTTCGCCGCCGCGCCCATCGTCCTGACTGCCCGGCGGGAGGGGGAGGTGGCCGGCGTGGCGGTGGCGTGGCTGGCGGCGGACGGCGGGCACGCCGGTGTGATGGTCGCGCCGCCGCTGCGACTCCAGGGGATCGGCGGCCACCTGCTCGTCCACCTCGAGGCGACGGCCCGGGCCGAGGGGTGGGATTACCCCTCCGTGCGGGCCCACGGACCGATCGGCTTCTTCGAAGCGCGAAGCGGTTGGTTCTACGTGAACTCCACCGCGGAGTAGAGCGCCAGCTTCTTGAGCCGGTGGTGGGCGTTGACGAGCCGGACGGTTCCCGACCTCGAGCGCATCACCAGCGACGCCGTCGTGGCGCCGCGGCTGTCGTAGCGGACACCGCGCAGCAACTCGCCGTCGGTGATTCCCGTCGCGGCAAAAAAGGAGTTGTCACCCTGGACGAGGTCGTCGATGTCGAGGACGCGCCCGACGTCGTAGCCGGCGTCGGTGGCGGCCTTCCGGTCGGCGTCGTTGCGCGGCCACAGCCGCCCCTGAAACTGGCCTCCCGTGCACTTGAGAGCGGCGGCGGCGATGACACCCTCGGGGGTCCCGCCGATGCCGAGGAGGATGTCGGCGCCGGACTCGGGCCAGGCGGTGGCGATGGCGCCGGCGACGTCGCCGTCGGTGATGAGGCGGATCCTCGCCCCAGCAGCCCGGACTTCCTCGATCAGATCCTCGTGGCGGGGGCGGTCGAGAATGATCGCGGTGACGTCGCGCGGAGACTTGCGCATGGCCTCGGCGACCGCCCGGATGTTGTCGGTGGGGGACTGCTCGAGGCTGACCTTGCCGGCGGCTTCCGGTCCGACGGCGATCTTCTCCATGTACACGCAGGGCCCGGGGTCGAACATGGTGCCGCGGTCGCTGGCGGCGATCACGGCGAGGGCGCCGCCGCGACCGAGGGCCGTCGGGGTGGTGCCGTCGATCGGGTCGACGGCGACGTCGGCGAGCGGCGGTGTGCCGTCACCGACGCGCTCGCCGTTGTACAGCATCGGCGCCTCGTCCTTCTCGCCCTCGCCGATGACCACCACCCCGTCCATCGGCACCCCCCTCAGGACGATCCGCATCGCGTCGACGGCGGCGCCGTCCGCCCCCTCCTTGTCGCCCCGTCCCATCCACCGGGCCGCCGCCATCGCGGCCGCCTCGGTGACGCGAACCAACTCCATCGCCAGGTTGCGGTCGGGTGCCTGCGGCGGCGTGCCGTGTCGGACTGCCATGGGTGGACTCTAGACGCCCCGTCGGCGAGCTGTCTCGGTTACCGGGCGGTGTCAGCGGCGGTCCCGTGTTGCCGGCCGCCGTGGCCGGCCCCCGTTGCAGGCCGCCGTTGCGGGCCGCCGTTGCCGGGCCCAGCACGGGCTGCGGCCGAGTTGCCTTGGTGCCATCTCTGACTAGCCTGATGACTTGTGCCGAGCGCCGTCGAGAGCCCGCCGAGGCCGGGTGAGCGCCTGCGGGACGCCCTCTTCGGGGACTCCGGCCGGCCCCGCGGTCTTTTCTTCGCTGCCGCGATCATCGCCATCATCGCCGGCGTCGTGCTGCGGTTCTGGGCACCGACCCCGCTGTGGCTGGACGAGGCGCTCACCGTCAACATCTCCCGCCTGCCTCTCACCCAGATACCCCGGGCGCTGAGCCACGACGGCGCACCGCCGCTCTACTACTTCCTCCTCCATTTCTGGATGCAGGCGTTCGGGCGCGGCGACATCGCGGTGCGGGCCCTGTCGGGTCTGATCTCGGTCGCCGCCCTGCCGGCCTTCTGGTTGGCCGGCCGGCGGGTCGGAGGCAGGGCGGTCGGGTGGGTGACGTTCTTCCTCGGGCTGTCGAGCCCGTTCGCGATCAGCTACGCGACGGCGGCGCGCATGTACTCGCTGATGATCCTGCTGTCGCTGCTGGGCTATCTGGCTTTGAGCCGGGCCCTCGAGCAGCCGAGCAGGGGGCGCCTCACCGCCGTGGCCGTGACCGTGGCGGCGCTCCTCTACACCCACTACTGGGGCATCTACCTCGTGGTGGTGACCGGGCTGTGGCTCGTGTGGCGTATCTGGCGGAGGGGGGAGGGCCAGGCGGTCCTCCGTGCCGTGGCCGCCGGCTGCGTGGCGTGGCTGCCATGGTCGCCGGTCTTCGCGTACCAGGCGCTGCACACGGGTACCCCCTGGACCGGCGGGGCGAGCCCGGCGGACCTGCTCGGCGTCTTCCGCGACTTCTCCGGCGGGGGACCCTGGGGCTCCGTCGTCATGTACGCCACCTTCGCTCTTTTCCTCATCGGCATATTCGGACGGACCGCCGTTCCCGGTACGGTCGTGGAGGTCGGCTCCCCCGACGGCACGGCGCGGCGCACGGTGGCAGGCCCGGCGATCGTGCTCGAGCTGCGGCCCCGGCCCGGGACGTCGGTCCTGGCAGCCGTCGCGACGGCGACGCTCTTCATCGCGATGGTGCTGGGGGCCGTCGCCAACGCCGCCTTCGTGGCCCGCTACACGGCGGTGGTCCTGCCGCTGTTCCTGCTCGTTGTCGCCGGCGGCATCGCCGTGTTCCCGGCCAGGCGATTCCGGGCCGGCTGCATGGCGGTCCTGTCCCTGGCGGGGCTTCTGACCGGCTACGGGGAGAACAGCAGCCAGCGAACTCAGGCGGCGCAGGTCGCCGGCGTGCTCAACGTCATGGCCCAGCCCGGCGACCTCGTTGTGTACTGCCCCGACCAGCTCGGGCCGGCCGTTGACAGGCTGCTGCGGGTGGGGGGACTGACGCAGCTCACCTTCCCCCGTGCCATCGGCCCCCAGCGGGTCGACTGGGTCGACTACAAGAAGGTGATCGCCGCCACCGACGTGGAGACCTTCGCCCAGCAGACACTGTCCCGTCTCTCTCCGGGCTCCACCCTGTGGCTGGTGTGGCGAGACGGCTACCCCGGGCTGGGCGGCGACTGCGGCTACCTGAAGAGCTGGTTCGACCTCCTGCACTCGCCGGGCATGACCCTCGTGGCGGCGAACGGCGGGCGCTTTTACGAATACGAGAACCTGGTTCGATACTCCGGTTGATGCCCGCGGCTGGCCGCTTGTCGTCCCAACCGCCAAAATGGGCAGCTAGCTGTGACCGAGTGGTCCGATCGCCGTCGACCGGCCGTCGCCCCCGTTCCAGTCAGCAAGGAGAACGAACGAGTGAGTGAACCCCTGACCGACCCGTCCCAGGACGTCGTCATCATCGGCGCCGGACCTGCCGGCCTGACCGCCGCGTACCAGCTCACCAAGGCAGGACGCTGTCCTACGGTGCTCGAGGCGGACGACACGGTCGGGGGGATCAGCCGCACCGTCGAGCGCGACGGATGGCGCTTCGACATCGGGGGGCACCGGTTCTTCACCAAGGTCCGTCCGGTCCAGGAGCTGTGGCACGAGATCCTGCCCGAGGAGGACTTCATGCTGCGGCCCCGGATGAGCCGCATCTTCTACCGTGGCAGGTTCTACGACTACCCGCTCAAGGCGTCGAACGCGCTGCGCAACCTCGGGGTGCTCGAAGCCGCCCGCTGCGTCGGCTCGTACCTGTGGGCGAGAGTGCGCCCCCCTGCCGACCAGCACATGTACGAGGGGTGGCTCGCCGCCCGCTTCGGGTGGCGGCTCTACCATCACTTCTTCAAGACCTACACCGAGCGGGTGTGGGGGCACCCGGCCTCGGAGATGCCCGCCGACTGGGCGGCGCAGCGTGTCAAGAACCTCTCGCTGTTCTCCGCGATCGTCAACGCGCTGCTCCCCAGGCGCAACCAGAAGGAGATCGCCTCCCTCATCGAGGAGTTCGAGTATCCCCGGCTCGGGCCGGGGATGATGTGGGAACGCTGCCGGGAGCTCGTGGAGGGCGCCGGGTCCAAGGTGGTCATGAACACGGCGGTGAGCGCCATCCATCGCGACGGAGGCCGAGCGGTCTCGGTCGTCGCCACCGCGCACGGCGCACAGACCGAGTACCCGGCCTCCGCGGTGATCTCCTCGATGCCGCTTTCCGCCCTCGTCGAGGCGATGGATCCCCCCGCGCCCGACGACGTCCGCAGGGCGGCGGCGGACCTGTCGTACCGGGACTTCCTCACGGTGGCGCTCGTCGTTCCCAGCGACGCGGGCTTCCCCGACAACTGGATCTACATCCACGAGCCCGGGGTGCGAGTCGGCCGGATCCAGAACTTCGGCTCGTGGTCGCCCCACATGGTGAAAGAGGGCCGCACCTGCCTCGGCCTCGAGTACTTCGTGTTCGAGGGCGACGACATGTGGACCAAGCCCGACGACGAGCTCGTGGCACAGGGCATCGACGAGCTGCACCGCCTGGGGCTTGTCGAACCCTCGCGCGTCGAGGACGGATACGTGGTGCGCATGCCGAAGGCGTACCCCTACTACGACGTCGACTACAAGGCGAACGTGCAGAAGATTCGGGAGTGGCTCGAGGCGAGTGTTCCGAACGTCGTCCCGGTCGGCCGCAACGGCATGCACCGCTACAACAACCAGGACCACTCCATGTACACGGCCATGCTGGCCGTGGAGAACCTCCTCGGCGCCGACCACGACGTGTGGGCGGTCAACGTCGAGGAGGAGTACCACGAGATCAACACCCGTCCGGCTGGGCCGGCCGTGCCCGGGGGAGGAACCGGGCGGGACGCTCCCGTCCTCCCCAAAATGCGCGCCAGGGCCTGAACGGCGTTCGCCGCGGGGCTCGCCGGCTAGCCGGCGTTCCGGGAGGCGGCGCCCAGGCCGGCCACGCCCCGGCGCTCGAGGAAGCGCCCTCCGGGTGTCGAAGGAGAATCGGCTACGGGCATCGGGCGCCTCCTTTCCGGGTGTGGACGTACGCCCTCTGTTGTAGCGGGAGCGGCGCGGGGCTGCCAGCGAATATCGTCGTCCGGCGAGGAGGCGCATGGCGAAGATCTGGTACTGCCCGAGCTGCGGATACGAGGTGAGGTCCCGCGGCCGCTGCCACCTGTGCCGCCAGCGACTGGTGGCCTCGTCGCTTCCCGAGCTCGAGGAGATGGAGGAGGAAGACGAGGTCGGTTATCGCCTGGAGGGGTGGTCCGACCGAGACCGCGGCCGGCTGATCGAGCAGCTCAACGCCACCGAGGTCCTGCATCGCTTCGAAGAGGACGAGCTGGTGGTTGCCGCCGACGACGAGGAGCGCACGGACGACCTCGTCGCCGAGGTCGCCGCCACGGCGGTCGGCGAAACTGGCGGGCAGGAGACCGCCGGCGGCGCCGGGTGGCGCGTCGGTGACGCGAGCGAGGTAGGCGTCGGGGCCGCCGGCGGCGCGCCCGCCGGTGGCGCCGGCGAGGGCGGCGTCGACACCTCGTGGCTCGTCTCCGCCGTGCGGCTGCTGGCCGATGCTGCGCGCCGGCTGAGCGCGGACCCGACCGACATGCAGGCCGACGCCGACGTCGCCGAGGCGTCGGCGGCGGTGTTCCTCGCCGACAGCTGTGCCGGGGTGGATCCCGAAACGTGGGCGGCGATAGGGCGTGTCACTCGCCGCCTGCTGGCCGCGCTGGGCGCTGAAGAGGCTCTCGACGACGAGATCCGAATACAGGGGGCCGTCCTGGTGAGGCTGATGGAACCTGTGGCCGCCGCCGGCAGGGGCGGCGCCCCCGCCCCCGCCACCGGCACACTGGCCGGCGCCGAGGCCGGCGCCGGCGGCGTGCCCGCTCCAGAGAGGGGAACACTCCCGGCCGACGAGGAGACCGTCTACGAACTGCCCGACTGGTTGCCCGAGCAGCGGGTGCAGCTGGAGGTGATGCTCGACGAGGCGGGAATCGTCCATGAGTGGGATGGGGGCGACCTGGTGGTGCCCGCCGCCGCGGAGGAGACGGTCGAGTCCCTGTTCGACGCCGTCGGCGAGACCGCGCTCGCCGGCGAAGACGACGACGACGGCACGGAGCGATACCACGCGCTCGAGGAGCTCTTCGCTGCCGCGGGGCGCCTGGCCGGCGAGCCCGACGACGAGGGACGAGCCGCCGATTTCGTCTTCTGGGTCCACGAGGTCGAGGGGCCGCCGCCGCTCGGCATGGATGAGGTCCTGTGGCTGCGGATCATGAAGGACGCCCGAGCCCTCGTCCAGGCTCTCGAGGCCGGCGGGGGCGACCTGAACGCCCTCTCGACCGACGCCGGCGCGCTGCGCGACCTTCTCCGATCGGTGGTGTGAGCGACCTCGGGCTCCTGCTCGCCCCCGGCGCCGGCGCAGGTCGCGACCAGCCAGCGCTCGTTGCCATCGACCTGGCGGCGAGCGCGGCGGGGGTTCTCGTCGAGCGCATGGATTTCCCGTACCGCAAGGCAGGCAGACGGGCCCCCGACCGCCCCGCGGTGCTTCTTCGCGCCGTGCTCGACGAGGCGGAGTCGCTGGCGGGCAGGGTCGGGCGGGTGCTGCTGGGCGGCCGCTCCATGGGCGGGCGGATCTGCTCGATGGTTGTTGCGGAGGGTTTCGACGCGGCGGGCCTGGTCCTGGTGAGCTACCCGCTCCATCCCCCCGGCAGGCCGGAGTCGCAGAGGACGGGCCATTTTTCCCGGATATCGGTTCCCTGTCTGTTCGTGTCCGGGACACGCGACGCCTTCGCCGCACCGTGGGAGCTCGAATCAGCCGCCGGCGCCATCCCCGGCGCGGTGACGCATCGCTGGATCGAGGGCAAGGACCACGCCCTCCGCGGGTCCGACGCAGCGGTCGCAGCGTCGGTCGTCGAGTGGGTCCGCTCTCTCCCCGGCGTCTAGACCTCCGCGCCCCTCCCGGCTCCCGCTGCCCCTGGTCGCGCTTCGCTCAACCTCGCCCCCGTCGGGGCTGCGCGCCGAAGGAGGCGAGCAGTTCCGCGTACGACGCGGTGGCGTCGACCAGGCTGGCGAGGGATACCCACTCGTCGTTGCCGTGCGCCTGGCTGACCGAGCCGGGACCGCACACCACCGCGGGGATCCGTGCGCTGTTGCGCACGAAGCGGGCGTCTGTCGTGAAGCTCATCCCGATCACCTCGGGATCGCGGCCCGTGGCCCGGGCGACGGCGGCACCGACGGTCTTCACCCACGGGTCGTCGGGGGAGATCTCGCTGGCCTCCCCGAAGGAGTCGAAGTCCAGGTCGTAGCGCAGCCCCTCGATCCCCGCCGCCTCGATGAGGGACCGCACCTCCGCCTCGGTGCTCTCCCGCGTCGCCCCCGGCAGAAGCCTGCGGTCGAGGCCGATCACGCAGGACTCGGCGACGTTGTTGAAGGCGGTTCCTCCCGCGATGGTCCCCACGTTCGCCGTGGGCTTGCCGAGGAGCGGATGCTCGGGGTCGCCGTAGTCCGCCGCGTGCAGCGCCAGCACCAGCCGGGCCGCGTGCTCCACGGCAGACACCCCGTCGCGAGGCCGGCTCCCGTGCGCGGGGCGGCCCTCCACGACGACGCGCGCCTGGTAGAGGCCCCGCTCGGCGATGCAGAGCTGCAGGTCCGTGGGCTCCGGTATGAGGCAGGCGTCGCCTGCGACCAGGCCGTCGTGGAGGAGGGACTCGGTCCCGAAGCGCCCGCCTCGCTCCTCGTCGGCGACGAGGTGGAACACGACGTCACACGCCGTGGGCCGCCCTGCGGCCGCCAGGACGTCGAGGGCACAGATGGCTGCGGCGATTCCGCCCTTCATGTCGGCGCTGCCCCGCCCGTAGAGCCGCCCGTCGACGACCTGGGGATCGAAGGGGTCGTGGCTCCAGGAGTCCGCTTTGACGGGCACCACGTCGAGGTGCCCGTTGATGATCAGCGTCGGGCGCCCGCCGCCCTCGCCGGCGGGGCCGTCGGGGTGGGGGAGCGCGGCGACGAGCGAAACCCGGCCGGGGGACGGCTCGACGCGGGTCCACGTGGGATTCCAGCGGTCGAGGGCGTCTCGTACCGTGCCCTCGATAGGAGCTTCGTTGCCCGGGGGGTTGCGCGTGTCCACCGACACCAGGGCTTTGGTCAGCTCCACGACCCGCTCCTCGTCCACCAGCGCTCGCACGCCCCGAAGCCTAGGGCGGACCCGCGCCGATACCGGCGGGGTTGCCGTGGCGGCCGCCGCGCCGGGTGGCGGTGGCGGCTGTCGCGCCCAGCCATACTGAACGGACCATGGACGCCTGCCCTTCCCCGACGCAGCGCTCTGCCCGCCGCGACCCCGAGCAGCTCCTGGGCGCAGCCCGGGCGGGGGAGCGCGGCGCCATCGGGCGGCTGCTGTCCCTCGTGGAGCGCGGGGGCGAGGCGGCGCGTGCCGTCGGCCGGGCCACCTTCGCCCCCAGCGCGTCGGTGGAGCATGTGATCGGCGTGACGGGCTCGCCGGGAGCGGGGAAGTCGACGCTCGTGGACCGGCTCATCGCGGCCGTGCGCGCCGGCGGGGACACGGTGGGCGTCCTCGCTGTCGATCCATCGTCGCCCTACTCCGGGGGGGCCATCTTGGGCGATCGCATACGGATGCAGGACCACGCCCTCGACAGGGGTGTGTTCATCCGGTCCATGGCCAGCAGGGGCCACCAGGGCGGGTTGGCCCTGGCAGCCCCCGAGGCGATCCGGGTCCTGGCGGCGGTCGGCATGCCGGTCGTCTTGGTGGAGACCGTCGGCGTCGGCCAGGTAGAGGTGGAGATCGCCGGGGCCGCCGACACCACGGTCGTCGTGGTCACCCCGGGCTGGGGGGACGCCGTGCAGGCCAGCAAGGCGGGCCTGCTCGAGGTGGCCGACGTCTTCGTCGTCAACAAGGCCGACCGCGAGGGAGCGGCGGAAACGCGCCGCGACCTGGAGGCGATGCTGGAGATGGCCGCCTCGTTTCCGGGCGCCGCACGCTCTCCCGCCACCTCCACGGTCGGAGGGCTCTCCGATCCTGTTGCCTGGCGTCCTCCGGTGCTTTTGGCGACGGCGACGACCGGCGAGGGAACCGACGCGGTGTGGTCGGCCGTGACCGCCCACCGGGCCCACCTGGTGGCTGCGGGCGAGCTCGAACGCCGGCGCGAGCAGCGGCTCATAGCGGAGATGGAGCGCGTCATGATCGGGCGGCTGGCACGCGACGTGCGCGAGCTGGAGGGAGGGGCACGCTTCGAAGAGGTTCGTGCGGAGCTGCTCGCGCGCCGCGTGGACCCCTACGAGGCCGCGGCCCGGCTCCTCGACCGCTAGTCCGGAGCGACGCCCCACGGCAGCGCGATCCTGCCACCGCCACCGCCGGCTACCCCCAGGCGATACAGCCCATCTCGACCGCGAGCGCGAGGTCGGGGTGGGCGGGGACGATGCGCACGGTGTAGCCGTGGCGGCCCGCCCGGTCGCAGCTGAAGCTTCCCCGGTAACGGACGGCCCCCTCCTCGCCGCCGGCCAGCTCGAGGCGCACCACGGTGGTGTCGACCATCTCGTCGCCGGCGACGACGGGGCCGTGGAGCAACTCCACCGCGACGTCGTCGGTGGTCAGCGAGCCGAGGTTGACCTCGACGGTCACGTCGCGGTCCGCGCCGAGGTCTACCAGCCCGACCGGCAGGTCGACATCGACGTCGACCACCTTGACGCCCGGCCACGCGGCGGCGACCCGCCGCTTCCAGGCGGCGAGAGCCCTCGCGCGGGTGTAGTGATCCGCCGCCAGGAAGTCGCTCCGCTCGGCGAGAGGCTCGTACATGTCGTCCACGTAGTCCCGGACCATGCGGGTGGCCATGACCTTCGGCCCGAGCGACCGCAACGACGCCTTGATCCGTGACACCCACTCACGCGGGACGCGACCGCCGCCGCGCCGGTCGTAGTAGAGCGGCACTATCTGGCGCTCGAGGATCTCGAACAGGCTGTTCGCCTCCACCTGGTCGCGGTGCTCGAGGTCCGCGAGGCCTTCGGCGGAAGTGATGGCCCACCCGTTGGAACCGTCGAACATCTCGTCCCACCAGCCGTCGAGGACGGAGCAGTTGAGCGCCCCGTTCAGCGCCGCCTTCTCGCCGCTCGTTCCGCTCGCCTCCATGGGCCGGCGGGGAGTGTTCAGCCACACGTCGCTGCCCTGGTAGAACATGCGCGCAACGGCGATGTCGTAGTCCTCCACGAACGCGAAGCGGTGCCGGACCGCCGG
Organism: Actinomycetes bacterium; assembly: GCA_021788115.1. Taxonomy (GTDB): domain Bacteria; phylum Actinomycetota; class Acidimicrobiia; order Acidimicrobiales; family Palsa-688; genus JAJYLA01. Next base: position 13,830 of record JAJYLA010000009.1, on the reverse strand, counting down.
GTCGCGGGCGAATCGGGCGATCTGGGCGATCATCTCCTTGCCGAGGTCGTCGGCGGGGTGCGCCTTGCCGGCGAACACCATCTGGATCGGATGGTGCTCGTCGAGCAGCAGGGCTCTCAGCCGGTCCGGCTGGGACAGCAGCAGGGAGGCCCTCTTGTAGGTGGCGAACCTCCGGGAGAAACCCACGATGAGGTAGCGGGGGTCGAGCACGTCGTCGGTCCACGCCGCGTCGCTGACCGACACCCCCCGCTCCTGCAGCGACCTCCGCAGCCGCTCACGCACGAAGCTCACCAGCGCCTCGCGACCCTGCTCCCGGATTCGCCACAACTCGTCGTCGCGAGCCTCCTCGACCCCGGCCCACTCCTCCGGGCCCGCCTGGTGCCACGCCGGCGACACGTACTTCGAGTAGAAGTCGCCCATCTGGGACGACACCCAGGTGGGCCCGTGCACCCCGTTGGTGATCGAGCCGATCGGCGTCTCCTCGACGGGCACCAGCGGCCACAGGGCCTGGAACATCTCCCTGCTCGTCCGCCCGTGCAGCCGGGAAACACCGTTGGAGCGGCCGGCGAGGCGCAGGCCCATCACCGCCATGTTGAACGGGGCGTCGGGGTCCTCGTCGGGGAAGTGGCCGAGGGACATCAGCTGGTCGATCGACACGCCGCACTCCTCCGCCCACGTCGAGAAGTAGCGCTCCATCAGCTCGCGGGGGAAGCGGTCTATGCCCGCCGGCACCGGCGTGTGGGTCGTGAACACGGTCCCGGCCCGGACCGCCTCGATAGCGTCCTCCCAGCCGAGGCCCTCCTCGGTGATCAGCTTGCGGATGCGCTCGAGGCCGAGGAAGCCGGCGTGGCCCTCGTTGGTGTGGAACACCTGCGTGTCCGCCCCCACCGCCTCGAGCGCCCGGACCCCGCCCATCCCGAGGAGGACCTCCTGGCGTACCCGGTGCTCCGAGCCGCCGCCGTAGAGCCGGTCGGTGACGGCGCGCAGCTCCTCGTCGTTGGTGTCCACGTCCGCGTCGAGCAGGTACAGCTTGACCCTCCCGACCTGGGCGACCCACAGCTGCGCGTCGAGGGTGGAGCCGGCGAGGTCCACGGACACGCGGGCGCCGTCGACCAGCTCGAGCGCCATGGCGTGCGGGTCGAGGGCCGGGTAGCGCTCCTCCTGCCATCCGTCGGTGTCGAGGCGCTGGCGGAAGTAGCCGAGCCGGTACATCAGGCCGATCCCGGTCAGGGGGATGCCGAGGGTGCTCGCAGCCTTCAAGTGGTCGCCGGCGAGGACGCCCAGTCCGCCGGAGTACTGGGGCAGGGCCTCGGCGATACCGAATTCCGGGGAAAAATACGCGACGCCGCGCAGAGCGTTCGCCGGCCGGCTCTGGAACCACCCCGGCGCTTCCAGGTAGCGGCGGAGGTCGTCGCGCATCTCGCGGAGGAAGCCCATGAAGGCGGTGTCGGCGGCGAGCTGTTCCAGGCGCTGGCGGCCCACGAGGCCGAGGAGGCGGACCGGGTCGTGGAAGGTGGCCTCCCAGATCTGCGGGTCGACCCAGCGGAACAGGTCGCGCGTCCGGTCGTCCCAGGACCACCGCAGGTTGAACGCGAGCTCCTGCAGGGGGTCGAGGTCCTCGGGGAGGCGCGCACGAACGGTGAAACTTCGAAGAGCCTTCATCTCGGCCCAACCTACGGGACGGTGGCGCCCACACTCCAGCGGAACCCACGCGGGGCCGCCGAAGGCACGTAGCGTGGTGGGGTGACCGGTCGCCTGGTGATCGAGGACGTCCGACCCCGTACCCCCAGTTGCCGGCGTGCCGCCAAGGCGGTGGTGGGTGAGGCGCTGCGGGTGACGGCCGTGGTGTTCAAGGACGGCCACGACACGCTCGCTGCACGCGTGCTGCTCTGCCCCGACGGCAAGGATGACGCCGAAGAGGTCGTGGACATGACATCCCTCGGCAACGACGAGTGGGAGGCCGTCGTGGTCCCGCGCCGCATCGGGCCCCACAGCGTGGTCGTGCAAGGGTGGACCGCCCGGACCCGCTACAGCGAGACTCCGGACCCCGATACCGCCCCCGACCTCACCTCGTCGGATCCCCAGCCGCTGTGGGTGGACCGGGAGCGGGCGCTGTTCGGCGCCTGGTACGAACTTTTTCCCCGGTCCTTCGGCGGGTTCTCGGGGGTGTCCGGCCGGGTGCCGGCGCTTGCGGCCATGGGGTTCGACGTCTTGTACCTGCCTCCCATCCACCCCATCGGGGTGACGGCGCGCAAGGGGCCGAACAACACGCTCGCGGCCCGCCCCGGCGACCCGGGGAGCCCCTGGGCCATCGGCAGCGTCGAAGGGGGGCACACGGCCATCCACCCGGACCTGGGCACGGTGGAGGACTTCGCCGGCCTCGTCGAGGACCTGAAGGCGCACGGCATGGAGATCGCCCTCGACTACGCGCTGCAGTGCTCCCCCGACCACCCCTGGGTGACCGAGCACCCGGAGTGGTTCCATCACCGGCCCGACGGGAGCATCGCGTGCGCGGAGAACCCGCCGAAGATCTACCAGGACATCTACCCGATCAACTTCTGGCCCCCGAGCGAGGAATCCCGCATCGAGCTGTGGGAGGCGTGCGAGGAGATCGTCGAGTACTGGATCGGCCTGGGCGTGCGGATCTTCCGGGTCGACAACCCCCACACCAAGCCGATGGCCTTCTGGGAGTGGCTGATCGCCTCGGTCCAGTCCCGCCACCCCGAGGTGCTGTTCCTGGCCGAGGCGTTCACCCGGCCCAAGGTGATGTCCCGTCTCGCCGAGGCCGGCTTCAGCCAGAGCTACACGTACTTCACCTGGAGGACGGCGCAGCACGGCCCGGAGGGCCTGCGCGCCTACCTCGAGGAGTTGGCGCACGGCCCCGTCGCCGACTACATGCGGCCCAACTTCTGGCCGAACACGCCGGACATCCTCTCGGGTCCGCTTCGCCACGGGCCGCCCGCCGCGTTCGCCCTGCGGCTGGTGCTGGCCGCCACCATGAGCCCCTCCTACGGGGTGTACAGCGGCTTCGAGCTGTACGAGAACATCCCGGCGTCGGACACCAACGAGGAGTACCTCAACTCGGAGAAGTACGAGATCAAGCACCGCGAGTTCGACCGCCCGGCGAGCCTGGCGCCGCTCATGTCCGTCCTCAATCAGATCCGCCGGCGTCACCCGGCGTTGCAGCGGCTCCGCTCGATCCTCTTCCATGACACCACCAACCCCGAGATCATCGCCTACTCCAAGCGCAGCGACGACGGAGAGGACGCGGTGCTGACGGTGGTGACGCTGGACCCGCACCGCCCGCAGGAGGCGACGCTGCACCTGGACCTCGACGCCCTCGGCCTTCCCCGCGACAGGGCCTATGCCGTCGTGGACGAGTTGTCCGGCGAGACCTACCGGTGGCGGGGTTCCGAGCCGTACGTACGCCTCGACCCGGTCTTCCGGGTGGCGCACGTCCTCGATCTCGCCGGAGGCGGTGTCCCCACATGGTGAGCCCGTTCGCGGCGCCGAACCCGCGCTGGTACCGGACCGCCGTGTTCTACGAGGTGCCGGTGCGCGGCTTCTACGACAGCAACCAGGACGGCACCGGCGACCTCGCCGGCCTGACCGAGAAGCTGGACTACCTCCAGTGGCTCGGAGTCGACTGCCTGTGGCTCCTGCCGTTCTACCAGTCGCCGCTGCGCGACGGCGGCTACGACATCAGCGACTTCTGGACGATCCTTCCCGAGTACGGGGACCTCGCCGACGCCGTCGAGCTGGTCGAGCAGGCGCACAAGCGGGGCTTGCGGGTCATCGCCGACCTCGTCATGAACCACACCTCCGACCAGCACCCCTGGTTCGTCGAGTCCCGGCAGGACCGGACGAACCCCAAGGCCGACTGGTACGTGTGGAGCGACGACGACAGCCGCTACGCCGGCGCCCGGGTGATCTTCGTCGACACCGAGAAGTCCAACTGGAGCTACGACCCCCGGCGGGGCCAGTACTACTGGCACCGCTTTTTCGCCCACCAGCCGGATCTCAACTACGACAACCCTGCCGTCGCCGACGCCATGCTCGACGTCTGCCGCTACTGGCTCGACATCGGCCTCGACGGGTTCCGCCTCGACGCCGTCCCCTACCTCTTCGAGCGGGAGGGCACCAACTGCGAGAACCTGCAGGAGACCCACGACTACCTGCGCCGTCTCCGCAAGGAGATCGACTCTCTCTACCCCGGCCGGGTCCTGCTCGCGGAGGCCAACCAGTGGCCCGAGGACGTCGTCGAGTACTTCGGCGACGGCGACGAGTGCCACATGTGCTTCCACTTCCCGGTGATGCCCCGGATGTTCATGGCGGTGCGGCGCGAGCAGCGCTACCCGGTCACGGAGATCCTGGCCCGCACCCCGGAGATCCCCGAGGGCTGCCAGTGGGGGATCTTCCTGCGCAACCACGACGAGCTCACCCTCGAGATGGTGACCGACGAGGAGCGCGACTACATGTACACGGAGTACGCCAAGGACCCGCGGATGAAGCGCAACCTCGGCATCGGCCGGCGGCTCGCCCCGCTCGTCGACAACGACCGGCGGGTCGCCGAGCTGCTCCACGCCCTGCTGTTCAGCTTCCCCGGCTCGCCGGTGCTCTACTACGGCGACGAGATCGGCATGGGCGACAACATCTACCTGGGCGACCGCGACGGCGTGCGCACACCGATGCAGTGGTCCCCGGATCGCAACGCCGGCTTCAGCCACGGCGACTTCGCGCAGCTCTACCTGCCGCCGCTCATGGACCCGGTGTACGGCTACCAGGCGGTCAACGTCGAGGCGCAGGTGCGCAACACCAGCTCGCAGCTCCACTGGATGAAGCGGATGCTCGACGTGCGCAAGCAGCACCCCCTGTTCGGAACCGGGACGTTCGAAGTGCTCTCCGCGGAGAACCCGTCGGTGCTCGCGTATGTGCGCACGATCCCCGGCCCCGAGGTCCCCCCGAGCGGCCCCGCCGGCGCCGGCACTTCGCCGGGGGTCCGGGCCGGCGACACCGTGCTGTGCGTGTGCAACCTGTCGCGCTTCGCGCAGCCCGCCGAGCTGCCCCTGCAGCGGTGGGAGGGGTGGACACCGATCGAGCTGCTCGGGCGGGTGCCATTCCCCCGCATCGGCGAGCTCCCGTACTTTGTCACGCTCGCCCCGTACGGGTTCTACTGGTTCGAGCTGGTCTACCAGCCGGGCGCCGCGCCGGACCCGTCGGTCTCCCACGAAGCGCACGAGGAGGAGGAGCCATGACGGGTGACCCGGTTGTCGCGAGCGGGCTCCCGGCGGGCCTCGAGGAGCTGCTGGCGGCCCATCTCGGCGGGCAGCGGTGGTTCGCCGGGTATCCGCCGGGTGAGCGCGGCCTGGAGGTGCGCTTCGCCCGGAAGCTGTGGTCGGGGGAGGGACCGCACCGCATGTGGCACGCGCTCGTCGACGCCGAGGGGACCCTCTACCAGCTGCTGATCGGCGAACGCCCCACCGCGGAGCGGGCTGACTTCCTGCACCGGCGCGACGACGCCCTCATCGGCTCGGTCGGCGGGAGCTACTTCTACGACGCCACCGTCGACCCGGAGATGGCACGCGTCCTGCTCGAAGTGGCCAGCGGCGGCAAGGAGCTTGCCCGGCGGGCCCGGCCGCTCACCGTCGAGCAGTCCAACACGTCGCTCGTCTACGACGACCGGCTGATCCTCAAGATCTTCCGCCGGCTCCACGAGGGCCGCAACCTCGACGTGGAGATGACCACGGCGCTGGCCGAGGCCGGTTTCGCCCACGTGGCGACCCCGCTGGTCACCTGGACCGAGGACGGCTACGACCTGGCGTTCGGGCAGGAGTTCCTGGCCGGCGGCGCCGAGGGTTGGGCGCTGGCGTTGACATCCCTGCGGGATCTGTACAACTCCGCCTCCCCGTACCCGGCCGAGTCGGGGGGCGACTTCGCCGCAGAGGCGTCCCGGCTGGGGCGGGTGACAGCGGAGATGCACCTCGCTCTGGCGGAGGGGTTCGGGCTGGCCGGAGGCGAAGCCGGGCGCGCCGCGTGGTCGGAGCTGGTCGCCGACGTCGAGAGGCGTCTCGGGTCGGCGAGAGCGAGCGCCGGACGGGACCTCGCAGGGCCGGCCGCCCAGCTTGTCGCACGGCTGCGCTCGATCGACGAGCCCGGCCCGGCGCTGCGCGTCCACGGCGACTACCACCTCGGGCAGGTCATGCGGACCGATTCGGGCTGGTACGTGCTCGACTTCGAAGGGGAGCCGGCCCGGCCGCGCGCCGAGAGGGTCGCCCCGGCCTCCCCGCTCAAGGACGTCGCCGGGATGCTGCGGTCCTTCGACTACGCCGCCCAGCACGCCCTCGCCGAGCGGCGCGCCGACGAGCGGGCCGCCCTCGCGGACCGCGCCGAGGCGTGGGAGATGCACAACCGCCAGTCCTTCCTGGACGGCTACCGGGGCGTGAAGGGCATCGACAGGCTGCTGCCCGACAGGGCCTTCACCGCCGCGGTGCTCACGGGGTACGAGCTGGACAAGGCGCTCTACGAACTGGACTACGAAGAGGATCACCGGCCCGAGTGGGTATCGATACCGATGAACGCGCTCGTGCGCCTGATCGACGGAGGGGAGGATGCCCGCGAGCAAGGATGACCTCGAATCGATCGCGGCCGGGCGGCACAGCGACCCTCACCGGGTGCTCGGCCGCCACGACGGGGTGGTGCGCGCCTACCGCCCCGGCGCGGAGGCGATGCGGGTGGTGGCCGGCGACGGCGGGGCGGCGCCGGTCGAGATGCAGCGCATCCACCCTGCCGGCGTGTTCGAGGGGCCGCTCGCCGCGGAGGTGAAGTCCTACCGGCTCGAGGCCGACTTCCGCTCCGGGAGCACGACCACGACCGTCCGCTTCGAGGACCCCTACCAGCTGTGGCCCACCCTCGGCGACGTGGACCTGCACCTCTTCGGGGAGGGGCGCCACCGCCGGCTGTGGGAGTCCCTCGGCGCCCACCACCGGGTGCACGAGGGCCTGGAAGGGGTCGCGTTCGCGGTGTGGGCGCCGAACGCGTACGCCGTGCGGGTGGTCGGGGACTGGAACCACTGGGACGGCCGGGTCCACCCCATGCGCTCCCTCGGGGCGTCGGGGGTCTGGGAGCTGTTCGTGCCCGGCGTGGAGCCGGGCGCGTGCTACAAGTTCGAGCTCGTCGACGCCGCGGGCAACCTGATCCTGAAGACGGACCCGATGGCCTTCTCGATGGAGGAGCCGCCGGCGACCGCCAGCGTGGTCGTCGGTCCCTCCCGGCACGAGTGGGGCGACGCCGCGTGGATGCTCGAGCGGGCACGCTCGGACCTGCTGCGCCGGCCGATGGCCGTCTACGAGGTTCACCTGGGGTCCTGGCGCCACGTGGACACCGGGGAGGGCCCCCGGCGGCCCCTCACGTACCTCGAGCTGGCCGAGGAGTTGCCCGACTACGTGGCGGACCTCGGTTTCACCCACGTCGAGATGATGCCCGTGTCCGAGCATCCCTTCGGCGGGTCATGGGGGTACCAGGTCTCGGGGTACTACGCGCCGACGTCGCGCTACGGCACCCCCGACGACTTCCGCGCCGTCGTCGACGCCCTGCACCGCAGGGGCATCGGGGTGATCGTCGACTGGGTGCCCGCCCACTTCCCCCGCGACGCGTTCGCCCTGGCACGCTTCGACGGCACGGCGCTCTACGAGCACGACGACCCCCGCCTCGGCGAGCACCCCGATTGGGGGACCCTTGTTTTCAACTTCGGGCGCAACGAGGTCCGCAACTTCCTCGTCGCCAACGCCCTGTACTGGATCGACCAATTCCACGTCGACGCGCTGCGGGTCGACGCGGTGGCGTCCATGCTCTACCTGGACTACTCCCGCCCCGCCGGAGGGTGGATCCCCAACCGCTTCGGCGGTCGCGAGAACCTCGACGCGGTCGATTTTCTCAAAGAGGTGAACGAGGCGGTGTTCGGGCTCGGCACCGGGGCGACGGTCATCGCGGAGGAGTCGACGGCCTGGCCGGGCGTGTCGAGGCCGGTGTACCTCGGCGGCCTCGGTTTCGGCTTCAAATGGAACATGGGCTGGATGCACGACACCCTCGAGTACTTCTCGAGCGACCCGGTCTACCGCCGCTACCGCCACAACGACCTGACCTTCGGGCTGCTCTACGCCTGGACGGAGAACTTCATCCTCCCGCTCTCCCACGACGAGGTCGTGCACGGGAAACGGTCGCTGCTGTCGAAGATGCCCGGCGACCGCTGGCAGCAGCTCGCCAACCTGCGGGCCCTGTACGCGTGGATGTGGGCGCACCCGGGCAAACAGCTGCTGTTCATGGGATCAGAGTTCGGCCCGGAGAGAGAGTGGGACTACGACGGTGAGCTCGACTGGTGGATCCTCGACCAGTGGGACGACCACCGCCGGCTGCGGTCGATGGTCGCCGAGCTCAACCGGGTTCAGCAGGTCAGGCCGGCCCTCTGGGAGGAGGACTTCACCGACCGCGGGTTCGAGTGGATCGACGCCGGCGACGTCGAGCGGAGCATCCTCTCCTTCGTGCGCCGCCGATCCACCGGCGGATACGAGGGCGCGGTGGCCTGTGTCGCGAACCTCACCCCCGTGCCCCGCCACGGGTATCGCGTCGGGCTGCCGGCCGGCGGCTGGTGGCAGGAGCTGCTCAACACCGACGCCACGGAATGGGGGGGCGGCGGCGTGGGCAACCTCGGCGGCGTGGCCGCCGAGCCGGTGCCCTGGCACGGCCGGCCCTGGTCGGCGGAGCTCAGCCTTCCGCCGCTCGGGGTTCTGTGGCTGGGCGCGACCTGAACGGCCCACCCGATCGCTGAGCGTGCACCCGAGCCCTCGAGACGCGCCGTTCGCAAACGACACGTCCCGACAGGCTCCGACCTCTATCCTGATCCCGTGGTGGACTCCCCGGCGAAGCACCTGAGGCGGAAGGCGTGGTGGACGAGGTGGGGGGCGGTCGGCGCGGCGCTGGTCCTGGTCGGCGGCGGCACAGCGGTGATGGTGGCGTTCCGGGGCGCGTCCGCGAAGACCCGTGCCCTGGACCCGGCGACCGCGACCACGACCACCGTCGACGCCCAGGCGGTCGCAGCGATCCAGGAGGCGACCGCCCGGCTCGCCGCGTCCGTCACGATGTCGCCCCCCTTCGGATCCACGTCGGTGGAGCCGCACTCGAGTGTCACGGTCCGCACCTCCTTCGGCAACCTCGCGCTGGTGCAGGTCACGGGCCCGTCCCGCGCCCTGATCGCCGGCGCCATGTCCTCCGACTCCCGGAGATGGCAGTCCACCGGGCTGCTCGTCCCGGACACCACCTACCACGTGTCGGTGACCGTCATTCGGCCCGACGGTTTGAGCGCCGAGCGGAACGGGACCTTCACCACCCGCCCGGCGACCGAGACGGTGTCGGCGAGCCTGTTCCCCTACGGGCACATGATCGTGGGGGTCGGCCAGCCGGTCGTGATCCGCTTCGACCGCGACATCGACTCGGCCGCCGCGCAGGCGGCCGTCCTGTCGCACTTCGTGGTCGCCGAGTCCGAGCCGGTGCCCGGCGGCTGGCACTGGTTCAGCCCCGACGAGCTGCACTTCCGGCCCCGCTCGTACTGGCCCGCCGGCGAGCAGGTCACGGTCACCTCCGACCTGAGCGGCTGGTACGCCGGCGGCGGGGTGTGGGGGAAGGGGCGGGTCACCGCCTCGTTCGAGGTGGACCACGCCCGCGTATCGGTGGCGAACCTGATCACCCACGAGATGACCGTCACCCTCGACGGCCGGGTCGTCGCCACCTATCCGCTGAGCGGTGGGCGGCCCCAGTACCCCACCATGAACGGCACCCACATCGTCCTCGACGAGGAACCCGTGGTGCACATGGTGTCCTCGACGGTGGGTATCCCGGTCAACTCCCCCGACGGCTACGACGAGTACGTCTACGACGACGTGCACATCTCCGACAGCGGCGAGTACGTGCACGCCGCCCCGTGGTCGGTGGCCGACCAGGGGTTCATCAACGTTTCGCACGGTTGCATCAACATCAGCCCCCCGGACGCGCAGGCTTTCATGGACTTCAGCCGGATCGGCGATGTGGTCACGGTGGTGGGAAGCCCCCGGCCGCCGGCGCCCGGCGACCACGGGGTGATGGACTGGTCCACGCCCTGGAGCCAGTGGACTCCCGGCGCCGTACGGGCCATGGCGCCCTCCGCCACCTGGGCGCCGGGGCCGGTGGCCGCCCCCACGGCGACGCCGGCAGCACCTTCCCCGACGGAGACGTCCACGACCTCGACGACGACCGTACCGAAACCCACGACGACCGTACCGAAGACCACGACGACCGTACCGAAGACCACGACAACCACGGCCACCACGACGACGCCGACGGCCACATCGACGACGTCGACCAGCGGCACGACACGCTGACGCCGGCGACCGTCCCCGGCGGTGGCGCCGGCCGCCGTTCGGGGCTCTACGCCGGGGCGACGACCTCCGCCCGCAGGTCGTCGGCGGCCCGCTCGGGGGGCACCACGTTGATCAGCACGCCGGAGCCCATCTCGAAGCCGCCGCGGGTGGAGATCTTGGGCACCAGGTGGACGTGCCAGTGGAAGTCGCCGCTCAGGCGGAACGGGGCGGAGTGGAACATGATGTTGTAGGCGATGTCGCCGAGGCGCGACCGGAGCGCCGACAGGGCGACCTGCACGGCGTTGCCGATGGCCGCGAGATCCGGCTGCCCGGCGTGATGCAGGTGGGCTTCGTGCTGGCGCGGCACGATCAAGAGCTCGTAGGGGGTGCCCCCCCAGAACGGGCTGAGCGTCACCGCGTAGTCGTCGGCGAGCACCACCCGGTGCCGGGCCTCCTCCTCGGCCTCGATGACGGCACAGAGGAGGCAGTTGCCGTGGAAACGGGAGAATCCCGCCAGCTCGTTGGCCGCCTCCCCGGGGATGAACGGCATCGACAGCAGCTGCCCGTGGGGATGCTCGATCGACGCCCCCGCCTCCCGGCCGCAGTTGACGACCGCCTGGCTGTATCGCAGCCCGGGGGTGGCGGCGTGCTGCTCCATCCTGTCGCGCAAAGCCTCCATCACCAGGGTGGCATGCGCCTCGGAGAGGTCCGCCCAGCTCGAGTTGTGCTCGGGGGACAGCACCAGCACGTCGTGGGCGCCGCTCGCCGGGGCCTGGGTGAACACCGGGCCGAGGTGGGAGACGACCATCGGCTCGCTGCCGCTGAACGCCGGGTAGCGGTTCGACGCGACCCGCACCCGCCAGGCGCCGTCGAGGCTGTAGCTGGCCAGGATCGGGCTCGCCGCCTCCTCGTTGTCCGGGCAGAACGGGCACGGCCGCGACCGCTCGTCCTCCACGGGCAGGCGGCGGGGGAGGAAGTCCGAGGGGCGCTGCGAGCGCTCGCCGGCGACGACGACCCAGCGACCCGTCATCGGGTCCAGACGCAGCTGGCTCAACGCCACAGAAGGGGGTCCGGCAGGATGCCCACGGCCACGAAGGTAGCGCGCCACGCCGGCCATGTCGCACCACCCTCCCGGCGGGGGCCGCCGGTGCCGCTGGGGGGCGATCCCTTAAGCTGAAAGCCGTGGTGGCGTACCTCGACAACGCCGCGAGCGGGCCGCTGCATCCGGCGGCGGCGGCCGCGATGCGGCCCTGGCTGGGCGAGCGGTTCGGCAACCCGTCCGGCTCGCACCAGGTCGCGAGGGCGGCCCGCGCTGCCGTCGACGACGCCCGCGACGAAATCGCCGCCCTGCTCGGCATCGAACCCGGCGGAGTCACGTTCACCTCCGGCGGTACCGAGTCGGACAACCTGGCCGTCCTCGGCGTGGTCGGCGCCCGCCCGGGGCCGGTCGTGGTGAGCGCCATCGAGCATCCCGCCGTGCTCGCGGCCGCCGAGGCGAGCGGCCGGGAGGTCCGCGTGGCGCCCGTGACGGCCGCCGGCGTGCTCGACCTCGATGCCCTCGGCCCGCTCCTTGACGCGACCGTCAGCCTGGTCTCGGTGCAGCTGGTCAACAACGAGACCGGCGCCGTTCAGCCCCTCGCCGACGCGGCCCGGCTGGTCCGCCGGCGGGCGCCCCGGGCGCTGGTGCACACCGACGCGGTCCAGGCGGCCGCGTGGATGGATCTCGCCTCGGCCGCCGCCGCTGCCGACCTCGTCTCCATCAGCGGCCACAAGCTCGGCGGCCCCCAGGGTGTCGGCGCCCTGGGCGCGCGTGCCGGCGTGCCCGCCCTCCGGCCGGTCCTCCACGGCGGCGGCCAGGAGCGCGAGCTGCGCAGCGGCACCCACAACGTCGCGGGGATCGTCGGCCTCGGGGCGGCTGCCGCGGCGCTCGCCCGGGAGCGTGCCGGGACAGCCGAACGCGTGGCCGGGCTGCGCGACCGGCTGGCCGCCGGCCTGCGGCGGTCCGTGCCCGGCATCGTCGAGACGTGCGCGTCGGTGCGCCGGGCCCCGGGGCACCTGCACGTGCGGGTCCCGGGCGTCGAGGGCGAGGTCCTTGTGGCGCTCCTCGACGAGGCCGGGGTGTGCGCGTCGTCGGGGGCGGCGTGCGCCAGCGGCGCCACCGAGCCCAGCCCGGTGCTCCTCGCGATGGGTGTGCCCAAGGAGGAGGCCCAGTCGGGCCTGCGCCTGTCGCTCGGGGCCGCCACCACCGAGGAGGACGTGGAGCACGCCCTGCGCGCCGTGCCCGCCGCGGTTGCCCGGCTGCGGGGGCGTCGAGCGGTGCCGGGGCGCCGGCCCGTGCCGGGGGAAGGCTGACCGTGCGGGTCCTGGTGGCGATGTCGGGCGGGGTCGACTCGTCCGTCGCGGCCGCGCTCCTCGTCGCGGCCGGCCACGACGTCGTCGGGGCGACCATGAAGCTGTGGGGTGGCAGCTCGGACTCGGGCTGCTGCTCGGTCGCCGACGTCGACGACGCCCGGCGGGTGGCACAGCAGCTCGGGATCACCCATCGGGTGTTCAACTTCTCCGACGACTTCGACCGCCACGTCGTGGCCCCCTACGTGTCGGAGCACGCGGCCGGGAGGACACCGAACCCCTGCGTGGAGTGCAACCGCCACCTGAAGTTCGACCGGCTGCTGGAGCGGGCGCTGGTCCTCGGCTTCGACGCTGTCGCCACCGGCCACCACGCCCGCGTCGCCGCTCACCCCGATGGGCGCCTGGCCCTCCGCCGGGGGGTCGACGCCGCCAAGGACCAGTCCTACGTGCTGCACATGCTCACCCAGGAGACCCTCTCGAAGGTGCTCCTTCCGGTCGGTGAGCTGACCAAGGCCGAGGTGCGGGCGACGGCGGCTGCTCTCGGGCTGCGCACCGCCCGCAAGCCGGACAGCCAGGACGTGTGCTTCATCTCCCGCTCGGGCGGGCGCCGGGCGTTCCTCGCCGACAGGATCCCCTTGCACCCCGCCCGTGTCATCGACCGCGGGGGCGGAGCGCTCGGATCGCTGCCGGCCGTCGAGCTGGTCACCATCGGCCAGCGGCGTGGCCTGCGGGTGCCGGCCGCCGGTGACGCCGGCCGCTGCTACGTGGTGGGGGTGGACACGGCGAGCGCCACCGTCACCGTCGGCTCCCTCGAGGATCTCCTCGTCACCGAGATCGCGGTGCGCGCCCCGTCGTGGGTGGACAACCCCCCGGCCGGGGAGGACAGCCTCGACGTGCAGGTCAGCGCCCACGGCCGCCCCGTCCCCGCGAGCTGGTCCGCCGGCGGGGTCGTGCGGGTCGCCTCGCCGGTGCGGAGGGTGGCACCCGGCCAGAGCGTCGTGTTGTACCGGGGCGACGACGTGGTGGGCGGCGGCCTCGCGGCGTAGCGGGCGGCCCCGCCGGCCCCGCCGGCCCCGCCGGCCCCGCCGGCCCC